>NZ_JBYVYL010000002.1:0-474171 GCF_058148425.1 Providencia sp. 6390
TGCAGGCGATACCCGACTGGTGGCTTACCTCTGCCCACAATCCGGTATCACACTTGAACCTGCCGAGCTGCGCAAGCAGCTCTCGGTGCACTTGGCCGACTATATGCTCCCATCCGCCTTTGTGATGCTTGAAACATTCCCCCTGACCCCTAACGGCAAACTTGATCGCAAGGCATTACCAGCCCCAGACCAATCCGCGATAGTAAGCCACGTGTATGAAGCGCCACAAGGTGAGCTAGAGTGCGCATTAGCGCAAATTTGGCAAACGCTGCTGGGGATTGAGCGTGTCGGGCGACATGATCACTTTTTCGAACTCGGCGGCCATTCATTGCTAGCCGTACAGTTACTAAACCATATGCGTGAACAGCGCATGGAAGTTTCGCTTGCTACGCTCTTCTCTCACCCCACTTTCTGCGATCTGGCCTTTGAAATCGGCCGTAATACATTAGCGGTTTCAGATTCTCCATTTGATGTAAACCCTGTACCGCTCAGACCTGAAGGAGATCTCCTTCCACTCTTTTTGATACATGAATCGACGGGAGACCCGTTAGTGTATTCAACTTTCGCTACATTGCTGCCTTCAACCTTACCTGTCTACGCACTTCAGGCGTTAGGTCTGCATATGTTGCCGTCACCTCCAACCTCAATAGAAGAACTGGCGAAACACCATGTGAATGCGATACGTCGTATTCAGCCTCATGGCCCTTATCACCTTGCGGGATGGTCATTAGGCGGGTCGATTGCCTATGAAATAGGTCTACAGCTGATTAATAGCGGTGAGCAAGTCGCGTTTCTTGGCATGATAGATTCCTATAATTTCAATCGGGAAGTTCCTCAATTTAATGAGCAAAAAAGTGTTTATTTCTCTGGAGATCTCAATGATGAACAGGAAAATATCAATATATTCCTTGCCTATTTACGTAATCATCGGACAATCGCCGATGAGCAAGATTTGGAGGATCTGCGCACATTAGGCAATATAGAGAAAATTATCGCGCACTGTTACGAACGTAAATGGCTTCCTTCAGGCATCACCAAACAAGATATTCTTCTGCGTATTAACAGCCAAAGAACTATCTTGCAATTATCCCAGCATTACCGAGCTAGCGCTTCGTCATTATCAGTCCATCTCTACCGCGCTGAATACACCTCTCATGACGATATTTGGGGAGAATGGCAAGGTATTGTCGGTCAGCATTCCATGCTTCACCCGATTGGTGGCACCCACTACACCATTATGCAGCCGCCATTGCTTAATCAAGTTGCAGACTCGTTTAGTGAGTTCCTATTGCCGACCAACTATACACCAAACATTGTTATCCAGAACGGTTCGCAAGGCGTTCCTCCACTCTTTTGTATCCCTGGTGCAGGCGCCAATGCCTCAAGCTTTATTGAGCTGGCGTTAACACTACCAACACAACAACCTATCTGTGCGTTACAGGCTCGCGGCCTGACAACCCTCAATCAACCGCCTTATCGCAGCGTAGAAGGTGCAGCACGTGCTTATATTCAGGGAATACGGCAAAAACAACCCCATGGGCCTTATCACCTGTTGGGGCACTCTTTTGGTGGCTGGATCGCCTTTGAAATCGCATTACAGCTACAAGCTCAGGGAGAAACGATCGCCAGTTTGATATTGGTGGATACCGATGCGCCAAATAAGCAAGAGGACTCACTAAAATCTGTCAATCGCGTTGAAGCCATTATGAAACTGATAGATATCTATAACATGCTTTTGCCACAACCTTTAACGCTAACAGAGGTTGATTTCATGGATAGCACACCTGACGCGCAGATAACACTATTGCATAGTGCATTAGTGAAAGCAGGTATTTTCTCTGCACACACCCCTACATCGCTGTTGCAGGGTATTGTTCAGGTTATGAGGGCCAATTTGAACACGGTGTATCTACCGCGCGAGCGCTACCAAGGATATCTCTACTTAGTAAATGCCAAAGAGGGCGATAACGATGAAAGAATGACAAATGAAAGCGAATGGAGAATGCATGTTTCCCAGTTATACCCAATATTGATGCCAGGTAACCACATGACGATGCTCTCTACACCACAGGTGGAACAGCTTGCTGATTGGCTATGGCAAACCTTGAACAAACATAAATAGCGAAATCAGAATAGTAGCGCGGCCAGCAATGAGGCTGGCCGTAGCTCTGGGCATTAAGTACGTCTTAATAACGTGTGGACACAATATGAAAACTTCAACAACTAAAAACCCAGCACTAACGCTTTTACTTTCACTCCTGTTCAATTCACGGTGGATATTGGCAATTGCCACCGCTGCCAGCGTCATAAATGGTATTGCCAGCGTTTCACTGATTGCTTTAATCAACAAAGCACTGATCATGCCTGCTGCTGATTATGTACCACTGGCTAGCTATTTTGCCTTATTAACGGTATTGGCCATTGCTTGCCGTATTTTTAGCAGCGTCATTTTCGCAAGGCTAAGTCAGGGGACCATGGCAAAAATGCGTGAGCTGATTTCACTCCGTGTAGCTCGTGCTCCCTTTCGTCAAATAGAAAAGCTGGGCGCTTCGCGTGCACAATCAATTATTACGGATGATTCAACTAACGTTTCACTGTTATTTTTCACCCTGCCAAACATAGTGATGCAAGGTTCTATCGTTATCGGTTGTTTGGGATACCTTGCTTGGCTATCACTTCCTATTTTTTTTCTCGCACTAACCATAATTATTGTTGGTTCATTAGGTTATAGTCTTGGTGGCAGTTCCGCCTTTTCTTCTCTAAGAGCAGCAGGCCAAGCGCAAGATCGCTTATTTACTCACTTCAATGCCCTTTTTTCAGGTGCAAAAGAACTTAAGCTACATGTTTCTCGTGCACATACCTTTCTTAATCAATCACTGGGTAAAGAAATTGATGCTGTGCGCAAAAATCGAACTCGAGCCTTTGGTATTTATGCCTTTGGCGTTGGTTGGATCCTCTTTCTTTTCTATAGCTTTCTTGGCCTAGTTATTTTTTCCCCTACCTTATTACCAGGGCTTGAATCTAGCGCGCTTGCAGGTTATATCATCGTATTTTTATTTATGCTGATGCCACTGGAAGGATTACTTAATAGTATTCCAACATTAAATGCAGCTCGTGTTTCATTACGTAGGATCAGTGCCATATTATCTGAACTGGATGAGCGTGATCCCATCGATAATACCGTCTGCGCGGGTGAATTTGGCAATGCTAACACTATTTGTCTTTCTAGCGTTATCCATAGCTATTATCGTGAAAAAGAAGATAGCGTGTTTCAGTTAGGGCCCATTGATATCACACTGAAACGAGGAGAAATTACCTTTCTCATTGGAGGTAATGGCAGCGGAAAAACCACCCTTGCCAAGCTACTGGTTGGCCTGTACACACCAGAGCACGGTACAATTATGGTTGACGGGCACGAGGTTGTTGAACGTAATCGTGCCAACTATCGGCAACTTTTCTCTGCCGTATTTTCTGACTTTCATCTTTTTGAATCATTGATCGGCTTAAATAATACCGACGCAATGCTAGACTCACGCGCGAATGCACTACTAGCTAAACTTCATCTTGAGCATAAGGTGACGGTAAAAAATGGCTATTTTTCTACTCGTGACCTCTCGCAAGGGCAACGTAAACGACTCGCATTGGTTGTCACCTATCTTGAGGATCGCCCTTTCTATCTGTTTGATGAATGGGCAGCAGATCAAGACCCTCTCTTTAAACGTATTTTTTATCAAGAGCTTTTGCCTGAGTTAGCCGCGCAGGGTAAAGCTGTATTAGCTATCACGCATGACGATCGTTTTTTCCACTTAGCCGACCATTGCATTAAGCTTGAAAATGGCCGACTCATCATTGATAAAGGTGATGCTGTTTAGCACTGGCGCTCGAATGCTTAACTGAGACGTTTGAAAAAATATTGAACGTCAGTAGATTACGCCCCCATTTTCGTATCAGTACAATGTGATATGAATTGACAGGATAAGTGATAGTAATCGATTTTTTGTGAAAGTGTGACTGCTCCCCGTCGTAAACAGCGAAGGTTTACGGCGAAGAGCAGTCACTAAAGAATCTCTATAGTAAGGGTCACCACAATGTTTAGTTTTAAGGAAAATTTGCCCACAGACGCATTTATCCGTTCATTCAAAACAGGGATTGTTATACCAGAACCATCAATACATATTTGTCAGCTTCAGTTTGCTATTTCAGGTTACGACGATGCCTTATTTTCAACATTTGCCGTAGAATTCCCTGAATCACTTTCTTCATCTGTGATAAAACGGCGAGCCGAATATCTTGCAGGAAGAGTTGCAGCACAAACGTTACTCTTGAAAGAGGGGGTGAGTAAAAAAGTCACACTTAGTAACGACAGAAGCCCTAAATGGCCAGAAGGCTGGAGGGGAAGTATCTCCCACACTGAACAGTATGCATTAGCGGTTATTTCACCACGACCAATAGGTTTTATGATAGGTATAGATATAGAGAACCTTGTTCCTGAAACAATGCAGAGCACAGCCGATGTGTTTACAACAGAAAAAGAGAGAAACTACTTGTTCAATAGTGGGATAGATTATCACCTTGCATTACTTATCGCCTTTTCAGCCAAAGAGAGTCTCTATAAAGCACTTTATCCTGTAGTTAAGTTTTTCTTTGGTTTTGAGAACGCGATAATAACGCAAATTAATAGCCAGTATAACACCTTCACTTTGCAATTGACTCGCTCATTATCTACTACATTCTCTGCTGGTGAATATTTTTGGGGCCACTATCATTTTTATGACAATAAAGTGACGACACTAATCTATCGACACCATGATTACACAAAAAATTGATTTTTATAATAAATCTATAATTCCAGCATAATATTAACGTGTGTAACACGACCAATATCGCGGTTGCACCTCGTTATCAATTTATTCATCCATAATAAGTTCAGATGATATCTTTTTGGATGAATATTAGGTGAGTTAAAAATTAGTAAATATCGAAACTAGGTCTTACAAACCGTTTAATACCAAGAGTTCAACTTTCTGGGATCACTTTACATTTGATACGTATCACAATGGCTAGATTCAACATATCAGCTAATCTCAATATTCTGCTATTTTTAGTTAGGTAATTAAATTTTAGTTACTAATGTTAATGTAGTGTTATTGTTAGATTAAGATGTCGCCACTTCGATGACAGTACGTTAAGTTTTCCTTACTCTAATTGAGATTTATGTCACAATATTTTATGCAAACACCGTCACACAACTAAAAATACACTGTGACTGCACATTACTCACCGTCTTGCTTGGATAGATACATATGGAAGAAAATCAACCCGCAATGTCAACGCACTCCTCAGCTGATCGTCATCAGCTAAAACGTAGCCTCAGTAATCGACATATCCAGCTTATCGCCATAGGTGGCGCTATTGGGACTGGTTTATTTATGGGGTCAGGTAAAACCATTTCTCTTGCAGGGCCATCAATCATTTTTGTCTATATGATTATCGGCTTTATGTTGTTTTTTGTTATGCGAGCAATGGGAGAGCTACTACTTTCAGACCTTAACTATAAATCATTCAGCGATTTCTCCGCTGATCTGATTGGGCCATGGGCCGGTTTTTTTGTCGGATGGACTTATTGGTTCTGCTGGGTGATCACTGGAATTGCCGATATTGTTGCTATCACATCATATGTCAGTTTCTGGGTGCCCGATTTCCCTGAATGGGTTACCTCATTTATTTGTGTAATGACATTGTTGACTCTAAATTTAGTCTCAGTCAGGCTATTTGGTGAACTTGAGTTTTGGTTTGCTATGATAAAGATTGTTGCCATTATTGCTTTGATCGCTGTAGGCGGAACATTGATTGCGATGAATTTCCAATCACCAGCTGGTCATACTGCATCTTTAAGCAATATCTGGAATGATGGTGGAATGTTCCCGATGGGGATCAGTGGTTTCTTTGCTGGCTTCCAAATCGCTATCTTTGCTTTTGTAGGGATAGAATTGGTGGGCACCGCAGCAGCTGAAACTCGTGATCCTGAAAAATCGTTGCCAAGAGCGATTAATGCCATTCCATTTAGGATCATTGCGTTTTATGTGTTATCACTGATTGTGATTATGGCGGTCACTCCATGGCGTACCATTTTGGCAGACAAAAGCCCGTTTGTTGAAATGTTTGTACTAATTAGCTTACCAGCTGCAGCCAGTGTGGTTAACTTTGTGGTACTTACATCAGCAGCATCCTCTGCAAACAGTGGTGTTTTTTCCACCAGCCGTATGTTGTTTGGTTTATCTAAAGAAGGTGATGCGCCAAAGCAATTTAGCCGTTTATCTAGCAAAGCAGTTCCTGCTACAGGGCTGATTTTTACCTGTATCTGCCTAAGTTTTGGTATTGTTCTTATCTATTTTATTCCAGATATCATGCACGCTTTCACACTGGTTACCACTGTGTCAGCTATTCTGTTTATGTTTATTTGGAGCATGATTTTGCTTAGCTATCTGAAGTTTAGAAAGCATCGCCCACAGTTGCATAAAGCATCACACTACAAAATGCCTGCTGGAATTGTGATGTCATGGATTTGCTTAGCTTTCTTTGTGTTTATGGTGATTATATTAGCATTTCAGCATGATACGAGACAGGCATTGATGGCAACACCGGTGTGGTTTGTTATCTTGCTCATCGGCTATCATTTCGCTAAACGCCACAAAAAAGCACAATAATAGATTTAAATAGCAAGAAAAAAGGCCGAATAATAATTATTCGGCCTTTTATTTATTTTATCATTTACTTAGTTTTATATTCGGCTTCTGCTTCTTCAAAGCGAGCCTGAGCTGCTGCACTCGGTGCTTTGGTCAGCAAGCTAACAACGACAATCGCAATAGTTGCTAAAATAAAGCCAGGAATGATTTCATATAGCGCAAACCATTTGTATTTCATCCATACCAATACAGTTACCGCACCCACGATCATACCCGCAAGCGCACCTGTACGAGTCATGCGTTTCCATAACACAGACATCAGGACGACTGGACCAAATGCAGCACCAAAGCCAGCCCATGCGTTACTGACTAACGCAAGGACTTTGCTGTTAGGGTCACGCGCGATATAGATAGCTATTGCTGCAACTAACAGCACCATAAAACGCCCGACCCAAACTAACTCTTTTTGGCTGGCATTCTTACGAACGAAAGGCTTATACAAATCTTCTGTTAATGCACTTGCGCATACTAATAATTGGCAGCTTAAAGTACTCATCACAGCGGCTAAAATTGCTGATAACAAAATACCTGCAACCCATGGGTTAAATAGAATTCCAGCAAGCTCCATAAAGATCCGCTCATTGTTGCCCATCACCGATGAAGCTAATGCAGGGTTCATTTCAAAATAAGCAATCCCAAAGAAACCAACCGCAGTTGTACCGCCAAGGCACAAGATCATCCATGTCATACTGATACGACGAGCCGAACGGATAGTGCGATGTGAATCAGCCGCCATAAAGCGAGCTAAAATATGCGGTTGCCCAAAATACCCTAATCCCCAGCCTAACAGTGAAATAATTGCGACAAAGTTTAACCCTTTAAACATATCCAAGTATTCAGGATTTTTCGCTTTAATCACCTCAACAGCAGTATCCATGCCACCTAATGAAAGGATGATCACAACAGGGGTTAAAATCAAAGCAAAAATCATCAATGAGGCTTGAACGGTATCCGTCCAACTTACCGCTAAGAAACCACCGAGGAAGGTATAAGCGATAGTGGCTAATGCACCTAACCACATGGCTTTCTCATAGCTAATATTGAAAGTACTTTCAAATAACAAGCCACCAGCAACGACGCCAGATGCACAGTAAATCGTAAAGAAAACTAAGATCACAACAGCAGAAATAATACGTAAGATTTTGCTATTATCTTCAAAGCGGCTAGTAAAGTAGTCAGGCAAAGTAAGTGCATTATTGTTCTTTTCAGTTTGAACACGCAGCCGCCCTGCCACAAACAACCAGTTTAGATAAGCCCCTAAGCTTAAACCAATCGCGATCCAACTTTCTGAGATACCCGCTAAGAAGATAGCGCCAGGTAACCCCATTAGCAGCCAGCCGCTCATATCAGAGGCCCCTGCTGATAATGCGGTGACGACGCTTCCTAAACTTCGTCCGCCAAGAATATAATCATCAAAGTTTTTTGTTGAGCGATAAGCTAAGTAGCCAATAAGTAACATGCCAGTAATGTATACGATGAACATAATGATCATCGGAGTGCTTACAGTCATTCGCCTTCTCCATAGAATTTTTGTTCCCCGCCTATTTATATTTAATAAAAATATTTGGGATTTATACTCGTCATACTTCAAGTTGCAGGGCTTTTCATTAAGGTATTGTGACTGCGCTACGCTCACCGAGCCACATAGTTTATCTATGCTCCCCGACTATATTCGCTTGTCGCCTACCTGTACCTTGAATTATTTAGAGTACATATTTATTAAGCAGTGATATTCTTTAATTTGTTGCACTTAATTGCACATCTGCTAATTAAATAATAAATGTTATGTGTATTGTGATTATGTTGTGTTGCACTTAATTAAAAATATTACCCCTGCATGCTAGACAAACTCATTTGAATTTAACAAGAAATTAACGTTATTTTGTTCCATAAACGATATCCGCATCACAAATGTTACAATTTTGATAAATTAACCAATAGATTGATTAACTTACAACCGAAAAACAAAATTCAATTAACACAATGATTTTAATCGAAAAATAACAAATTAAACTGCCAACCATCCAATTTAACCAATAAAAATACGATATGTTTCACACTTCAGTTAGAATTGGCTTTAACAATGTTGCACAAAGTTGCAACATGATGCTATTAAGGTGTAACTTTTCTTACATACTCTAAATAATTCAACATTTAGTTATTAGATGACCAGTGAGCAAGTGGCCAGCCGCATACAGATGCGCCTAGTACGAGTGAACGCAGTCAACAACATAGCAATTTGAAAGATGATGAGTATCAATCATTCGAGGAAATAGGGATGAGTAGTACAACAACTATGGGTGTTAGGCTTGATGAAGCGACTCGTGAACGCATTAAAACTGCTGCTCAACGTCTTGATCGCACACCCCATTGGTTAATTAAACAAGCTATATTCAATTACCTTGAACAACTGGATAATCAGCAATTCATCCCTGAAATTTCCGCGGGACAAGATAGCAAAGACGCTTCAATATCAGAAGAAGAATCATTAACTGAATCGAATTATCAGCCTTTTTTGGATTTTGCAGAGCATATTTTACCCCAATCGGTGAAACGTTCAGCAATCACCTCTGCTTATCGAATTCCAGAAACGCAAGCATTGCCAATGTTATTACAACAAGCGCAACTGCCACCAGAGCAAGCCGATGCAGCGCATAAATTAGCCTACTCTATTGCTGAAAAACTACGTAACCAAAAAAATGGTATTGGGCGTTCAGGTCTAGTGCAAGGCTTGTTACAAGAATTTTCCCTTTCTTCACAGGAAGGTGTCGCATTAATGTGTTTAGCAGAAGCGCTACTACGCATCCCAGACAAAGCCACTCGTGATGCCCTGATCCGCGATAAAATCAGCACGGGTAATTGGCAATCACATTTAGGTCAAAGTAGCTCAATGTTTGTCAATGCAGCAACGTGGGGCTTATTGTTTACAGGAAAACTAGTTTCAACACACAATGAAGCCAAACTATCTAACTCTTTAAACCGTATCATCAGCAAAAGTGGTGAGCCACTCGTCCGTAAAGGCGTTGATATGGCCATGCGTTTGATGGGTGAGCAATTTGTAACGGGTGAGACCATTGCCCAAGCTCTAGCTAATGCGAGGAAACTCGAAGAAAAAGGTTTCCGCTACTCTTATGATATGTTGGGTGAAGCCGCACTCACTGAAAAAGACGCTCAAGATTACATGGTGTCATACCAACAAGCGATCCACGCCATTGGTAAAGCCTCTAATGGTCGAGGTATTTATGAAGGCCCAGGCATCTCCATTAAATTATCAGCGCTACATCCACGCTACAGTAGAGCGCAGTATTCACGTGTGATGGAAGAGCTGTATCCGCGTTTATTGTCATTAGTGTTACAAGCACATCAATACGATGTAGGAATTAACATCGATGCTGAAGAAGCCGATCGCTTAGAGATTTCACTCGACCTACTCGAAAAGCTGTGTTTTGAGCCACAACTAGCAGGTTGGAATGGTATTGGTTTTGTCATTCAAGCCTATCAAAAACGCTGCCCATTTGTGATTGACTCGATTATTGATCTCGCGGAGCGCAGCAAACGCCGTTTAATGATCCGACTAGTGAAAGGCGCTTATTGGGATAGCGAGATCAAACGTGCTCAAATGGATGGTTTAGAAGGTTATCCAGTTTATACACGCAAAGTGTATACGGACGTTTCTTATCTCGCCTGTGCGCGTAAATTATTATCGGTTCCTAACCTAATTTATCCTCAATTTGCAACCCATAACGCACATACACTGGCTGCAATTTATCAACTTGCAGGTAAAAACTACTACCCAGGCCAATATGAGTTCCAATGCTTACATGGTATGGGTGAACCTCTGTATGAACAAGTGGTTGGTAAAGTGGCTGATGGTAAACTCAATCGACCTTGCCGTATCTATGCGCCTGTTGGAACACATGAAACATTATTAGCCTATTTAGTTCGTCGCTTATTAGAAAATGGTGCCAACACGTCTTTCGTTAACCGCATTGCAGATGCCACCATCCCTCTTGATGAGCTAGTGGCTGATCCAGTTAAAGATGTTTTAGAAATGTCTAAGACTGAAGGGCAAATTGGCTTACCGCACCCTAAAATTGCACTGCCTCGCGACCTGTATGGTAAACGTCGAGTCAACTCAATGGGGCTAGATATGTCAAATGAGCACCGTTTGGCTTCCCTCTCTAGCGCACTTTTAACCGCGGCAATACAAGAAAAATTAGCGCAACCATTATTAGGTGGCAATTTTAAAGCGACTGAAGCAACAGAAAGTGCCTACCCCGTTATTAACCCTGCTTGTCACGCTGATACTGTGGGTCACGTTCGTGAGGCGACAGTTGAAGAAGCGGATCACGCACTCAATATTGCCAACGATGCAGGAGCGATTTGGTTTGCAACTCCACCATCAGAACGTGCCGCCATTCTATTACGTGCCGCTGATATCATGGAGCAACAGCTACAGCCACTACTGGATGTGTTAGTGCGTGAAGCAGGAAAAACCTATGTAAACGCCATTTCTGAGGTACGTGAAGCCGTTGATTTCCTCAACTATTATGCGACACAAGTTAGAGATGATTTCGATAACAATACCCACCGCCCATTAGGTCCAGTCGTTTGTATCAGCCCATGGAACTTTCCATTAGCGATTTTCACTGGCCAAATTGCCGCTGCCCTAGCCGCAGGTAATACCGTACTAGCAAAACCAGCTGAACAAACACCGCTTATTGGTTCTATTGCAGTATCAATGTTGCATCAAGCGGGTATTCCACGAGAAGTACTACAATTCTTACCAGGTAAAGGTGAAACGATTGGTGCCAAATTAGTCGGTGACCATCGAGTACGGGGTGTTATGTTTACTGGCTCAACAGAAGTTGCCGGTTTATTACAACGTAACATTGCAGGCAGACTTGATGCACAAGGTCGCCCAACGCCGTTAATTGCTGAGACTGGTGGTTTAAATGCCATGATCGTCGATTCATCAGCACTGACAGAACAAGTTGTGACAGATGTTGTTGCCTCTGCATTTGATAGCGCGGGTCAACGTTGCTCTGCGCTAAGGATCCTGTGTGTCCAAGAAGATGTTGCTGATCGCACTATCCGCATGCTAAAAGGCGCAATGGAAGAGTGCCGCATGGGTAACCCTGAACATCTTTCTACTGATATTGGCCCTGTGATTGACAACGAAGCCAAAGAGAATATTGAGCAGCATATCCAGCAAATGCGCAGTAAAGGCAAAGATGTCTTCCAAGCAGCATTCAATAGCCTCGATGACCATCGCGAGCAGCTAGAAGGTACTTTTGTTAAACCAACATTGATTGAATTAGATAATGTTGCTGAGCTGAAAAAAGAGATTTTTGGTCCTGTACTACATGTGATCCGCTTTAAACGTGAACAGCTTAGAGAACTAGTCGATCAAATTAATGCGGCTGGATATGGGTTAACATTGGGTGTTCATACTCGTATTGATGAAACTATCAATCAAGTAGTTGCAAAAGCGAAAGTCGGTAACCTTTATGTCAACCGTAACATGGTAGGAGCTGTGGTTGGTGTGCAACCATTTGGTGGGGAAGGTCTTTCTGGAACAGGTCCTAAAGCAGGTGGTCCATTGTATTTATACCGCTTACTTAGCGAGCGCCCTGACAATGCCGTCAGTCGCACGTTAGAAAGACAAGACAATGAATTACCAATGGATGCAAGTGCTCGCCCTATTCTGCTTGAAACCTTTGACGCGTTCTCAACATGGTCAGAGAAGCAAGAAAATGGCGTTGCCCCTGCCTTACTAGAACGATTTGCACGCCAAGCCCAAGCCGGTACTTCACGGTTATTACCAGGCCCAACCGGTGAAAGAAACACGTATACTTTAACCCCAAGGGGCACAATACTTTGTCTCAGCGATAATGAAAAAGATTGTTTAGTACAGCTAGCTGGGGTATTAGCTAGCGGCTGCCAAAGTTTATGGCCTGAAAGTGAGATGCATCAACGACTGTATAAAGCACTACCTGAAAAAGTTCGCCATGCTGTTTCAATCAGCAAAAATTGGTCTGAACATAGCCAACACATTGAAGCCGTTATCTATCATGGCGACAGTGATCAGCTTAAAGTTGTATGTGAAACTATAGCGCAACGTAAAGGCCCTATTATTTCGGTGCAAGGATTTGAGCGTGGGGAGACTAACTTGCTTCTAGAAAGATTAGTCCATGAGCGTTCATTAAGCATTAATACCGCAGCCGCAGGTGGTAATGCAAGCTTGATGACTATCGGCTAACCAAAGAGCCTGAGCCTTTCGGCTCAGGCTGAGGTTGTTGACGAAGCGGGATAAAAGCGTGGTTTTTCCCGCTCCGTGTTATCAGCCGAAAATCAATAAATTGATTTTCCTCGTTGATTTCAAAAACCTTAACGACCGCCGACAAACAAAATACGTTTGTCAGCAGTCTGAGGCTAAGCCTTTCGGCTCAGACTCTATTTAATATATTATTCTTCAATTCAATAACAATATCAGGTTATAAAATATAAAATTGTTATTTTTTATTCAATTTATATATTGTGGTTAATACTTATTCTTAATATGAGATTACAAATAGGATTAAAAATTTCTATTGGTTATTATTTATATAATAGAGTGCCACAAAAACAAAAAGGTGCCCTATAAGGGCACCCTAGATATTTTAACTATTTTGCTTTGAATAAGTCGTTGAACTAATTCGTAGTTAATAATTAGTTTTTTTCTGATTCCCAGAACAAATATTGCTCATATTTACGTAGTGCAATATTGTAATTACTGAATGCTGATTCAGTCATTCTATCGCTTAATTGTTCTTGGATTTTGCTCGCTGTAAACTCTTTCATTGAAAAATTCGATGATGAAAGGAGTTCATCAAGGCGGCGCAAACGAACAACGTATTCACGAACGGTGCTATGGCTCATTTCAGTCTGTAAAAACAGGTACTGTTTAAATGACATAATGTCAAAAAAATCAGTATCGCTGTTGCAGTAAATTTCGCTACAAAAGCGACAAAGTGCGGTAAATTTATCTTGTAAATCAAGCCATGCACCTTCATCGACAAGTTCTGTCATCTCAGCAATAGCTTCTTTATTCAAGATAGCATCGTTAAAGACAAGAGAAATACGATCCAGTGTTTTATGGCAATGCGCACAATGCGTTTGGCTGTGTTTAAAGTCTTTGATATAACGACTCAACGGCCGTTTCTTAACAATAGAAGCAGACATGATGATAAAGCCCTGTGTGTAAGTCTAAAATTAAAATAGTAATGTGGCATATCACATTACATACTGAGTATGCCCATAACATTATTATTATCCGCTATGTGACATGTTGATACAGATGACTCTGTATCAAGTACTTTTGCTTTTACTTAAGGAATAAGTTCATACTAAAAATACATTGTAAGGACTACTTTCCCTCGGTGAAAAGCATTCTATCGCGTCTATCGCTCTTTGGCGAATTTCTGCGAAGACTAGAGTTTGGTACGAATTTCATTTAGCGTCAACCTATTAAACCAGTCCTTTATTGTCTTTGCCTACAAACAAAAATCAATAAAGCATTATCAGACACTAACGATACCAACCGCTAAGCCAGAGACTTTACCTGATAATAGACAATGCATTCAATAATAATTTGATTTAAAAATCAGTTTGATAGCCTATTGCGAGTTAAAATGATAAAACTGTGAACCAGCTCACCTAACATAACCAAAATTTAACTATTTATCCAATAGCTGTTTATTTTTTAAATATCTAATAAGCTGCTACAAAAAATAAGATGTAAATCTTTTTTTACATACTAAGCTAAATTCGCTCTATGAATTTATTTTCTTACTATATGCAAAATAGTTATAGTTTATGGTGAAAAGTTATATTTCACACGTAGCTTATCCTTTGTATTTCATTATAAAAAACGAAACTCATTTACTTGGCTAGGTATATTCACTAATAACTCATTTATTAACCAGAGAAACTTTAGGTTTATTGTGGTAATAAAAACCCACAAACAGACCTTAAGTCTTTTTTACAATTTTTGTGAATAAATTAATTACTTAATCAAACATAAGCTGTTGAATAATTCTCCATAGCTTAAAATACATAAAAACAAATCTACGACATGTAAAAATCCAACAAAGTAGCACCCATCACAGGATGATAGTCAATAAAGCATTTATACCACCATGAGAACCTACTCACGATTATTAACAAACAGCATTTTTTTGGATTAAAACACTAAATAATGAATTAATTTCAAATATAAATTTTATTTAATACTGGTTTATGGGCGATTTTTCGAATTATTTTTTAGGATTTGTCACGTTTGATATTAAAGCGAACTCTTATATACTCGATTTTGCTACTTCAATAACTAATAATTTTAAGGTTAATTATGAAAAAGTTAATTCTAGCTTGTGGTATGGGTTTAATGGCGTTAGCTATCACTGCATGTTCAGACGAAGAGAAAAAATCCGAAGTTGCTGGTGCAACTGAAACTTGTAATGCTTACTTCGCTGAAGTCGATGCGCTAATATCTAAAGCATCTGAAAACCCACAAGCAAAAGCTCAGTTAGATGCGATGAAGGGTCAACTGGAAGAAGGTAAAAAACAAGTTGCAGCACTACCGAAAGATCAGCAAGACAAAGCTTGCCAACAAGGTATTGATGCAATGAAACAAATGAAATCTGCATTAGGTCTGCAATAATTAGATTTCTTTGAAGTATGGTGTCATAGATTTATGACACCATATATTTTATTATCAAATATCTCAAAATCCTAGTATCAACGCTATCTATAAAATCTCAATTTATAAAAGTAAATACCGAGCTATCATAGTTTTATGAAAGTCGTTAATCCATTCATAATATATACTTAAAATTATTAAATATGCACTTAATTTTAAGGAGTATTATATTGTACGTTAATACATTAGGCCGTAAAGTATCCATAGAATACTGCGAAAGACGTAAAGAAAATCAAATATTGATCCTTGGTTCCCATAATGATCCCGAAAGAATACATCATGAAAAAACCTTATCAGGTATCCCATTAGGTAAAAATAATAAACTCTCTATATCTTACAATGATAGTTGTAGTCTAAATAAAATTTATAAAAATATAAAATGTACCAAAAACATTTCTTCATCACCCCCACATCAGAACAAAAAATTTTATTTAGAGAAAAATTCTGTAGCCATTGATTTGACTAATTTATTTCTAAAAATCGATAGCAATATAATTAAGTCTTTAACGTTAGAAAAACAAGAAGACAATTCTATCGATAATAATAAATCAACTAAGGAAACAGCAAAAGAGTGGATTGCATTTGAATACCAACGGCAAGTATCAGCCATTTTCACTGAAGTATTGAATGAAAAACTTCCAAAATACATTAGTGCCAATGATAGAGAGAAAATAATAGAATTATTCAAAAATAAATTCAACATAGATATGGGAGAGTATCGATCTGAACCAAGATTCCCTAAGCAAATCAGAAGGATAATATTACTTGATAATAATATTACTAAATTTGTTAATAATACTCCAAAATTAAATGATACAAATTTTGAGAGCAAAAATAAAGACCCAGATGGTATAATAACACGCATAATAAATGAGATAATGTTTGACCATTATTTTACTCACACCACCTTTAAAAAAGTGAAGGAAATAGCAGAAGTTGTTATCAATAAGTATATTAGTATATTTGAAGAGTTTGATAACGCCAGTCAGAAAAATTTAATGTCAATACAAGAAGGTGAAGTTGTTCTACCCACCTATGAAACATTTTCTCTATTAAACCATAAGATACGACCTGACTTAGGCAGCTCTCGATTAAACAGAACAAAGAGAAATAAAAGCGTTATTTCTGCTGTTAATCACATTCTAAACACAGATTACCCATAAAGATAGATTATACACTTAGTACACACCCACTCTAACCAATTGAATAAACTAGCAAAATTTTTAAAAACAATCTTGCTAGTTTATTTTATTTAGTTATTTAAAGCCACGTTCCAAAACGTTTTATATAAAACTGTTTCATCAACTGTGCTACTACACAATAACTGACCAGTGTTAACACTAACCATGGGAAGTACTCGATAGGCAACGGCTGTAAGCCAATCATTTCACCAAATGGTGAGAACGGAATATATAAGCCAAGCGCCATAATTAGCCCTGTGGTTAATAATACCGGTAATGCCGCAGTACTTTGAATAAATGGAATTTTCTGTGTACGCAACATATGTACAACTAATGTTTGTGATAATAAGCCTTCGACAAACCAGCCAGACTGGAATAGTGCTTCATGAGCAACACTATTTGCTTGGAATACATACCACATCAACGCAAAGGTAGTAATATCAAATATCGATGACGTTGGCCCTATCCATACCATAAAGCGGCCAATATTTTTAGCATCCCATTTACGTGGACGTTTTAAAAATTCTTTATCCATTTTATCCCAAGGTAATGCTAACTGGGAAATATCATACAGCAGGTTTTGTACTAATAGATGAATGGCTAACATCGGTAAGAACGGAATAAATGCACTGGCAATTAAGACTGAAAACACATTACCGAAATTAGAACTTGCCGTCATATTTAAGTATTTAATGATATTACCAAAAGTCTCTCTTCCTTTAATAACCCCTTGCTCTAAAACCATTAAATCTTTTTCTAACAAAATAATGTCAGCAGACTCTTTAGCTATGTCAGTACCTGTATCAACAGAAATACCAACATCGGCATCTCGTAATGCAGGCGCATCATTAATGCCATCCCCTAAAAAGCCAACTGTATGACCATTTGCTTGCAATAATTTTAAAATTCTCGATTTTTGTAGCGGTGTTAACTTACAAAATACCGAAACTTGTTCAACCTTTTGTTTTAATTGCTCGTCAGATAATGCCTCAACCTCAAGGCCTGTCATAATTTCACTGATATTTAAGCCAACATCATGACAAATTTTTTCGGTAATAATCGCATTATCACCTGTTAAGACTTTGACTGTTACCCCATTTTCACGTAATGCCGCAATAGCTGATATTGCGCTTTCTTTTGCAGGATCGAGGAAAGTTAAAATACCCCGTAATTCAAGTTGCTGCTCCGCTAAGGCAGAAAGAGGCAAACTCGCTTCATCATTATTCAGCGAACGAGTGGCAAGTAACAACACACGAAAACCTTGTCGATTATAATCACTCACTAATTCTGTGATTTGTTCTCTCGCTTGTATATCAAGTGGCAACGATTGACCATTTTGTTGATAACTGGTGCATACTGCCAGCATCTCTTCCGCTGCACCCTTACAAATTAATAACGCATCGCCTTCCGGTGTCCTTACCGTGACAGAGAGCTTACGGCGTATAAAATCAAAAGGTAATTCATCGATTTTTTGGTAGGCTCGCAAATGTTCGATTTCATCCTTTCCCCTTCCACGACGAATGATCGCTTGGTCCATCATATTTTTTGCACCACTTTGGTTGAAGCTGTTCAACCAAGCCAATTGCAAAATTTGATTATCTTTTTGCCCATCGCTATCAAGATAATGTTCTAAGATAATCCGATCTTGCGTCAATGTCCCTGTTTTATCGGTGCATAGGACATCCATTGCCCCAAAGTTTTGGATCGCATTCAGCCTTTTCACTATCACCTTGTGTTTCGACATAGCAATAGCGCCTTTAGCTAAGTTTGAGCTGACAATCATTGGTAGCATTTCAGGCGTCAGACCAACGGCCACAGCTAAAGAAAATAGTGTTGCTTCAAACCAATCACCTTTCGTAAAACCATTAATCAGTAAGACAATCGGCACCATTACTAACATAAAGCGGATCAGTAACCAACTCACACTGTTGACACCGCGATCAAAAGCCGTTTGTGCACGACTACCAACAATTGACTTGGCTAGTGAACCGAGATAAGTTTTGCCACCTGTCGCAACCACAATCCCTCTTGCTGTGCCACTAGTGACGTTAGTACCCATCAAACAAATATTAGAAATCTCTAATAACTCATTTTCAGTAGGTGAAGTTGGCTCGATACTTTTAGCCGTTATATCACCTAAAGTGTCATATTTTTCAACAGGGATCGATTCGCCTGTCAGTATCGCCTGACTAATAAATAGGTCTCGTGATTCAATCAGTTTGAGATCTGCTGGCACCATATCTCCTGCTGATAACAACACGATATCACCGGGAACAAGACATTTAATTGGTATTTCTTTGCGAACAGAACGTCCTGTTTTGTTATCACGGCGAAATACAGTTGCAGTTGTACGAACTAAAGATTTCAGTGCTTCAGCGGCTTTATTGGTACGGTACTCTTGCCAAAACCGTAGTAATCCACTGAGTAACACCATAGTAACGATGATAATAACCCCTGTTAAATCTGTTTCTTCACCTTGTCGCTCAGGGATCAGGTAATCGGTAAAGAAACTGACTATCGCTAATGTCATTAGCACAAAAATAAAGGGATTTTTAAATGATGAAAGAAGCTGTTTCCATGCCGGTGGAGCTTTTTCATGGGCAACTTCATTTTCGCCTTCGGTAACGAGTCGATCCAATGCCTCATTATCAGACAAACCTAATAGGTTAGTTTGATATTCATTCAGCACTTGTTCCATTGTTTTACTTGCTTGTTCACCAACAATGAATTTTTGGCGTGTTGGCGTTTTAGCGCTTTTACGCTGATGCCTTATTTCAGTCATAACGTTTATCTCTATCGAGCACTGACTGTGCTTTTTTAAACGCTATCTAACTGAAAATAAGTTATTTATAGTTAGATAGCTCCCACGTTTTACTCCATGATGGAGGGTGATCGTCCATTTTGGCTCCTTTAGTTAATCATTATTCGGCAATCAGGCAGGTAGCTCTGATGCCACTTTCCAGTTGATAGCACTAACGCTTTGTTCAAGACTGATCCGACAAACCAGTGCTTCAATTTCTTTTTGTTCAGCAGGTGTAGCTAAAAATTCTGCAACCACTTCTAATTGTTCAGGTTTCAGTGTATCTGCACTACTTAATGACTGAAGACGAATATGTAGCCCATTGATGGCTTGTAAGATCAGTGTTCTGACTAAAATTTCATCACCTTGATGGCACATCACACGGATCTTATAACGTTGTTCAATATCAAGCGCTTGCTGTTGTGGCTGCTTATTAATACGTTGTGCGGCCTCTCTCAATAGAATGTTGGCGCAAAGAATGAGCAATGTTGCCATAATTGCCAATGAATATTGCCCTAATCCACATAACACTCCGATCCCCGCAGAACACCATAATGTCGCTGCGGTATTCAATCCACGAATGTTCATGCCTTCTCGCATAATCACCCCAGCTCCTAGAAAGCCAATTCCAGAAACCACTTGTGCCGCAATACGTCCAGGACTATCCGGTGATGTCGTGACAGAACTTAAAATAAACACTGCTGCACCCGTTGCGACTAATGCATTGGTGCGAAGACCTGCCATACGTTGGCGCCACTGGCGCTCAGAACCAATCAAAGCTCCTAAACACATTGCAGAAACTAAATTTAAAATTTCAGATGTAAATAACATGAGTTTTCCTCCAAAAATAAATATTTCGGATAACAAAATATATGGAATTAATTCCATATAGCCTTAAACCTGAATAGTTAAATAGCTATTCAGAGATTATTGGCTATTGCCTGGAGGAAATAATGAATAAAAATAGATCTTCATGATCCGTACTCGCAATAAAACTTAAGTCATTGATAATGAATGACTTTATAAAGGAGTATCGAGTGAACTAACGCTGGATACTGCCTACCGTGGAGGCAAGCAGTTAATAGAATAGATAATTAATAGCTTGCCAGTAAATTTAAATTTTTATTACAACTCTGACTGTCCAAGTAATTATCTCCTAAGAAAATTTGAATGGAGTATAGATTGCCAAATTTATTAAGTAAAGCTCAAAATGATTATTTATACTCTGAGTTATTCCAAATACAGCTAAGCGACCAGAGAATGAGATGCAAGAAGCATACATAAGTATGTAACTAGTGTACATGAACTTAGCTTAGAAACAATGCAATTTGCAGTATGAAGAATATAACAAATTTAATTTTCAACTGGGGTTACAAATACCCCCATTCCGCCTTCTTTTTCATTAAAAAACCAAATGCCACCAGGGTAATCGGGCAAAGAAACGAGATACATGGTGCCTTCATTAAACGGTTCAATCAGTAAGATTTTTCCTTCACGGCGCTCTTGTCCATCCGTTTTAACATAAACACGATCATGAATTTTCATTAGATAGTGACCTCCGATAAGTATACGAACTCTAAATAATTCGAAATGCAACTAAGCAACAAGTGAATGAGTCTCTGAGTACTCACTGAAGCAAGTCGTTACAGCCGCCATACTTTAACAAAAAGCATTGCAACTTGAAATATAACGAGTATGTACTGGAAGCTGGTGTAGCGGGTATGAAAAAGCCCGTCATTAAAAATGACGGGCTTTAGAAATCAGTTAAGCAATTAAGCTTAGATTGCAGTTACGTTAGCAGCTGCTGGGCCTTTTGCACCGTTTTCAATGGTGAATTCAACTTGCTGGCCTTCTGCCAGAGTTTTGAAACCAGCGCCCTGAATGGCAGAGAAGTGAACGAAAACGTCTTTGCTACCATCAGCAGGAGTGATGAAACCGAAGCCTTTAGACTCGTTGAACCACTTAACTTGACCTTTCATTTTGTCGGACATTTGACTTTTCCTATATAACATCAAAAAAAACTTGCCTTTTCGGCATATATGGGCCGGAGTCTACTATTTAACAGGAAAAAACCAAGATGAAGCGTCACGGTCAAAGGCTATCTGTGATAACTTTTTTCTTTCGAACACACTAACTCAGTAATCATACATCAAATAGGACTGCTAAACAGGCCGACACTCATTAACTCATGAGTTAAGGATAATAGCAACTATTTTGTATGGATTAACCTTAAAAAAATGCTGTTTTTTCGATTGTGTCACTTTTCCGATAATTGGGTTAACAAAAAATTCGCATTTTGTTGATATTTTAAAAGTTTTATTGAAATAAACCTCTTGCCTCTCAGTCAGATAATTCTGATCTTGAGACAATTACACTCAATATTTTTCATAACTGATATATAACAATTCCACTTACGCATGATACTCTTCAGGTATAGAAGTCTTACAAAGAGTGATCGCATCATGGATATTATTAAACAAATACTTATCGAAGATTTGGACACCATCAATAAAAATGAAAAACGTGATGGAAAACCTTACTTCAATAGCCAATTCATCGCTAACCATCCATATCTCTGTATCGGTATGGTTGCCGCTTATGTTCCACTGGCGCTCCTTGTACTCTACGCCCCCTACTTTGGCTTATACTGGATGCTCGGCTTTACGCTATTATTCATTATATTAGGCGCAGTTTTACTGTTTGATATCAAACCTGTTTATCGCTTTGAAGATATTGGCGTGCTTGATTTACGAGTTTGCTACAACGGTGAATGGTTTGTCACTGAAGAAGTTGCACCATCATCTATCCAGAAAATACTTGATTCAGATAAAGTTAATCATGCAATCAAGCAAGAAATAAACCGTTTGATGGCACTTAAAGGTACACTGTCGTTTTATGATATGTATCATATTGCCTATCCTGAAATTCCGTCGCAAGCAAAAGCAACGGTGATAGCTCAGAATAAAGCGCAATATCAATAAGCTAGAATAAAAATCAACCATAATGCACAGTCAGTAACCAAACAAATTATTTTTGTGTTTTTATCGTTGACAGCCTGAGATGATATCGCTAATATGCGCCTCGTTCTCAGGAACAAAGCAATTCCTCCATAGTTCAGTCGGTAGAACGGCGGACTGTTAATCCGTATGTCGCTGGTTCAAGTCCAGCTGGAGGAGCCAAATTTAAAAAGCCCGCTTTATAGCGGGCTTTTTGCTATCTAATACTTAACACTTCTCTGCGCCAACCTTGCACGCCTAGCGCATTACGAGGGAATTGTCTAACAGGCTCTAACACCTTACTAAAAAAAGCATAATACCCTTCACATAGTTGATTACGACCTGAATGATTAACATGGGCTGGACAGCCGCCTTGGCAAACCATTTTCACATCACATTGCTGGCACTCTTTACGGCGACTTTTATTTTGACCAAAAGGCAAAGCGACGGATGAATTAACGAAATCACTAAATCCACTTTCACCATTAAACACGCCTAGATAATGGCTTTGATCTGCTTGATGGTCACAGGCGTAAATTTCCCCTTTTGTCTCCATCATCATATTTGTGCCACAGCGTTCTGAATGTACGCAAGATGTACTCACTTGTGTGAAATATTGGCTATAAACCTGCTCAATATTCATCACGAATATTTTGCCAATATGATGTTTCTGCTGCCATTGTTGGTAGACAGTACTTAAAAACTTCCCCCAGTTATCAGCACTCAGTGTAAAACCTTGTCCAATGGCATCACCTTCTGACATGAGCGGTTGAAATTGAATATAACGTGCACCCAGTTGAACAAAATGAAGGTAAATTTCTCGACCAAGCTCAGCAACATCATCATGGACGACAGTCAGAATGTTAAACTCAATATCAAATTGCTGAAGTAAATGGATCCCATTGATGACTGCATCATAACTACCTGTATTTCCTCTTCTATCATGGCGATAGCGATTATGGATATTTGCAGGGCCATCGAGGCTAACACCTATCACAAAATCATGTTGTTTGAAAAAACGACACCATGCAGGGGTGAGTAATGTGGCATTCGTTTGTAACGTATTGATAATACGTACCCCCTGTGGAGCATACTTTTTCTGTAGTGATACCGCTCGCTTGTAAAAATCCAGCCCCGCTAATAAAGGCTCCCCCCCTTGCCATACAAAATTAATCTCTTTGCTATAAGCGGGCTGAGAAGCCACATAATTTTTGATAAAAGGCTCTAACATCGCTTTTATCATCGGAGCTGCTTTTTGCTGCTCCTGTTGTGGATAATAACAATAATCACATTTTAAATTACAACCAGCCCCAACGGGTTTTAATAAAATATGAAAAGGAATAGCCGATCTTAATGGCTTTGCCTGTAATACGGGAGGATCATAAAACGCGATCTTCATTTTATCTCTCCTTTATTTCACCGCTACAGATTCAATGCGTTTATTGGTTTTAGGATCAATACCAATATAACCGCCATTAGATTTATCGACACCGATATAATCAATCGCCTCACCTTTTGCTTCGATAATCATACCTGTCGCAGCAAACTGCTCGTACTGCTGTTGTAGTTTTTTAACGATGTCAGGGTGCTGTGCTGAAATATCATGAGTTTCAAGTGGATCGTCTTTTAAGTTAAATAATTGCCATGGCGCCATTTCTGCTTTTGGTGAGCCTTTAACTAAGCGCCTTAATTTCCAATCACCTTCAACCAAAGCCGCTTGATTGTGTAATTCAACCCCAAATGAATATTGTGGATTGACTTGTGCTTTATCAAGCAAATGAGATTTAAAACTCGTACCTAACATGGGAAGTGGATGAATATTTTTGATCTGTTTATTAGCGTCAATACCTGCAAATTCATATAATGTTGGCGCGATGTCATAAACAGCCATCGGTGTACTATCAATACTCCCTGCTTGGCCGATGCCCGGCCCCGTAATAATCAAATCAGTATTAATTCCACCTTGTGCACTGGTTGTTTTATGAAAATTCGCATAAGGGGCATTACTGACATTCGCCCAATGAGGCCCTACAGAAACAAATGAATTCTTACGACCGATATTTTCATAGCTATTATCAAACTGCTCCCAATATTCAGGCTCAGACTCATAATAAAAACCAGAAGCAGGGTTAGCGCCATTGTCTGTTGCAAAAATAACAATAGTGTTTTTATCTCTCCCTGTTTCTTTTAGGGTATTGAGCACACCACCGATCTGATCATCCATATAAGCAATCATTGCAGCATAAACTTGCATCGTTTTAGCAGCATAGCGCTTTTCTTCAGGGGTAAGCTGTTCCCATTCTTTATCAAGATCAAGATTCGGCATTGGTGTTTGATCATTGATAATGCCAAGCTCCTTCAGCCTGTTAATACGCTGACGATAAACCTTACCAAACCCTTCATCATATTTACCATCAAATTTGCTGATCCAATCGTCCGGAGCTTGAATTGGATCATGAGGGGCCGTGAAAGCAAGATAAGCGAATATCGGTTGGTCTTTTGGAGTTTGCTTAATCCATTGCTCAAGTTGCTGAGCGTAATTTTTACTTGAATAGAAATCACTTGGTAACGGTGTTTTTTCACCGTTTAATGTGTAATAAGTATGGAAACTTTCGACGGTGCCTAAAGGCATTGCATCATCAAAATGGCTAGTCCCCCCTCCCATAAAAGCAAATGCTTGGTTAAACCCTCTATCTGTTGGCCTAGCACCTTTGGTATAGCCTAAATGCCATTTACCTGACATTAACGTGTTATAACCCGCGTCTTGGAAACGCTCTGCCATTGTCACTACACGATCGGTCAAACGTAGCTCATAACCTGGTTGACCAACAGTATTTTCGTACCACCACATTCCGCCCATCCCAGCCTGCTGATTAGTAGCTCCCGTCATTAACATCGAGCGCGCAGGAGCAGACATCGGAGATGTGTAATATTGGCTCATTCTAACGCCTTGATCAGCCATGGTTTGCAAGTTTGGCGTTGGAATTTCACCACCGAATGGGCTGATGTCTGAATACCCCATATCATCAGCAATAATAATAAGGACGTTAGGTTTTTCGATTGTTTCAGCGAATGTCACCCCTGAAATGACTGAACTTAATGCAACTGCTAACATTGTTTTTTTAATCATAGCCCCATCCATTATTGTTAATTAATTGTAACCCTAACGTTAAATATTGTTTCACTCTCTGACTATCGTTCTTCGGTATGATGGCTATAGACCTATTTTTCGCCGACATAAGCAGCAGATTGCTTATTTAGCAATCACTTGGCGTTTTTTTTGATATTTATACTTTACAACTCACAACAGGATGGGTAATATGCGCCTCGTTCTCAGGAACAAAGCAATTCCTCCATAGTTCAGTCGGTAGAACGGCGGACTGTTAATCCGTATGTCGCTGGTTCAAGTCCAGCTGGAGGAGCCAAATTTAAGAAGCCCGCTTTATAGCGGGCTTTTTGCTTTTTCAGATTTACCTTTTCTACTGGTATCACCACTCTCAACATACCATTCCGTTGAAACTTGCATCGATTCGATCACATAACAGGCAATCAAACTTTTATTGTGGTTTCTTCTTTGACATTTCACATCGGTAACGCTACTATTCAACTCGCTTTAGGGAGTTCCTCCATAGTTCAGTCGGTAGAACGGCGGACTGTTAATCCGTATGTCGCTGGTTCAAGTCCAGCTGGAGGAGCCAACTTAAAGATCTCTTCTGTAATATTTCGCTAATTTTCCTCTATTATTCCCTTATCAAATATTTTCACCATCTGGCAAGATAATCATTAATTAACATAGATATTTTATCGTTTTCGTTTTATTATCCTGTTCCGGCTTGAGCACTCCTCGCTCATCACTTTATTTTCCCCTAACGGAGCCGGTTTCATGACAACTACTTTAACTATTCGCCGCCCTGATGATTGGCATGTACATTTTCGCGATGGCGAAATGCTGAAAACCGTTGTGCCTTACACCAGCCAGTTTTTTGGTCGTGCCATTGTCATGCCAAACCTTGTCCCACCAGTGACAACCATTGAAATGGCGAAGGCCTACCGTGAACGTATCCTGCAAGCTGTTCCTGCTGGCCAGCAATTTACCCCGTTAATGACCTGCTATTTGACTGATAGCACCAATGCCGATGAGTTGATCCGCGGTTTTAATGAAGGCGTTTTTACTGCATGTAAGTTATATCCAGCGAATGCGACAACAAACTCAAGTCATGGCGTCTCTGATATTAAAAATATCTACTCAGTACTGGGTGCAATGGAACAAGCAGGCATGCCTTTACTGATCCATGGTGAAGTCACCGCCAGTGATATTGATATTTTTGACCGTGAAGCACGCTTTATTGAACAAGTTATGGAGCCGCTCAGAAAAGCTTTCCCTCAATTGAAAGTCGTTTTTGAGCACATAACTACCAAAGAAGCAGCACAATACGTGCAAGAAGCAAGTGGCTCTTTAGCAGCGACACTAACGCCCCAACATTTGATGTTTAATCGTAATCACATGTTAGTCGGGGGTGTTCGCCCGCACCTGTATTGCTTGCCTATCCTGAAACGTAATATCCACCAAGAAGCCTTGCGCGCTGCTGTAGCCTCAGGGAGCGATCGTTTCTTTTTAGGGACAGATACCGCACCACATGCCCAACACCGTAAAGAGTCCTCTTGTGGCTGTGCAGGTGTATTTAACGCGCCAACAGCATTGGCTGCCTATGCAACAGTCTTTGAAGAATTAGGGGCATTAGCGCACTTTGAAGCATTCTGTTCATTAAATGGTCCAAAATTCTATAATTTACCCGTCAATGAAGGCTATATTCAGTTAACCAAAGAGCAAAATATCACTACCGAAATCATTGAGTGTGGTAATGATAAACTCATCCCATTCCTCGCGGGTGAAGATTCTCGCTGGACTGTACGTAATATTGATTAGTTGTTTTCAACGGGGAGCTTTGTTCCCTGTTGATTTTTGCATTAACTGTCATTAGTACACAAAAAAGTCTGTGATCCCCTTTTCAATTGGCAAAATCCCCTTATACTAACAAGTACTCATTGCATATGAGTTTTCGCCCTTAGTCAGTTATCGATAACTATTTATCACGCAGTATGATTAGGAGGTGTCCATGAATAGAAAAGATGATGTAATTCAGACCCACCCTGTTGTTGGCTGGGACATCAGTACTGTTGATGCTTATAATGCAATGATGTTACGTTTGCATTACCTCCCAGAAAAAAGTGAACAAAATGAGAATGCCATTGTTGATAAAACAATGTGGTTAACGACCGATGTAGCCAGACAACTAATTGATATTCTACAGGCCGGTATTGATAAAATTGAATCCGGCGATTACGTAGAGCCTGACTTTAAGACGCACTAGTGAAAGTAATGGATATTTGGTGTGTGCCAAATATCCATTAATCAGGGATATTTTTATATACTCGTTATACTTCAAGTTGCAGCGCTTTTCGTTAAGGTATACGAAGCTAGGTTTACTCACGCCATTCACCGTGTTTTCTAGGCTCCTAACGATTCGTTCACTTGCCGCCTAGCTGCACCTCGAATTATTGCTAATAACAGAGAAGCCACCAATTCCTCACATAATTTTATTTTGATATTATTTTAAATTTATTAATTTCATTATAACATTTGTTGCCATGTATTATTTATTACGATAATAATATATATAATTATTAACTTATTATAAAAAAACGATGTAAGTTAATCGTAATTTATAATTCATTTATTGACTTCAACATCCATTCCCATTTATTGTAACATTCTTTTAGAACAGGGATGTTCCTTATGAGAATATTAGTTATTGATGAATGTTATTACACTCGTGTAGGCATTACTGAGTATTTATCTTCTAATAAAAAATTAGAGTTTATCAGTGTAGGATGTATCAAAGAGGCTATTAATTGCATTAACAATAGTAAGCCAACCATTATTCTTGTGAATTTAACTTATTATTGCCATCACTCAAATTTTTGCTTAGTTTTAAAAAAACTGCTAAATAGTTCAAATGAAATAAGGTTCTATATTTATATTAATGCAGCCTACCCAATATCAGATAAACCATTGTTATTAAAAAACAACTACTTTATCATGTCTAAAAATATCATTATTCCCACATTGGATAAAGTCATTAATGAACCTGAACAAATTGAAGAAACGATAAAACTAACCAGTAATGCAAACTCTTCAATATTTACATTAAAAGAACAATGTATAATCAATAGCTGGATGAATGAAACCCCCAATCATATTATTTCAAAGAAATTGGGGATCAGTAATAGTACTGTTTATTCACAAAAAAGGCATATTGCCTCAAAAGTTTACGCTAAAAATCGCATCGAGCTGTTCTTTATTTATAATATTTTTAAATACCTGTATTAAAAAATAGCCCCCAATAATTGTTTAAAAAACTATTGGGGGCTAGAACAAATATAATTCTTATGATGATTATTTGTCGTTATTTAATAAACCATCTGATAAACGGTGACGTGATTTATTGAATATTTTATTACTGACCTCACGTCCAGCACGGCGAGCTCGTTGCTCTTCTTCTGGCAATTTCATCTCTTCTGTACATGCCGTGCTGCAACAACCTTCATATTTTTCTGCACAAGAAGGGCATTGAATAAACAACAAATGGCAACCATCGTTACTGCAGTTAGTATGTGAGTCACATGGCTCACCACACTGGTGGCAATGCGCTAACATATCATCGGTGATCCGCTCGCCCATACGGTTGTCGAATACAAAGTTTTTACCTTTAAAACGTAATGGTAACCCTTGCTCTTTTGCCTTACGTGCATACTCAATAATACCGCCTTCAACGTGGTAAACATTTTTAAACCCGTTATGCAGCATATAAGCACTCGCTTTTTCACAACGAATACCACCAGTGCAATACATCACGATATTTTTATCTTTTTGTTGCTGTAGCATTTCGACTGCCATTGGAAGCTGCTCTCTAAAAGTATCAGAAGGAACTTCAAGCGCATTTTCAAAATGACCAACTTCATATTCGTAATGATTACGCATATCAACAAAAATGGTTTCAGGGTTATCAATCATCTCATTCACTTCATGAGCTTTGAGATACTGCCCTGTATTCGCTGGGTTAAATGAGTCATCGGTTATACCATCAGCGACGACTCGCTCACGTACTTTCATACGTAAAACCCAGAAAGATTTACCATCATCATCAATAGCAATGTTAAGGCGTAAATCATTTAGTTCAGAACTCGTGGTATAAATCAGCTCGCGTAGTGCCTCAACATTAGATTCAGGTACGCTGATTTGCGCATTGATCCCTTCTTTAGCAATGTAAACGCGGCCAAAAACACCCAACGCTTTAAATTGTTTGTACCAATTGTCTCTGAATGCATCAGGATCTTGGATATTGAAATACTTATAAAAAGAAATCGTCGTGCGTGGCTCGGTCTCCGCCAACATACGCTCTTTCAGGATTTTGTTCGAGATTTGGTTATGTAACACTGGCATGGTGTTCTCAATTCCTTCGTAACTCATTGATATTGAATAAATTATTGATTTTATGGATTATATCATTATAACCTAAATCAATAACCCTCTATTATGACATGAAATTAACAAAACTTCTCCAATTTTAACAAAAACACGATTACATTTCGCATATTACAAGCGATCGATAAATAGATAATGATTGAATTTATTTCAAATAGAAATTAAGTTATATTATAACATTTGATTTATTGGCGCTGCTTTCACCAAACTTGTTGAACATATTATTATGAAATTCAATGTATTGTTTCTATTCTTCTCTCTACTTTTTACCACTAAAAGCCTTGCTCATCCTCATAGTTTCATCGATATGCAGGTGGCTCCAGATGTCAAAGAACAGCAATTTGTTGGGCTGACCTTCACATGGAAAATGGATCCGATGACTTCCGCGGACATCGCCTATGAACTAAAAAATAGTAAAGAAGATGAGCCCAAATGGCGAACCCAAGCAGCTACCATCATGGCGAATATCCTCGCACAAGACTATTTCACCGATTTCTATTCTCAGGGTAAAAAAATTGCCTTTCAAACTTTACCGACTGATTACCGACTACAACGTGATGGCCTACAACTCATTTTTTCATTTACCGCACGGTTGAAGCAGCCGATCCCTGTCGCAGGCGCCGATATTGAATTTATGACCTACGACCCCACTTTTTTTGTCAGTATGACCTACCCCGATCAAAAATCACTCCACGCATCTAAAGATCCTCAAACACAATGCAAAATCACTCTGCATGAACCTAACGTTACCGACGAGCTACGTTTTTACGCCTATTCTCTGGATATTAATCAATCGCCGGAAGAAGATGAAACACTTGGGTTGCAGTTTGCTCAGAAGGTAAAAATACAATGCCAATAACTCAATCCACTAATACATCTCGCTTAAAAATAATTGGCATAGCCTTATTTTTGGTTGTTATTGCAGGTGTGAGTTATCAAATTTATCAATACTGGCCATTATGGCTAAAAACCAGTGTCGTATGGCAACGACAGCTCAATTTATCTCTCACTGAACTGTTACAAGCCACTCGTGAGCAACCATTTCAGGCTGGATTGTTATTAATGGGTATCAGTTTTTTATATGGATTACTACATGCCATTGGCCCTGGGCATGGAAAACTGATTATTACGACCTATATTGCCACTCAGCCAACTCAATTAAAACAGAGTGTCATCCTGAGTTTATTGGCCTCGTTGCTTCAGGGGCTAGTCGCCATCATATTGGTATCAGTCATTTTAATTATCTTTCAGCTGTCAACTCGTCACTTACATATGGTCGGTCAATACAGTGAAAAACTTAGCTATGCATTCGTGATCCTATTAGGCGTATTGTGTTGTTTCAAGGCACTGCGCCAGTGGTGGAAAATTCGTCAAAAAAACATCACTTCAGCACTAAAAATTCATTCATTTGCAACGCTTAATAGCAAACCAAATGCAGTGATTAAACCATTGTCCTCTGTTGAACCTGTTTGTGGCTGTGGGCATCAACATGTACCATCTCACCATCAATTACAGTCCAACCTCAAAACACAAGCTATTGTGGTCTTGTCTATGGGGCTAAGACCCTGCTCAGGCGCTTTATTAGTGCTGCTTTTTTCTTATGTTATTGGTGTGTATCAATGGGGAATACTGGCGGCACTCGCCATGGCGGTTGGCACTGCCTTAACTATTTGCGCCATTGCATTGTTTGTCTATTGCATGCGAGGAGTCGCAACTCAGATTGCCAAATCGAAAGGTTTTGCATGGTCGCCCTATTGGGGGATCGCGATTAGCCTATGTGCAGGTTTATTATTTATTTTATTGGGTATATTGATGTACCAAAGTCTCATACTCAGTGAGGTGGTTTCACCGCTTCTGTCACCTCGTTCTCGATAAAAAAGCATAAAAAAAGGAGGGCTCCCCCTCCTAGGGGCTGTTTATCTTTGAAGGTGAATTTTTATTCGAATTAAAGACATTTTAGGCAAGAGCCTCTCAACGTAGCATCAAATGAGTGAAACGTTCTTTAATCGAACCCGTAGGGCAACATTCAAACATCATTTTTAACTCAAACCATAAAGAGTTAGTCTATTAAAATGATAAATCAACTAATCAGGCTGTTTTTCAATCTTTTATCGTTGTAAAAATCATCAGCAAAGATAAATAGCCCCTAAATATTTGCCGAAGTTACGATGAGGTAGCCACATCGTAAAGCGCAATATCAACTTTTTAATTATTGAGTGACCGGAGGCAGTGCTTCCGGTCACAATTTACATTAGGCAATTAACTCAATTTTAGCCGGTAAGCCTTGTCTTACCGAAGCACCTGAGACCCAATCTAACCAAGTGTTTGCCACTTCACGGGTTGGGTCAGCAAAACCTAAATCATTTAAGTTAATCCCTGATCCATTCGCTGCATTCATTGGTAATGGGCTACCATCAAGGTAATGTTGTTTGGCCCCCATTTCTTTGTGACCATAACCATGCTCAATAGCTAGCACCCCTGGCATCACGCCATCCAATACACTGATTTGCGCCTCTGCATAACCACCCGGTGTGGTGATTTTGACCCAGTCGCCATGTTTAACGCCCATTTTCTGCGCGTCATCAGGATGTATCGCAACCATGTTCGTTGGCTTCACATGACGTAAGCGCTCGATCATGGTGGTTGAGCTACTCATCACATGTGACTTAAATGACATCAGTTTTAATGGCCACTCTGCGGGTGGGAACACCTTGTTAATATCATCACCATTGGCTAAACGTGGTGGGTAATAGGTCGGGCAGCCACTGTAACGTTCACCGGTAATAGCATGGCGATTAATCGCAACCGTTGGGTTCCAAATTTGTAAGCCTTTTTTCCACTTCGGCCCTGTAGCCTCACCGTCCCATGCTTTTTCATAAGGTGCAAAACGTCCACCGCGCGTGTAGATATAAGCAACACGGCGTATTTCTTCAGGTTTTAATGTGTTGCTTATGGCAGGTAAGATACGTTCAACGCCACTGATTTGGATATCTTCGGTTGCCGCCTCTGGAACGGGTTTCTCACCCAACCATGCCATATTAGCGGCTACCCGTAGATAGTAATCTTCGGCACTATTTAATGGGTATTTATTACCATCCATATCTTCAATGACGTTATCACCAAATCCCGGAAGATTAAGTTCTTTGGCAACTGCAATACAGAAAGCCTCCATTGAAACAGGTTGTCCATCTGCAGTTTTCACAGTGCGTGATTCAACAATAGGCCAACGTGCTGTGCTCGCTTTTACCTGAACACCTGACCATGGAGCACTAAAACCCCAGCTCTCAAAGTTATGTGTATCGGGTACAATATAGTCTGCCAGTGCCGTAGTTTCGTTCATGAAAGCATCGATACCAATGATTAATGGCAGATGTTTTGGATCTTTCAGTTTTTCTTCCATGACCTGACGGATACCTGCGATACCATAAACAGGGTTGGTCATATTGGTGATCCAAGCCTTCAATGAATACGGATAGCCCATCAGAGCAGAAGCGAGCTGTTCAGTTAACTGCCCTTTTGCAAACGGATACCAAGGCGCTTTTGCGGGATATGGTTTTTCACCCGCAGCAATACGTGCTTTAAATTCATCCGATTTTTCATAAACTTCATTACTGCGTGATAATACCACCCCTTTTGGCTTCACTTTGCCTGCATAGCTTGCCATGTTGTAACGAGGGCCGTCATTTTCACCGTTAAATTTACCGCCACCAACCGATACCCCACCTTTTAAGTTTAGGTTACCAATTAATGCATTTAACATTATTACCGACCAAGCGGTATAGAAGCCGTTACCTCCCATCATACCACCGTGAGAAATGACTGCGGCTTTACGATCATAGGACGTCAATGCGCGACCCAATGATTCAATGGTTTTCACTGGTACTTGGCAGCGTTGGCTGTACTCATCCAACGTCATGCGATCTGCGGCATCTTTCAGGCATTGGAAACTTGATTTTACCGTGACTTCACTACCATCAAATAATGTGACAGTGCGGGTCACAAACAATTCGGCGTTGCCAACATCATCAGCCTGTTTTAACTCACCCGAAGCATCTTGTACCATATAGGCTTTTTGACTTTCTTCATCTTCAGCGGGTTGACCATTGAGATGGGATGCAATCAATAATTGCCCTGCTAATGGATGATTATCATCCGTGATCACCAAGTGCGTTGAGTTAGTCCAGCTTTTCTCACCCACGGCTTGCATCGATTTTTCACTTGGAACACTCAAGTAAGCGGCATTGTAGCGCTCGTTTTCAATGATCCAACGGATCATCCCCATCACTAATGCAGCATCAGTTCCCGGCTGTACTGGAACCCAATGACCATGATCATTAGCCAGCGTCGTCGTTAACGGTAACGCAGGTGCAACCACCACATAATTAAAGTTATCGCGTAAACGCGCAGAAGCTAGTTGGCGCCCTTGGCGTTTGAAAGGGTTACCTGATTGTGCAGGTGAAGTACCAATAAATAACGCAAAGCGAACATTGTCCCAATCGGGCTTAACGTGAGCGTTTTTATCTAAATCATCCATTAATGCACCGGAGCCCGCACGATAGGCTAAGCCGCAATACGAACCGTGTGCCCCAAAGTTTTTACTACCAAATGCGTTTTGTGCAAAACGGCGAATAAAACCATCACGACCATCATCGCCTGCGTTGGTGACCAACAATTGGTTAGCTTTAGGACCTAGTTTTGGCTGTAAGGGATCAAGGGGTGTTTCGAGATCACGGATCGCACGTAAACCATCAACATGGCCTTCACCGAACAGATCACCCCCTTCAACCACTTCTTTAATCAGTTGTTCAAAGCTGATGCGTTCCCATTTGCCTTCTCCGCGTTTACCGACACGTTTCATTGGCTCAAGGATACGTAGCGGACTCGTCAAACCTTCCATCAGAGTTGCACCGCGTGCACAAGCAGTTGAACGATTTTCTAATCCACTTTCACCGCCCATTTTATTGAACGCCGTTTTCAGCGGCATCCCATAGGGGAAGTGTTTTTCATGGGACAATGGGTGATAAGGGTTACCTGCAATACGCAGAACTTCATTTTTCGCGGTATCGACACGAGCACGAATACCACATTGCGTCCAGCAACCAAAACACTGGGTCATCGCAACCACTTGTTCAGGGTTTTCTTTCCACTCACCATTGGCTTGGCCTTCAGGGCGCAAAGAGTTTCCATTGATACGATCTAAGGTGACTTTACCTGATGTGCCATTGGCAAGGCCATCAACGGCACGTTTCGCCACATCACGATAACCAGCGCCGAACAGTGCTAACCCACCAACAACTAAACCACCTTTAAGCCATTGACGTCTTGAGAATTTAGCCATGTTGCACTCTCCTAGCAAACCAACGAACACCTTCACGAATAATAATGGTTAATGCGATCCACAAACCAAAGGTTCCAAGCAATGCTAATAACCCATCCGTCCCCATTGGGAAGTGATATGGGTTAACGAGAATGTTATATTTCGGCACAGCTTGAACTTCCATTAAGAACACCCAACGTAAGCTCCACGTTAACCCCATCGCCACTAATGCAGTAATAGTGATATAAACCATTGGGCGTGTTGATTTTAAGTTACCGATTGACATCGCTAGTGAAACTAACCACAGGGCGCAGATCCCCATTAACATCCACCAACCAGGGCTAGCAACATCGACTTGATGACGTACTGCAATACCTGAAATAGTATCACCTGACAGCCACAATGCGAAACAAACGGCTAATAACAGCAAGGTGATCACTTGCATACGTGCTAAACGTTGCTGATATTGTGGTTCACGACGTGCGCCTAAGCTGATCAGCGCTGGAACAGTTTGCATCGCACTTAAGAACATCAGAACAGGGATCCACCAGCTAAACCAAATAGGGCGTGCAATCAATACCGATGCTTCTCTACCTGTGTATAACAACAATCCAATCGCTGAAAGCGCAGATAACAACGCAACCCAACGAGTTGCTTTAAACTCTTTTTTCCAAATAAACTTCACCAGCAACGCAACAAAATAGAGTCCTGTGAATGTGGTAAATAATGGTAATAACACCGATCCCCACCACATCCATGACCATAACGTTGGATGTGCGTAAAAATGCCAAACACGTGCTGTTTGATGCAAGTCAGCAGTTAAGGCTAACGGCGCAGTGATCCCCATCGTGATGGTGATAAACACCGCAATCATTTCTAATCGACTGTTTTCACTTTTACCCTGCCAATGTAGGTAGCAAGCATATAGGGTTGCACAGGCTGCAATACCAATAAAAAAGAAATATTGAACTGCCCAAGGTAACCAGAAAAACTCTTGGGGTTGCGCCATAATTTCTGCAATATAGGTCACTTGTTCACTCATCAGAACACCTCCTGCCACAATGCGGGTTGCCCTTTACCAGCCAATGGTTGAACAAAAGCATCGTCCAGACCTAAATAAAACACTTGCGGCAAGGTGCCACTTTCCGGTTTTAGGACTTTAATTTCAGCTTCATGTTCCGCTAACATTTGGCGAATTGTACTGTTAGGGTCTTTGAGATCACCGATAATACGCGCCCCACCGACACAAGACTCAACACATGCGGGCAGTAAGCCAACTTCAAGGCGATGTGCACAGAAAGTACATTTATCCGCTGTTTGCGTCGTGTGGTTGATAAAACGTGCATCGTATGGGCAGGCCTGAACACAGTAAGCACAGCCAACACAACGTTCATTATCAATGACCACAATGCCGTCTTCACGTTGGAATGTTGCTTGTACTGGGCAGACAGGCACACAAGGTGGGCTATCACAATGATTACATAAACGTGGTAGTAGAACGTTGGTGAAACCTTCTTCCCCTTTCAAGGAGACTTGGTATTGGTTCACAGTAGTACGAAATTGCCCTTGCGGTGTTTGGTTTTCCACTGCACAACTGACAGTGCAAGATTGGCATCCAACACAACGGCGCAGATCAATCAGCATCCCATAACGCTTTTCAGGATTGCCTTCACGACGAGTTGGGGAGAAATTTAGCCCTGCTTCAGCAATCGGGATCAGCGATGCTCCCGCAGTGACTGCCCCTAATTGTTGTAGAAATTTTCGTTTACTCAGATCCATAATTGGCTCCAGTAGGACATTGCTAATGGCATAAACATGGTCATTATTGGTATATTTTTGGTTTTACAGGCTTTATTAGCCGTTATTTCAACCTATTTTGGATAACCACAATAATTTTTATTTCTCTTTAAAAACGGTGTGTTATCTTTAGTTGCTTGTATTGTATGAGGAGCCACGTAACCTCCCTATTGTGGTTTACCACATACCCGTAATTAACTTGATCTAACGCAACGAATAACTCAAATACGCCTATGTCTTTGTATCGATTAATGATAGTCATGCTTATTGCCTGGTCATTTCCTGCGATGGCTGCTGAATGGAAAATTGGCGTGCTAGCGTTACGGGGCGCGGCATCCACCCAATCTCAATGGCAAACACTTGCCGATACACTGAATGAATCACTGCCTGATGAACATTTCACTCTACTGCCTTTAAATCTTGATGAGATGCGCAATGCCATTTCAGAGCAAAAAATTGATTTTTTGCTGACCAATCCCGCACAGTTTATTCAGCTCGATAGCCGCTATAACCTGCGATGGTTGCTATCGCTACGCTCTTCAGTAGAGCCAGATAGTGCCACTCGCAATGTGATTGGCAGTTTGATTTTAGTTCGTACAGACAGTGATATTACTGAAGTCAAAAACCTGATTGGCAAGAAAGTTGGCGCTATTTCACCTGATGCTTTTGGTGGGTATCTATTAGGTTATAAAGTACTAAGGGATATGGGCTACGATGCTGAAAAAGATTTCAGAATGCAGTTTCTTGGCTTCCCCGCGGATGCCCTATTGTATGCATTGCGTGACCATTCACTTTCCGCAGCCATTATCCCTGTTTGCCTGTTAGAAAATATGGATAAAGAAGGCTTAATCGATAAAAAACAATTTCGTCCTTTAATTGAGCATGACAGCTCATTATCCTGTAAAACCAGCACTGAGTTGTATCCTAATTGGTCATTTGCGGCACTCAGCGATGTCCCTGATAACCTTGTTGATAAAGTCACCAAAACATTATTATCTTCTGATAAATTAGGTATGCGCTGGGGTGCACCTGCCTCGGTTAATCAAGTCGAAACCTTATTACGTGATGTCAATCAACACCCGCAGCAACGGCAAATTTGGCAAGACATCGTCAGTTGGGTGATCCAACATCAAATCGCTATTGCATTAGTGGCACTATTTTTTATTTTATTGGGTGTTAACCACGTTTGGATTGCATTTCTTGTCCGTCGCCGCAGCCGTCAGTTGGAAGAAGCACATAACCGTTTAAGGCAACAAGAGGCTAACCTTGAAAAAGCCCAACGACTGAATATCTTAGGGGAAATGGCTTCGGGTTTCGCTCATGAACTTAATCAACCCCTTTCGGCGATCCGTCATTACGCACAAGGCTCTATTTTACGCCTCACCAAAGAGTCCGCAGAACACCCACTTATTGGTACGCTGACTAAAATCGACAACCAAGCGCAGCGAGGGGCTGACATTATTCGCAACTTACGGTTATGGGCGGGAAAACCTCATCAAGAGATCACGTTGCCTTTACATCAGCAACCGGTTCTCGCGACCATCCAACATATTTGGCAACTATTGCGAGTTTCACAGCACTATCCACATGTAAAACTGATTTTACCCGATGATCACGATATTTCACTCAAACTGCCTGACACTTTGCTCGATCAGTTACTATCAAACCTAATTAGCAACAGCTTGCAAGCAGGTGCTAATACACTGCAATTTAGTTTTCACTTTGCGCCTGAGCGATTTTTACTCGTCCTGCAAGACGATGCAGGCGGTATGGGTACAGAACAACTCACGCAAGGTATCACGCCGTTTGCAACCACCAAAAAAGCAGGGTTAGGTTTAGGATTGGTGATTTGCCAGCGGCTTATTCAAAGCCAAGGCGGTGATATTCGCATTGAAAATAATGTCAGTGAAGAAGGCTTAAATGGCCTAAGAGTGACGTTGATATTTTCGTATAATGGCAAGAAATAACATACACAGTGCTAATATTAGACAACAAACATTAATCATAATGAATGAGACAAACTATGACGCTAATTCATCTGGTGGATGACGATCCTGATGTTACAGATGCCTGTCAATTCCTACTCGAAGCCCTCGGTTATCCTGTTATTGTTTGGAATGACAGCGAGCAATTTGTTCAGCAAGCCAATCTTTTTCAAGAAGGTATCGTGTTGCTCGATATGCGCATGCCTAAACTGGATGGCCGCCAAGTTCATCAATTACTGAAAGACCAACAGAGCACCCTCGCGGTCATTTTTCTCTCAGGCCATGGGGATATCCCAATGGCGGTAGAACAGGTCAAATTAGGCGCGGTAGATTTCTTACAGAAACCTATCGATAGCCAACAATTAGCAGCAACCCTTGAACAAGCACAAACCAAAACTGTGCAGGCAACAGAAAACTATCTTATTCAGCAGCGCTATCAAACGCTAACGCCAAGGGAAAAAGAGATCTGCCAATATGTATTACAAGGCCTCATCAATCGCGAAATTGCCGATGTCGCTTGCGTTTCAGTACGTACGGTGGAAGTCCATCGTTCACGTGTGATGGAAAAAATGGCGGTTCGAAATATCGCCGAGTTAATCAGTACGTTACAAACTGCCAAATTATTGAATGAATAGTTTGTTATAATAAAATGATCATTGATTACTTTTCAGTACTCATTCAGCCATCAAATACGAACTGAGTGACTGATATCAATGTACTAATTGCTGTTGCAATAAATAATATAACTCATAACACTAACCTGATTTTTGGAAACCGATGATACAAGCTCCAAAGTTTCATAAAAGTTTATTACATCCACGCTACTGGCTAACTTGGCTCGGGATTGGGCTGCTCTATGTGCTGGTCCTGTTACCCTACCCAATCATCTATTGGCTGGGAACCCGCCTAGGCTTATTTTCAAAACGCTTCTTAAAAAAACGCGCTCAAATTGCCGATCGCAATTTGGAGTTATGTTTTCCTGAAATGAGCCTACAAGAGCGTCAACGTTATATTGATAAAAACTTTGAATCTGTAGGCATGGGGCTTTTTGAGACTGGCATGGCATGGTTCTGGCCTGAATGGCGTGTTCGCCGCTGGTGCCGCACTGAAGGCCGTGAAAACATGTTAGCCGCTCAAGCAACGGGCCGAGGTATTATCGTTCTGGGTATACACTTTCTAACATTAGAGTTGGGCGGTCGTACCTTTGGCATCCACAACCCCGGTATTGGTGTTTACCGCCCCAATGACAACAAGCTGCTAGATTGGATACAAACACGTGGTCGCTTACGCTCTAACAAATACATGCTTGATCGCAAAGATATTAAAGGTATGGTAAGAGTTTTGAAGCAAGGTGAAATTATTTGGTATGCACCAGATCACGATTATGGTCCACGTAACAGTTCATTTGCACCTTTATTTGCGGTAGCGAATGCAGCCACCACGAATGGCTCAGCAATCCTATTACGCTTAGCAGATCCTTTAGTGGTGCCATTTACTCTTCGTCGTCTCCCAGAGGGGAAAGGCTATGAGTTATTAATACAACCAGCTGTTGATAATTTCCCAATCAAAGATGAAGTCGCAGTCGCCACTAAAATGAACAAAATCATCGAAACTGAGATCCTCAGAGCGCCAGAGCAATATATGTGGCTGCATAGGCGATTTAAAACTCGCCCTAAAGGCGAAGGATCTTTATACGGCGATTTAGATAAAATTCATCATTAGTTACACTGCGGCTGTTAAGCCGCAGTGCTTTTTCAAAAATACGTAAGGAGTCTATGTTAACCAAAAACAATTATTGGAAACGTAACCTTTATGTGGTGTGGTTTGGCTGTTTCTTAACCGGTGCCGCATTTAGCTTAATTATGCCTTTTCTTCCACTGTACATTGAAGAACTAGGGGTTACTGACCACAGCTCATTGAACCTGTGGACGGGTGCCGTTTTCAGTATTACGTTTTTGTTTTCTGCCATTGCTGCGCCATTTTGGGGGAGGCTCTCCGACCGTAAAGGAAGAAAGTTGATGCTACTGCGCTCTGCGTTAGGCATGGCGATTGTGATGGTGTTAATTGGCTTCGCACAAAATATTTGGCAACTACTTGCACTCAGAGCAATACTTGGGCTATTGGGTGGCTTTGTACCTAATGCTAACGCATTAATTGCGACCCAAGTGCCCGTGAAGAAAAGCGGTTGGGCAATGGGGGTGTTAGCGACGGGGGCTGTCAGCGGTGCGCTGATTGGCCCATTGATTGGCGGCCTGCTTGCTGACCAATACGGCTTGCGCCCCGTATTTTTTATCACAGCAACAGTCCTGTTTATCTGCTTTTTTGTGACGTTGTTTTACGTCCGTGAACGCTTTACCCCTGTTTCACGTAAAGACTCGCTTAATACCAAACAAGTTTTTGCCTCACTGAAAAACAAAAACTTAGTCATCAGCTTGTTTTTCACCACCATGATTATTCAAGCTGCAATGGGCTCGATTAACCCTGTTATTACCCTATATATCCGTGAACTGTCGAATTCAACAGAGAACCTCGCCTTTATCAGTGGTGTCATTGCTTCCATACCCGGTATTGCAGCCTTACTCAGCGCCCCACGCTTAGGTAAACTCAGTGATCGTATTGGCCCTGAAAAAGTCCTATTAGCCGTGTTAGGCGCCTCGATATTTGTATTGTTCCCTATGGGGTTGGTAAGTAGTTATTGGGAGCTCGGTGCTTTACGTTTTTTACTTGGCGCACTCAATGCGGCATTACTGCCTGCGGTACAAACCCTGATTATCTATAATATTTCCCACGAAGTGACTGGACGGATTTTTAGTTATAACCAAGCATTACGCGATGTAGGTAATGTTACAGGTCCATTAATGGGGTCGTTTGTTGCAGCAAGCTATGGCTTCCGTGCGGTTTTCTTTTTCACCGCTGCTTTAGTTTTATTCAATCTTATTTATTCATGGTATATGATCAAACGCCAAACACAGGGCTGTAAAGCACCTTCTATTTAGCTTTTTACACAAAAAAATTTATCGCCATTTTGATATTCGTAGTTTATTCATTTCCCTCATTTATTGTAGGTATAACAGCATTTTATGCAAAAACAGCAAAAAGCATACCTTAAGCTTATGTTTTTGAAAGCTATGCCTGTTTTATAATCTACTCTTTTCATGTCAACAAAATTCCTGTATCTTCGCCTACCTTATCGTGAGAAATGCGATTGATATCGACTTTTCACCTTAAAAAGATGCTTTTCACCATAAACATATTCTGTTTATAAGTGTTTTTATAATAATGTATGTTAAAAATATGTTTACATACTAACGTTAACATATCTCTATATTTTGGCGCCTTCAGCTTTGCAGGGCGTTTTTTCAAGCACAACCAAATCAAAAATAAATATCGGAGTTACAGATGAATACTTCTGCGACCAAAACAAAAACCTTCTTTGGGCATCCATACCCACTGAGTTCATTGTTCCTCACTGAAATGTGGGAACGGTTCTCATTTTATGGCGTACGTCCACTGCTCATACTGTTTATGAGCGCGGCCTTACTACAAGGTGGCATGGGCCTACCTATTGAGCAAGCATCCGCTATCGTTGGTATCTTTGCTGGTGGGGTCTATATCACCTCACTGCCTGGGGGCTGGTTAGCTGACAACTGGCTAGGTCAACGTAGAGCTGTTTGGTACGGCTCATTGATCATCGCATTTGGTCACTTATCCATTGCCATGTCTGCGTTTTGGAGTAATACCTTCTTTTTCGTTGGATTGCTGCTGATCGTTCTTGGTACAGGACTTTTCAAAACCTGTATTACCGTTATGGTTGGTACGCTGTATAAGAAAGATGACACACGCCGTGATGGCGGTTTCTCACTGTTTTATATGGGTATCAACATGGGGTCATTTATTGCTCCGCTGATCATCGGGCCACTACATGAAAAATACGGCTGGCACCTTGGCTTTGGTCTCGGCGGTATCGGTATGTTAATTGCCCTACTGGTGTTCCGTTTTTACGCTATCCCACAAATGCGTCGTTATGACAAAGAAGTTGGCTTAGATTCCACTTGGAACCGCCCAACCGTTGAGCGTAAAAATGTCGGTAAATGGGTTACCGTTGCCATGGCGTTACTGGCGGTACTGGTTATCTTAATCGATAACGGTACGATCCCATTTAATGCTTCTACAATCGCAAAAAGCTCTGCTTATATCATTGCGACCTGTGTTGCCATTTATTTCTTTTTCATGTTCTTCTTTGCTGGCCTTAACAGTAGCGAACGTTCTCGCCTACTTGCTTGCCTGATTTTATTAATCGCAGCAGCATTTTTCTGGTCAGCATTTGAGCAAAAACCAACTTCATTTAATATCTTTGCACGTGACTATACTGATCGCCAAATGGGTTCATTCGAGATCCCAACGATTTGGTTCCAATCAATTAACGCACTGTTCATTATTCTATTAGCACCGGTATTTAGCTGGTTCTGGCCTTCTCTTGCTAAGCGCAACCTAAACCCAAGCAGTATGACCAAGTTTGTTATTGGTATCCTATTTGCTGCGGGTGGTTTTGCAGTCATGATGATGGCGGCAAACCAAGTGTTAGCGACTCAATCAGGTGTATCACCGTTCTGGTTAGTCTCCAGCATTTTGTTACTAACACTCGGTGAGCTGTGCTTAAGCCCAATAGGGCTTGCCACGATGACGCTGCTAGCTCCACAAAAAATGCGCGGTCAAGTGATGGGTCTGTGGTTCTGTGCAAGTGCGCTAGGTAACCTTGCAGCAGGTATCATGGGCGGTAACATCAATAAAGAACAGCTGAATTCAATGCCTGAACTGTTCTCACATGTTTCAATGGCATTAGTTATCTGCGCAATTGTTCTGGCTGCATTAATTATCCCGGTCAGAAAAATGCTGAAAAACGCCGATGCTAATGAAGCCAAAGCGAAATAATTTCTGCTAGTTGTTTATAATAACACCCGATAAGCGATGAAACTTATCGGGTGTTTTTTATTTCGACGATTCATCATTTTAAAGTATATACTTTCCACCATTACTTTATTTTTTGGAATACAATATGAGTGGTCTATCGCTTCCTGTTTACTATGTCGATGCTTTTACTCATCAACAATTTCAAGGTAACCCTGCGGCTATCGTCTTGTTAGAAGAATGGCTTGCTGATGAGCAACTGATCGCGATCGCCGCAGAAATTAATCTCTCAGAAACCGCATTCTTAGTTAATGATCATATTCGTTGGTTTACTCCCAACCAAGAAGTAAAACTCTGTGGTCATGCGACCCTTGCATGTGCATTCGTACTCCATCAATTTAAACAATTGCCAATCACCCCTTTTACTTTTCAATCTCTTTCAGGCGAACTCACCGTTTATAAAAATCAGCAAGGTTTCACTCTCGATTTCCCGATCCTTGAAACCGAACAAGTTGCTGTGTCTGATTATCCACAACTGTCTGACCTATTGGGGGTTGAAATTGCCGCTTTGTGGCTAGCAAAAGATCGCTATGTCTGCTTTTTACACGACGCAACTCAGGTCGCCAACTGTAAACCTGACTTTATCGCGATGGCAAAACTTCCCTTATCAGGGCTAACCATTACCGCGGCAAGTGATGAAGCAAATGCTGATTTTGTGTCGCGCTACTTTGCACCGGCAAAAGGTGTCGATGAAGATCCGGTTACAGGTACCTCACACTGTGCAATTGCACCTCTTTGGGCCAAGCAATTAAATAAAACTCAGTTAATTGGCAATCAAATATCGGCGCGTGGCGGTATTGTTCGATGTTCTGTTGAAGGTGAGCGCGTGAAGTTAACTGGGGAAGCAACACTGTTTTTGACTGGCAATATTCACCTCTGATAAAGATCTCAAAAGTATTGTCAGTGTAATTTTTTTTGAAAGCATATTACACTGACAGCCTATTGTTTTTTATTATCGCTAAGGCAACATCATGTGTTCTGAAGTTGATGAGCTCATCACCCAAAAAATCAAAAATTCAATCACCAGTGTCTCCAAAGTTATCTTCCCTACCACCACCAACCATCATGACACCTTGTTTGGTGGCACTGCGTTGGCATGGATGGATGAAGTTTCTTTTATCACGGCGACACGCTTTTCCCGTAAGCGCTTAGTCACCGTTTCAACCGAAAAGATTAATTTCACTCACCCTATTCCTTCAGGCACCATTGTCGAACTGATTGGCAAAGTCAGTCGTGTGGGTCGAACCAGTTTAACGGTGAATGTTTCTATCTTTTTAGAAGATATGTACCGTGAAGGCCGCGAAGAAGTGATCCACGGACAGTTTAATTTTGTGGCAGTTGATGATAACGGTAAACCAACCCCCTTGTTTGATGCGCAGCAATAATCTCTCGGGTGGGGTAAATAATTCTGTTTATCCCACCTTCTGCATATATCTTGATCGAAATACTTTTTTTATCCTACAAGCTAATGATAGAATCCCCGCCCTTCGAGAAATCGATACGTGATAACAGCTTGGCCTCGCCATTGCTCTATTTGACTCAATCATAGCAATCATTGTAAGTACCACTGTGAAAATACTTTTTTCTATTTCGTTAACGACTGCAATACTTTCCGCTGTTTGGGCATGGCTAGCTAACTCATTAGGGTTAATTGGCTGGGCTGGTTTTTTAGGTTGCACCTCCTACTTTGCTTATCCAAAAGAAGGTTATAAAGGATTATTGATTACCTTGTTAACCGTTGCTAGTGGTGTTGTTTGGGGATTAGTGATGATCCACAGTAATAGCCTATTAAACAATATTCCAAATTTTGTGGAATATCTGATCACCGGTGTGGTGGCATTTATTATGTGCATTCAAGCTAAGAAGATATGGTTTTCTTATATACCAGGCACTTTCATTGGCGCCTGCGCCATATTTGCAGCTCAAGGGGATTGGCCCGTCACGTTATCATCACTACTGATTGGTGTGTTATTTGGTTTTTCAATGAAAAAAAGCGGTTTATGGCTATCTGAAAAACTCAAATAATCAATGGGGGTTGTTGCCTTGAAGTTCTGTGCAGATATTTCAACTGTGATTTAACCGATATAAACAACAACCCACTACTTGAAATATAATCGTAAAAAATCACTCCATCTGACTCATGGCAAGACGATTTATTACCTTTTTTTAACACCTCGATAAAAATCAAAATAAAACCATCAAAATAAGATGATTTAATGCTGATTTTTTTCTCATTTCCCACCAATTTAAATAGAGTTTTAATTTAGAACAAAACATAATTAATAACATAATCAATTGGTTAACCTTGTTTTCACTAGGTGGTGATCTCAATCACGGATTAACATATTCCACTCACACCCTCTCACTCGAATAGTTATATTTACCTAGTCATTTAACGATTATTAAACACTGTATTTTGACTGATCCAAGGCGTATCTAAGTCGCTTAAAACATGACGAGTATATAAGGAAACACTATGAGACATGGTGATATATCCAGCAGCCCAACTTCTGTCGGGGTTGCTGTCGTAAACTATAAAATTCCTCGCTTACACAGTCGTAAAGAAGTCATTGAAAATGCAAGTAAAATATCAGATGTGATCGCTGGCGTAAAAACAGGCTTACCAGGCCTTGATCTGATCATTTTTCCTGAATATAGCACTCAAGGGATCATGTACGACCATGAAGAAATGATGGAAACGGCAGCAACCGTTCCCGGTGATGAAACACGAATATTTTCCGCGGCTTGTAAAGCGAACAAAGTTTGGGGCGTTTTTTCAATTACAGGGGAGCAACATGAAGACCACCCTTTAAAAGCACCTTATAACACCCTGATCCTGATCGATGATAACGGCAATATTGTCCAAAAATACCGCAAAATTATTCCATGGTGCCCTGTCGAAGGCTGGTATCCGGGCGACAGAACCTATGTTTCAGAGGGGCCAAAAGGGTTAAAAATCAGTTTAATTATTTGTGATGATGGCAATTACCCTGAAATATGGCGTGATTGCGCCATGAAAGGTGCTGAATTGATTATTCGTTGTCAGGGCTATATGTACCCAGCCAAAGAGCAACAAATACTCATGGCAAAAACTATGGCATGGGCAAATAACTGCTATGTCGCTGTCGCGAATGGTACAGGCTTTGATGGCGTATATACCTACTTTGGACACTCTGCAATTATTGGCTTTGATGGTCGAACACTTGGCGAATGCGGTGAAGAAGAGATGGGTATTCAGTACGCTCAACTCTCCGTGACTGAAATTCGTGATGCACGCAAATATGATCAATCACAGAATCATCTGTTTAAAATTTTACATCGTGGCTATACAGGTATTTATAATTCGGGCGATGGCGATAAAGGATTAGCTGAGTGCCCATTTGAGTTTTATCGCAGCTGGGTATTAGATGCAGAAAAAACACGTGAACAAGTAGAAAGCATCACTCGTGATACTGTCGGTGTTTCAGAATGCCAAGTTTATGATTTACCCACTAGGGGAAATAAAACCAAAGATGTTGATTAACATTCATTAATAAAAAGTAGTAACTCACTGTCTACTAAGAGTTACTACTAAAATCGTCGTTATGTAGGAATAAACTATGCCTTTTATCAATGACATGTTGGCATCAAATCATCCACAATCAGAAAATGACGACGCCTCGCCATTACCGCAAGATTTGGGGCGATTTCGCTTTGTTTTTGATCCCGATAGCGTTATTCAATCGATAGAACAACAGATCATTGGTCAGAATGATGTATTAAAGCAGCTTAAAGATGTGTTGTACTGCATTAAAGCCAATATATTTGATCCCGATAGGCCACTGAGTACCTTGCTATTTTTGGGGCCAACAGGAGTAGGTAAAACAGAAACGGTTATTGCTTTAGCAAAAGCTCTCAATAATGGCAAAAATCTCTCTTGTCGCATTAACATGAATACTTTGTCCCAAGATCATTATGCAGCATCATTATCAGGTGCTCCCCCCGGTTATTCAGGGAGTAAAGAGTCCTATTCCTTATTTGATAGTGACAAAATAGCCGGCAGTTATAGCACGCCGAGTATCGTTTTGTTTGATGAAATAGAAAAAGCCAGCAAAGAAGTGATAACAACATTACTCAACATTCTTGATACGGGGGAATTAAGCCTTGCCAATGGGCAAAAGAATATCAGCTTCAAAAATTCGATTATTATTATGACATCTAATTTGGGATCAAAAGATATCCTGAATGAGCAACCAACACTATTCAATTTTTTTAAAGTAAGGTCTCAGCAACAAAAAATGCTTAAGCGGCTTGAACAACGCTTTGAGCCTGAATTTATTAACCGTATTGACCGAAAAATCAGTTTCAAAAAAATAGGCCCAGAACAAGCTATCAAAATTATTGAGTTAGAACTATCAAAACTAAATAAAAGGATCGCACGCTCTTCCATCACTGTGGCACTGGACAGCGCAGCAAAAGTAAAAATAAATTCAATGTGTGACCGTCGTTATGGTGTCCGAGATATAAAGCGCGTATTTAAAGTCCATATAGAACCTTTAGTGGCTAACATAATCTTGAGTGGAAAACAGAGTCAATACATCGAATTTACTGTAGATGATAACCAATTGACCCTCAAGAGGTGATATATGGGTGGCATATTACTCATTTTTATCGGTAGTGTTTTAATCGTAAATGGTATTTCTATCATTAAAGGATATGATGATAAAGAAACTGGAATTTTCAATGGTATTATTGGTTTTTTCTGCTTAATCGGCAATATTGTCTTAATGCTCCATGCTAAAGGGCATGCTGACTATATCGAGATTGCACAATCTATGTTATTTACTTTCACCTACTTATTTCTCAGTCTAGTAAAAATCTACTCATTATCAGGGAAGTTATTTGGTTGGTATTGCTTATTTGTCTTCTTTAATGCTTTATTCTATGCCTATTATACCAGCTCAGACCCTCGAATGGTTGCGTTATGGTTGCTCTGGGCGGCACTTTGGTTTTTATTTTTCTGCACTTTTTCCCTCAATAAACAAATCAGGTACTTAGGTAATTTAACGCTCATGATAGGGATCATCACTTGCACTATCCCTGGGTTGATGATGGTGACGAACAATTGGTAATAAAAATATATACTCGTTATATTTGTAAATATCTCAAGCGCTTTTTACATCAAAAAAACACTTTTTTAGTGTAATGTTACAATATATAACTAAGACTAACAGCATTATATAAAAAAACCTAAAACACATTGATATTCTACCCCCGTAGACGTAGAGTATTTAAAACAAAATAAGGTTGTTACTCGGTATATTAGCTACTGCTAACGTCGCTATGGTTGTTAAAACATTATATTAATGTATGCACTAAATAATTAAAGATGTGCTAATCACCCATTAAAAGTGTATGCAGCTACGTTAAAATACTAATATTATATGTATGTAACAATAAAAACTAACAAACTCTATAAGATTTAAATATCGCTATGTATAAAATTTGCTCATTGATTTTATTTTTTATTCTTTCTATCCATTCAAGTTTTGCAGCAGTTTCAAATGAAACACTTAAGCTGATTGAAAAAGAAGCACAAAAAGGGGATATCAAGGCCCAAGTCATGCTAGGTATTGGTTATTACCTTGGTAATGAAGTAAAGCAAGACTACCCTAAAGCCAAAAAATGGCTAACTATGGCATCGAATAAAGGAAACTCAGATGCACAGCTTTTTTTAGGTGATATGTATTTAAATGGTAATGGTGTGGAACCCAATATCGAAACAGCCATACAATGGTTTGAAAAATCAGCAACGCAAGGTAATGCCGAAGCTCAAAACTATATGGGACAAATTTATTATCAAGGTATTGGTGTTAAGCAAAACTACATTGTGGCATTCGATTGGTTTAAAAAATCTGCCGATAAAAAATATCCACCAGCACAGTATCAAATTGGCAAAATGTATGAAAACGGTGAAGGTACTGAATTAAATGATAAATCAGCAGCTGAATACCTCGATAAAGCCTGCAAAGGTGGCTTAAAAGAAGCCTGTAAAAAATAGTTTTCACGATAACCACTGCCACCATAATTGTGGTAGTGGTTATATTCCGCCACTGCCTCTCTCATCGCTTACTTTATTTATCATACTTCAAGTTGCAGCGCTTTTCGTTGTGCTATAAGTGATTACGTTCACTCACGCCAGCCACTGTATTTTCTATGCTCCTAGCGGTTCCCTCACATGTCGCCTAGCTGTACCTCGAATTATTTAGAGTATAAGCAGCTATTACATTGAAAATATTAACGATTCATTTCAATGTATACATAAATGATCTAAACTTAGAAAATAAGAAAATATAAAGGAGGATGTATGTACAAAACTATTCTAGTTCCGATTGATGTCACTGAAGATGCGTTAACAGACCTTGTTATCCCTCATGTTGAAGCCATCCAAAAATTAAACAATGCAGATGTCCATTTTCTCGCTGTTACCGCCCCAATTTCAAATTACCTACGTTACGGTGGTACCATTCTGCCGGGTGATTTCCCCGATGATGAAAAACAAGCAGAGATTATCCTTAATGAGTTAAAAGAGAAAGTGAAACGCTTCTCTCTCCCTGAAGATAAAATCCACGTCACCTCTTCTGTGGGTTCCGTTAAAGATGAAATACTCACTATTGCAGAAGAAGTTAACGCAGATATCATCTTAATTGGCTCTCGCCATCCAAGTATGTCCACTTATCTGCTAGGTTCAAATGCCGCTTCAATCGTCCGTTATGCAAAAACATCTGTCTTAGTGATCCGCTAATTTTCTGCATATACTCTTACTCTATACCCTAAATAATTCAAGATGCAGCTGCTCACACGACGTCAACGTCAAGCGCTGCAGCTTGAAGTATGACGAGTATAGCTAAAAATAACAGTTTTAGCGGAATTACTAGTCTTTTAACTCTTTACGATCATCCTTAAAAGAGCAAGTCGAGAGATAATAAATACACACAATTTATAAGACTATTACACATGATTATAGGTTAGATTAAAGGCTCATAAACATTTTCGTGGCTTTCACGCCCTGCTATCCAGCAGGGTTTTTTCTGGTTTTTTAGGTATTTCCCCCTAAATTCCCCACCACACTACCTCAAATTGTCTATGTATTTCCTACCATCATGAAAACACAAAGCCCGCCAATGATATGGCGGGCTGACAACAAAATTCAACGATACCTATTGTTCTAATGCAGACTTCATCACTTTTTGGAAATCTTCCCAAGAACAATAGCCATTTTTATCAATTGGGCAATTTTTCATTTCTAAAGTAACATGCTTTGGTGGTGTCTCTAATGAGAGATAGCTGTTATTTCTTAGCTGATCTGCGGTTTGATATACATACTCCACCTTCACATAATCTTTTTTATCGCTCTTATCATGCCAACGTTGGAAAACTAATTTACCGCCAATTGGCGTGTGCTCATACTGATCCGCTAATTGATATGGTTTGAAATCCATCGCTGATAGTAAAGAAGCAATATTCGAATCATGGCCTACTAACATAATGAATTTAGCTGTTTCACCTTTGCTAGCAGAAGTAAAGCCCTTATTAATATAATTCAGCAGTGGGTGAGCAACGTTCTTAGCAATGAGTTTTGGCGTAAATAATGTTTCCTGATAACCATTTTTTAGCGTATTCAGTTTTTTCCATTTATCTGCGCTATTCACTAACCCCCAAGCAACTTGATCGGCTGGGAACCCTTCATAATATTGTAAATCAATGGCATCAACGGCAGAGTTAGCAATTTTCAATGAGCCTGTAACACCTGGTTCTTTATTAGCTTCAATAATAAAACTGTTGTCCTGTGATGATAAATCACACAGCTTATCAGCCTTACATTTCTGTGAATCTTTAATATTAAGAACAGTATCTAATTCATCATAACCCGGTTTAAGATTGAGCCCTTTTAAATGCTCAGCCATTGCAGCTAATGCTTTTTGCTTAAATTCAGGGCTATCATTAGTAATGATTGGATTAAAGACCGGATCCATCTTACCGATTTCAGGTTGATGATGAATTTTTACAGCACAGCCCGGAAATGCACCGGCAGTAAAGAACTGGGCAGTGGCAATAGTTCTTTGCAAACTATTGGTATAAACAAACAGATCCTCATTATTTGTCGGGCACAATTCATCAGCAACCAGTTTGTTTTGATCGATCCACTCCCTAAAATAGTGCCCCATATACACTTCAAGTGCACCGCCTTTAGTGGTTAGATAGCCACTTTGTGCATCCCAAGCAGGCCACTTTTTATCTGTGACTTCAGTCAAAATACCTGTATTAACAATCGGAGTCCGTAAATTATGACGACTTAATAATAAGACTTGTTCGAGTTGCATATTTTCAGCATTATCAGTGCTTGCAAGAGCAGGCGCCAGCGGTGCTAATAATGCAGCGGATAAACAAAGTGTTAAAACCTTATATTTCATCGAGATACCCCTACCATTTTGTTGTTTTACAGTCCTAAATTATCATCAATCATCTGCTCGAAATAACCAAGAGAGCTAACTGTAATAATAAATAAATTCTCTTCTTATCATGAAGTAATTGACTTTTTTTTCTGCGATTAATATCTCAAAAATAGATTTATCAAGACATTAACACTTAAATCGTATATTTGTTATTAGCAAAAATATTGAATAGACCTACCGTTGACATTGTTTGAAGACTCTTTAAGATGCTTTATTTATCGACAAGAGAATAAAAACATCATGAAAATCCTACCCGCTATCTCATCTCAATATCATGAAATTATTGATGTTTGGGAATCGTCAGTCAGAGCAACACACGACTTTTTACCAGAGAAAACATTGCAAGAACTAAAAGTGGCTATCCTTGAGCAATACTTGCCAAATCTCACCGTTTATGTTGCCTTAAATAATAATAATCACATCGATGGCTTTTTAGGTGTCGATGGAAATAAACTTGAAATGCTATTTATATCTCAAGATAATCGTGGCAAGGGAACTGGCAAACAACTACTGAACTTTGCGATTAATGAATTAAGGGTAACTGAGGTTGATGTCAATGAGCAAAACCCTCAAGCTGTTGGTTTTTACCAATATATGGGGTTCAAACAATTTGCCCGCTCTGAAAAAGATGGTGAAGGTAATCCTTTTCCAATTCTACATCTGAGGCTCAATTCCTGAATAAAGGGGCGATATGTCAATTATTGAATTAGAAACTTCTCGGCTGTGGCTGCGGGGCTGGACAGAGCAAGACAAACTGCCTTTTTTCCAAATGAACAGCGATACAGAAGTGATGCGCTATTTCCCTTCTGTATTGGATAAAACACAAAGCAATCAGCTAATGTCACAAATAATGGCGCGATTTGATTCACAAGGTGGATGGGGTTTCTGGGCTGTCGAATTAAAATTAACTGGTGAATTAATCGGTTTTGTTGGTCTGAATATTCCTGGATATCAACTCCCTTGCTCACCTTGTACAGAAATTGGTTGGCGATTACGCTCTGAGTATTGGCGGCAAGGTTATACAACAGAAGCCGCTCAAGTTGTCATCAAATTTGCATTTGAACACCTCAAATTGAAAGAACTGGTAGCTTTTACCGCCGTACCCAATACTCCTTCAGAAGCGGTAATGAAAAAACTGGGAATGCACAAAGACACTGAAAACTTCAATCACCCTGCGCTTGCTGAAGATCATTGGCTGAGTGAACATGTTTTGTATCGACTACAAAATCCAGGAATAGAGCACCTACCTTAAATACAAACTTATTGGCAGATATCAATCCAAGCCGCTTGAGTGAGCTCTAACATCCGCTGTGGTGAAATCCGTAATGCGCTATTAACGGATCCTGCCGCGGGTAAGACTTCGTTATATTGTTGTAGTGATATATCACAATACACAGGTAAAGCGTCAGGTAGACCAAAAGGACAAACACCACCAACTGGATGGCTCGTTAACTCAACTACCTCATCTGCTCGTAGCATTCTTGCTTTCGAACCTAGAGCTTGTTTGACCTTTTGATTGTCCAGTCTTGCTTCACCAGCACAAACGACCAATACAACTTCATTTTTCACTTTTAGTGATAAGGTTTTAGCGATTTGGTTAGGTTCTACATTATGGATTATCGCCGCCTGCTCAACTGTTGCAGTCACGCCCTCCGTTTCAATAATTTCAATATCAGGGGCATATTTAGCAATAAATTTTCTAACGGATTCAATACTCATAGTGAAGCTCTTTAATTATCGTTTGCAAGTAACCTTTAGTTTTAGCTTACCTGCCTCCTTTTTTGTATTGAAAAAATTTCAATAGCATCAATTCATTAAAACCAATAAAAAAGCCACTGCTTTTTACAGCAGTGGCTTAGCGCATATCAGACTCAAAATACTATGATTTATTCTTTTCTGCTTCCGCTTTTGCTTCTTTGGCCTCAACTTCACGATACCAACGTGGGTGGTGTTTTTTCGCCCAACGGCGACTCACTTTCCCCTCAATCATTCCGTTAATCGAACCTTTAACCCAAAATGCCATATACATATGGATCAGTATCGCATGAATCAAGATAATTGCCGCTGCCGCATGGACAAATAGGCTCCAACGCACTAACCACATTGGGAAAAGGTGCGCAAAATAAGGACGCCAGATGATAATCCCTGTCGCTAGCAGAACAAAAATCATACTCATGATGCTCCAAAACATCATTTTTTGCCCCGCATTGTATTTGCCTACATCTGCCACATGGTGTTCGTTACCTTTCAGCACCTCGACAATGTTTTTGATCCACGGTAAATCTTGTTTATCTGGAATATTATGTTTAACAAAGCGGAAAAACATAAACATCAACACAACAAAGATCAGAACACCAAAGAATGGATGTAAGATGCGCCCCATTTGAGGTGTACCAAAGGTTTCAGTCAACCATTTTAGTGTCGGGAAAAATAATGCGATCCCTGACAGGGCCACTAAAAAGAAGCTGATGACCACCGTCCAGTGACATGCTCGGTCAATAAATTTTGTCCGAACAATCATTTTGCTCTTTTTACTCATGGTCATCTTTCTCCTCTTCATCATCCACTTCTTTATTCGGACCAATTCCAACATAGTGGAAAATGAGACCAGCAAAAGTGGCAATAAAGCCCACCACAGAAAGTGGCTTGAGAACCCCCTTCCAAAGGTTAATCGGTGTATCTATTTGTGGATCTTTTGGTAATCCATGATAGAGCTGTGGATTATCGGCATGCTGTAGCACATACATCACGTGTGTGCCACCAACCCCTTGTGGATCGTAGATCCCTGCGTTGCTAAACCCTCGTTTTTGCAGTTTAGCCACGCGTTCCGAGGCGTATTCCAACATTTCTGTTTTAGTACCAAAATGGATGGCGCCTGTTGGACAAGTTTTTACACAAGCAGGCTCTTGTCCTACCGCAACGCGATCCACACATAAGGTACATTTGTAAACACGATTATCTTTCGGATTCAGACGTGGAATATTGAATGGACACCCTGCAATGCAGTAGCCACAACCAATACAGTGTTCAGATTGAAAATCGACAATACCATTTGCATACTGAATAATGGCCCCCGCTGAAGGACATGCTTTTAAGCACCCAGGATCACTACAGTGCATGCAGCCATCTTTGCGGATCAACCACTCTAACTTACCGTTTTCAGTGGTTTCGCTAAATCGCATCACAGTCCATGATTTCGCGCTCAAATCCATTGGGTTATCATAAACGCCAACACAATGGCCGACTTCATCACGAATGTCATTCCACTCTGAACAAGCAACCTGACAGGCTTTACAACCAATACAGGATGTCACATCAATCAGTTTCGCAACTTCAAACTTGTCATCACGCGCTTGTGGTGGAGGCGTAATACTGTTGGTCGCGGAACGTTTAATAATGTCTTGAGATTGCATTTGTTCCCTCCCTTACGCCTTCTCGATGTTAACCAAAAATGCTTTGTACTCAGGTGTCTGAGAGTTTGCGTCACCCACTGATGGCGTTAACGTATTAGTAATAAAACCTTTTTGCGTTGCACCTTCAAAGCCCCAATGGATCGGTAAACCAACGGTTTCAATCGGTTTGCCATCAACCATTAAGGTTTGTAGTCTTTGAGTGACCACGGCAACCGCTTTGATAAATCCACGTTTACTACTCACTTTGACTTTGTCACCATTAGCGATCCCTTTCGCATTGGCTAACGTTTCACTGATTTCCACAAATTGTTCTGGCTGCACGATTGCATTTAAACGTGCGTGCTTAGTCCATGTATGGAAATGTTCAGTCAAGCGGTATGTCGTACCGACATAAGGGAACTGTTCGTGGCTTCCAAGGCGTTGTTTATCATCCTCAAAAATACGCGCCGCTGGGTTTGAAACCACATTAGGGTGTAATGGATTCGTCCCCAGTGGTGTTTCAAATGGTTCATAGTGTTCAGGGAACGGGCCTTCTGCCATTTTATCAATGGCAAATAAGCGACCTAACCCTTCAGGCTGCATAATAAATGGCCCAGTACCCACTTCAGGCGCAGAGGCGTTAAAGTCAGGAATATCATTACCGACCCATTTTTTACCATTCCATTCGATTAAAGTGCGTTTTTTATCCCACGGTCTACCTTGTGTATCACAAGAAGCACGGTTATAAATTACGCGACGGTTTAGCGGCCATGCCCATGCCCAACCTAACGTGTTACCGATACCAGATGGGTCGCTATTATCACGATTTGCCATCTGGTTACCTTTTTCTGTCCAGCTACCCGTGTAGATCCAGCAAGATGAAGCCGTCGAACCATCATCACGTAACAATGCAAATGAACTGAGTAGCTCACCTTTTTTGGCTTGCAAATTACCCTCTGCATCATACAAATCAACCAATGCAACACCATTGTTCTCTTTGGCAACTTCTTCTGATTCAGGGTGGAATTGGCGTTTGTAATCCCAACGCATTTGCATTAGTGGGTCACGGCCTTTGCCCCCTTCTTGTTCATAAAACTCACGAATTTTGTATAAAATACCGGTTAATATTTGCCCGTCATTGCGTGCTTCACCCGGTGCGTCCGCAGCTTGCCAGTGCCATTGTAACCAACGGCCTGAGTTAGCGATCGAACCATCTTCTTCAGCGAAACATGTCGATGGTAAACGGAATACTTCAGTTTGAATTGAAGCAGTATCCACATCGTTCATTTCACCGTGGTTTTGCCAGAAGTTGGCGGTTTCGGTGACTAACGGATCGACAACCACAAGGTATTTCAGTTTACTTAAACAACTCACCACTTTGTTTTTATCAGGGAATGACGCAACTGGATTAAAGCCTTGGCAGATATAGCCATTGACCTGATCTTTACTCATCATGTCAAAGTACTTCATCACGTCATAAGCCTGATCCCACTTAGGCAACCAGTCATAACCCCATTGGTTATCTTTTTGAGCCGCATCACCGTAGAAAGACTTCATTAAACTTACAAAGAATTTCGGGTAATTGCTCCAATAGTTAACTTGATTAGGTAACGTCGCTTTTGGCGTATTTGCTGCCAGATAGCTGTCAACTGAAGTTAGTTTCTCAGAAGGTAGTGTTAAATAGCCCGGTAGGCTAGTAGATAACAGCCCTAAGTCAGTTAAGCCTTGAATGTTTGAGTGACCACGCAATGCGTTGACTCCACCACCTGCCATACCCATATTACCGAGTAGTAATTGGATCATCGCCATGGTACGGATGTTTTGGGCACCAACAGTATGTTGTGTCCAACCTAACGCATACAAGAAAGTCGTGGTTCTATCTGCGGTACTGGTTGATGCCAAGATCTCACAAACTTTTAAGAAGTCATCTTTTGGCGTACCACAAATTTGCTCTACAATTTCAGGTGTATAGCGCGAAACGTGTTGTTTGAGTAAGTTCCAAACACAACGAGGGTTTTGCAAGCTATCATCACGCAATGCATAACCATTTTCATCAAATTGATAGTTCCATGTGGTTTTATCATAAGCGCGTTTTTCTGCGTTATAGCCACTAAATAAACCATCATCAAAGCTGAAATCATCCCTAACCAACAGTGCTGCGTTGGTATAGTGTTGAACATACTCGGCATTGATTTTGTTGTTTTCAATCAGGTACAGCAGCACACCTGACAAGAAGGTAATGTCAGTACCAGAGCGAATAGGGACATAATGATCAGCAACCGATGCTGTGCGTGTAAAACGCGGATCGATGACAATCAATGTTGCATCATTATTGTTTTTCGCTTCTATCGCCCAGCGGAACCCAACAGGATGTGCTTCCGCAGCGTTTCCGCCCATCACAATAATCACATCGGCATTTTTAATATCAACCCAGTGGTTGGTCATCGCACCGCGACCAAATGTTGGAGCAAGACTTGCTACCGTTGGTCCGTGTCAGACACGCGCTTGGTTATCAACTGCCAGCATCCCTAGTGATCTGGCAAATTTCTGGGTTAGCATACCGGTTTCATTGCTTGCTGCAGACGCACATAGCATCCCAGTGGAAAGCCAACGATTGACCGTAGTTCCTTGATCGTTTTTTTCAATAAAATTGGCATCGCGGTCATCTTTCATCAACCTAGCGATGCGAGTGAATGCATCATCCCAACTGATGCGCTGCCATTTATCGGAGCCCGGTGCGCGATATTCAGGGTAACGTAAGCGATTTTCACTATGGATATAGTCAAGTAGACCTGCGCCTTTCGGACACAGTGCACCACGGTTGACGGGATGATCAGGGTCACCTTCAACGTGGAAGATAGCGGATTTAGCATTCATGGCACCATCGCCCATGCTATAGATTAATAACCCACACCCTACAGAACAGTAAGTACAAGTATTACGAGTCTCTTTAGACCGAAGTAATTTATATTCACGTACATTGGCCATTGCCGTTGCAGGCATAAAACCTAACGCAGCTACAGTAGTACCTGCCATCCCGCCGGCACAGATTTTAAAAAACTTTCTGCGACTGACGTTCATTGCTTCCCTCTTTATATTTGTTTTATAAAACGGTCGCAGAGTATCAATACTTGATAATAATATATTGCCTAAAATCAATGAATATGAAAATAAATGGTGAATTAATATTATTTGAGTAGTTAATTTTATTTTTAAAATACTACCAATTGGGTAATATTTTTCATTATTGATGCAGATCAATTACTCATAAATTCACAAATTTTAAAAATCGAATTAAAATCAAAAGTAAAATTTAACTTAATTTAAAGATGATTATTTCAGAAATTAACCAAATAGAAATAATCATATGATAATTATATTTTATGAGTATACTACTTCCAGCCACTAATAATAATACCTGCACCGATAAATACCACAATAGCACCAACCCAATCGGTGGTTGTCAGTGAGACACCATCAACGACACGCAGCCATATCAATGCTGTCGCAATATAGATCCCACCATAAGTTGCGTAAATACGACCACTTGCCTCTGGGTGTAATGTCAGCAACCAAACAAATATCATTAAGCATAAAGCAGCAGGAAGTAATAACCATATTCCACCTTGTTTTTTCATCCACAAATAAGGAAAATAACATCCAGCTATTTCAGCCAAAGCAGTTAAGAAAAATAAACCAATAATCTTAAGTGACATAAAACTTATCCTTTATCAAATGACTGAATTTTACATTGTTGAATTATTAGTTTTTAATAATTCAATCAACTCCTGTGCACCCCGTTTTAATACCTGTCCTTTTAAACACACAATATGGATAGGAAGTACTAAACCATTTGGTGTATTTTTAAACTCTAATTGTTTTAATGAACCAAACTTAAGCTGATCCTTTATTAGAGAATTGGGTAAATTACCCCACCCCATTCCTGCTTTCACTAATCCTAATGCCATAGCAAAGCTTCCAACTCGCCAATAATTGGTTGAAACTACTGATCGAATATCACTTAATCGACGCTGAAAACTGGTGACCACGATTTGCCGTGTGTGCACTAAATCTTCGATAAATAAATTTGCTTGCTGAGCGATTGATGGGTGGTTTGCACTGATCGTGGCAACCAATGATTCATAACCAATACAGTAAAATTGCTCTTGAGAATTCACATATAGCCCACCAAATGCCATTGCTAATTGGATTTTATGTTCATGTAACAGCGGTAAAATATCATCCTGTGCTGCAGTGATGAGCTCGACATGCATTAAAGGGTAACGCTGGCTGAGAGTTTTTAGTGACTCAAGAAGAATATTTGGGTTGATCCCTTCAGCAACACCGATGGTAAGTGTGCTTTCAACACCTTCAGTTAATTCACGAGAAAAGATATTTAACTGTCGCAAATTATCCACGATATTGCGTGCATAGGGCACTAAAGCAAGTGCTTTCTCTGTTGGCTTTGGCTCTCGCGTGTGCCTTTCAAACAGCGAAAAACCTAACTCCGCCTCTAAATTAGCAACTGCCATACTCACCGCTGAAGGCACTTTATGCAATGCTCTTGCTGCCGCTGAAAATGAACCTTTTTCGATTACAGTTAAAAAGATCATTAAATTTTCACTATTAAATGGCATCGCCAACCTTTCAATAATCTTGATAGTAGTTAACTTTTATTATCATCAATATTGATTTAATTTACCAGACCTCACAGCACAGAATAGTGGATATAAAATGCAAGGTATCAAACGTAAAGTGATCTTTATTACAACCTATGAAGTGATTGGCTGGGTAATTTCATCATTAGCATTGGCATTTCTTTCGGGGAACTCAGCAGGAACAACGGGGCCATTAGCTTTGGTTATTACCACCATTGCCGTTAGTTGGAATTTTATTTTCAATGTAGCTTTTGAATATTGGGAATCAAAACAAAAATCAAGAATTAGGACGTTTCGACGTCGATTTGTCCACGCGATTTTATTTCAATTAACTTTAGTGGTCTTCTTGATCCCCCTGATCGCATGGTGGCTATCGATTAGTTTACTACAGGCGCTAATACTCGATTTTGCACTTATTATCTTTATTCCTATTTATACATTCTTTTTTAACTGGGCATTTGACAAAATATTTGGGCTTCCTACATCGGCTTTACCACGGCAAGAACCTAGCCATTAATCAAATGAGCCAACCCGCTCCCAAATAAGGATAGCGGGTTGACCTTTTTAGCTTTTAACAAAAACTAACGATAGCCTCTTAGCTAAAGGTAAAACAATTAATACTGTCGGAAAAGCAATTATCCAAGATAACATCCAAGAGCTGCCCCATTCGCCAAGCATTGCACTGTTTAGTCCCAAGGCTTTTACTGTACTAATCAAAGAGACGACACCACTCATAACTAATGATAAGAAAAAAGGGATCAAAAAGATGAGTGCGCGGGTTGGAAGCTTAGGAACACCAAAGATTGTATTGCTATTTTGTAATGACATTATATAGACTCCAGATTACGCAATCGCAACAGCATATAACTGTTGCAAAACATAGTTATATGCGTTGATTAACGTAAACGCTTACGAGCCCTAATAGACTGATGTAGTTAACATTCTAGCTATCGCGCCTTAATTGTCAAACAATAATAATAAGCTACTATTTAAATTATAATAATCACATCTTAGTCAATTAAAATAGGGTAATGACTGCAATTTACTATTAAAAAGAGTAAATTTCATATTGTTCGAATGACAACTGCCTTCTTTAATTCTTTATATAATCATTAATTACCACTGATCGCCGCCGCGGAAATCGCAATACAATGAAGCCGTGAAATCAATATTATCATGCGCTGACCATGCCATTACTCCCCCCTCTTCTTCAATTGAGCGGATATAATGTCGCTGTTGTTGCTCAAACAATGCTCCTTTCCATACCTTCCAACCAACTGAACGATATAACTTTTGGCCTTCTTCCGAGGCGGATAACAACCCTAGCTGATAACACGCACTAATAATTTCATTAGTATGTTGCATCAAACTAGCGCCAATCCCCTGGCGGCGGTAGTTTTCTTCTACCACCATCGCTTCAACGTAACCCACTGATATAGGGTCATCATTGATCGCCATATTTCGCTGCACAATCGCAACATGACCGACCATCTTTTGTTGATCATACGCAATAACATGCATTCCGCCTAACGTATGCTGAAAATCATCGTAAGTAAAATCACTGCTAAAGCCTTCCACCAGCAAGCCAAATAGCGTTTCTTTTTCACTGGATATTAATTGAGATGTATGTAAACGACGATATTCTATGATCATAAATTACCTATGAGGGAATGGACTGCCAAACAAGTAATATATACTCGTCATACTTCAAGTTCCAGCGTTGTTGAACTGTGTCCACTCGGGCCAGTCACATCGCTATCTATGCTTCTAGCAACTCGCTCACTTGTTGCCTAGCTGTACCTCGAATGATTTAGAGTATAGTGGCTTCCGTAGATTATCAGCGAAAAAAAAGTGCCTTGATAAGCACGCTCTCACTCATTTATAAACGCATAATAGATGTAATAAATTTTGAAAAGGTAAAACAAACGCTAGCATGTTAACCTAATCGGTTAACATCTCTCGCCATAACGATCATATACTCTAAATATTTAGAGTATATAAACGATTATATTAATTAACAGGTTGAGTCAAAACAGCTTTCAGATCATAAAACATGTTCTGGTGGTGTCACCATTAATTTTCCACGCACAATCACTTTTGCCGGTTTGGCGCTATCATCAGACGCCCTTCTCACTGCCATATTGATCACTTGCCAAGCAATTTCCTGTAAATCATGTGAAATACAAGGGAAATTAAAACCATATATTGATGAATATGACACTTCATCAATGCTAAATAGCGCCACATCATCACGTAGTGAGATTTGATGCTTAATACAAGCTTTAATAATTCCTAAAGAGATTTGGTTATTACAACCAACAAAATAATCAGGCGCTTTATGTTGTTGTAGATAATTATCAGTCACCTTATAAGCTTCATCCATCAGAAAATCTGCATATAAAATATCAACTTTATCAACACTGCCCTGTAATGCGGCATTTAAGCCTGTCACCCTATCACGAGCTACGTTAGAATCTTCAGGACCTGAAACAATGACTACTTGTTTTGCTCCTTGTGATTGCAAAAAGCGCCCTGCTTGTAAACCACAATCTAAATTATCAATGTAAACACCGCTACATTGTTTAATTTCCACTTCTCTATCCACTAAAATGACTGGGATGTTTAATAACTCAAGCTGCCTAAAATAAGCGGGTTTATAAAAGCGATCGGATGAAACGACAGACAAGATGATGGCATCCACGTTGTAACCAATCAGCTTTTCAATAATACGAGCTTCATTTTCTTTTGATTCATAAGAATCAAACACTAACGTGTCATAGCCCACATGATAAGCTTCTTGCGTCATCAATTTAGCTAATCCACCAAAAAAAGGGTTTCCCATATCAGGAGTAACAATACCAATGGTTTTCGATGATTTGGCGCGTAGGCTACGTGCTACCGCGTTCACCACATAGCCTATTTTATCTGCCGCTTCTAAAATTCTTTTTAACGTTTCGGGATGAACTTTGTCTGGCTGTGAAAAAGCACGGGATGCAGTGATTTTACTGACATTTGCAAGTGCCGCGACATTTTCGAGTGTCACCTTCTGTGACTTATGATCTGCCAATTTCATCTCCTTATTAAATTAAGTATCATTTTGTACCATTATAGTATCATTTAATCGTTTCAGTCATGCAAAATCCGTTGAGTGACTCAAACACCTTCCAAACGGCGAACTCGGGGATCAGTAAAAACATCTAATTCGTCACGGCTCTCACTGGAAAACTCGGAAACAACTGCTCCCATTTCACCCGCTTTAAACCAATGTAATGTATTAGGTTTTATCGTATATTGATCGCCTGCTTTTAATAAAATAAAGCGATCACATTGATACCACTGCTCATCACCTTCAGGCTTAGAGCAAATAGGTTTACCTGAATCATTTTGATTTAATCTGAGTGATGAGTCATCGACAAAAAGGTATACCTCCCCCCAACGACAACGAAATGTTTCTTGTTTACCTATTGACCCCTCAAAAGGAGGATGCAAGTGCTCAGGGCAAACTTGATTGGGAAATAGCACTAATTCTTTAGCACAATAACGTGTGCTATTACAATAAGTTAATAGTTGTAAACCTGAACGAGGATAATCAGGTAAACCAAAACTGGCTATTTCAATCCGCGCTTTTTCTTCTTCGGTGATAGTAATGTGTGCTTGCTGTAAAAAATTTATCACTTGCTGGCGGTAATTATCTTTCTTCATGCTGTGACTCTCCTTAATGATACCGATAACATTATAACGGCATTCAAATCACAAAAAATGTGATCAACTAGCCTATTCACTGGCCTATTGTTACAAAAAAGCTACTCATTTAATGAAAGTATAACCTGCATCACATAAAAATAATAAAATTCGATCTAATATCCGCATCATTAAAATGATATCGATACCATAAAAATGAGCCAGAGGTAATCATGAAAGCATTAGTACTCGAGAAAGCAGGAAAAATTTCTATCCAAGATTGGCAAAGTCCTGAAGTCCTTGGAGAGGATGATGTCGAAATTAAAATTCATACCGTTGGAATTTGTGGTAGCGACGTTCACTACTACCAACATGGCCGCATTGGCCCATTTGTGGTTGAAAAACCGATGATCCTCGGTCATGAAGCCTCTGGGGTGATCACTGCTGTTGGTAAAAATGTCTCTCATTTAAAAGTCGGCGATCGCGTTTGTATGGAGCCCGGTATTCCAAACTTACAATCTACACAGTCACGTGCGGGTCTTTATAACTTAGATCCTGCGGTACGTTTTTGGGCAACCCCACCTATCGATGGTTGCTTACGTGAAAGCGTGATCCACCCAGCTGCATTCACCTTTAAGTTACCTGAAAATGTCACCTTTGCTGAAGGTGCCATGGTGGAACCACTGGCTATTGGCATGCAAGCTGCAACCAAAGCAGAAATCAAACCGGGTGATATCGCACTGGTCATTGGTGCTGGCACCATCGGCATCATCACTGCATTATCGGTACTGGCTGGTGGCTGTTCCGATGTCATTATCTGTGATTTATTTGATAAAAAATTAGAAGTTGCTAAGCAATACCCTGGGCTACACGCGATCAACAGTAAAGACACTCAAGCTATTGTAGACAAAGTCAGTGAGTTGACTGAAGGTAATGGCGTAAACGTACTATTCGAATGCAGTGGCGCCAAAGCCGTGATTGCCAATATTACCGAACACATGGCTCCGGGTGGGATCGCTGTTTTAGTCGGTATGCCGATTGACCCAGCACCATTAGATATTGTTTCCGCACAAGCCAAAGAGATCACCTTTAAAACCATTTTCCGTTACGCAAATATGTACCCTCGCACCATTCGTTTGCTCAGCTCAGGCAAACTTAATGTCAAACCGCTTTTGTCTGCAACCTATAAATTTAAAGATAGCGTTGAAGCATACGAGCGTGCTGCTGAAGGCCGCCCAACTGATATTAAAATTGTACTGGAAATGGAGTAATCGATGACACTGTATGCTGGGATCGATTGCGGTACACAAAGTACCAAAGTCGTTATCATTGATAGCGAAAGCGCACAAATTTTGGGTGAGGGCTCTGCACCGCACCCACTAATTAGTGAAGCATCTGGGCGCCGTGAACAGCATGCTTCTTGGTGGACAGATGCATTAGAAAGCGCCTTCCACCAAGCGATCAACAATGCTGGCATTGACGGCAAACTGATCGCCGCGATTTCAGTGTCAGGGCAACAGCACGGCTTTGTGCCACTCGATAAGCAGGGGCAAGTCATTGCTCCTGTCAAATTGTGGTGTGACACCGAAACAGCCACAGAAAACCATACCATTATTGATGCCTTAGGTGGAGTAGAAGGCTCACTCGCTCAGCTAGGGCTGATGCCACAAACGGGTTATACCATTTCTAAAATTTTATGGCTCAAAAACCATCACCCTGAATTATGGGCGCGGCTGGATACTGTGCTGCTACCACATGATTACCTTAATTTTTGGTTAACTGGCGTTCGTGTTGCTGAGTTTGGCGATGCATCAGGCACAGGTTTATTAAATATTCGTTCTCGCAAATGGGATTTACATACCATCAATTTGATTGATGATTCTGGCCGCTTGCAGCAAGCTTTGCCGCCATTGATCACAGCAGAAACTTGCATTGGCACCGTATTACCTGAAATTGCAAATAGGCTGGGCATTTCTAGCCAAACCAAAGTAGCTTCAGGTGGCGGTGACAATATGATGGCAGCAATTGGCACTGGAAATATAAAACCCGGTATCATCACTATGAGTTTGGGAACATCAGGCACACTATTTACTTATTCAGACTCACCGATTGTCGCTGATTCTGAAATGATCGCCGGTTTCTGTTCATCGACCAATGGTTGGTTGCCGCTAATTTGTACTATGAATGTCACTTCCGCAACAACTACTATTCAAAATTTTCTTAATCTTGATCTGAATGGTTTTAATCATGCCTTAGAGCAAACAGCCCCAGGTGCTAATGGTTTAAAAATATTGCCGTTCTTTAATGGTGAACGCGTACCTCAACTACCTCAAGCAAAAGCTAGTATCCATAATATTGATGGCAGTAATTTAAACGCTCATAACCTAAGCCTAGCGGTGGTGGAGAGTGCCACTTATGGCTTACGTTTTGGGATTGATTTGTTCCGTAAGCAAGGTATCCAAGCTAATGAGATCCGTTTAACAGGTGGTGGCGCCAAAAGTGCCAAATGGCGCCAAATCGTTGCCAATATCATGAATTCTCCAGTTATTTGTGTCACTAACAGCGAAGCCGCTGCACTCGGCGCCGCTATCCAGGCGTTTTGGTGTGACACATTAACTGAACAAGACGATAAAACAGAGTTATTAGCACAAATTTGCCAGCGATTTGTTCATCTTGATCAGAGCACATTAGTCGAACCTGATCATACAAATGTTTCATGTTATGAAACCCTCTATCAAGATTATCTTTCATTACTACAAACTGAATATCCAGAGGTGATGGTATGACAAACTCAGTGGGCATTCAGGCAGATGAACTTCTTCATATCACAGGGGTTAAAAAATCATTTGGGCCAGTTATCGCACTCAAAAATGCGCAATTTAGCCTGAAAAAAGGCTCTATTCACGCACTGTGTGGTGGTAATGGCGCAGGTAAATCAACCTTTTTAAGTATTCTAATGGGGTTCATTCAGCCTGATTCGGGTGACATTATTGTTAAAGGCCAACACTGCCATTTTCAGCAGCCAAAAGATGCTCTCAATGCTGGCATTGCCATCGTTCAGCAAGAACTGAGTTCTATTCCTGATCTCACCATTGCTGAAAATATTTGGTTAGGTCGTGAACCTAAAAAATTCGGTTTTGTTGATTTCAAAAAAATGAATCAACTTACCGCTGATTTAATGGCTGATTTGCATTTTGATTTATTACCGACAGAGAAAGTACGTAACCTCAGTGTTGCTGAACAACAACTGGTAGAAATTGCAAAAGCGCTTTCTCACGCGGATGCAGACATCATTATTATGGATGAGCCAACTTCAGCCATTGGCGAAGAAGATGCACAAAAAATTTTCGATGTGATCACCCATTTAGCGCAAAAAGGTAAAGGGATTATTTACGTTTCTCATCGTCTATCTGAAATTTTTCAAATCGCTGATACCTTTTCAATTTTTCGTGACGGTACTTTTATTACTGAAGGTACGATCGCCGACATTACCCGTGAACAACTGATTGAGCACATTATTGGTGGTGAATTTAAAGATGAATTCGCCAAATTTAATCAACCAACCGATGAAACATTGTTAACTGTTGAGCAAGTCAGTTGGCTGGATAAAATTAAGCAGATCAATCTAACCCTTAAAAAAGGCGAAATATTAGGTATTTATGGGCTAGTAGGTTCAGGGCGCAGTGAATTCCTTGATCTGATTTTTGGTATTGAGCATGCCACGACTGGAACCATAAAAATCAATGATATTCAACTTGGCAAACATTCACCTCAAGATGCTATCAAAGCAGGTATTGCTTATGTCACAGAAGATCGTAAAGAAACAGGGTTAATGTTAGGTCGCTCAATTAGTGAAAATATTAATATTGCCTCGTTTTCTGCCATCAGTAAGGCCAGTTTTATCAATGAAAAGAAAGAGCAAGCACGCTCAATCGATATGATCGAACTGTTTAACATTAAAACACCAGATGCTGAACAACTTGCAGGGAATCTCAGTGGTGGTAACCAACAAAAAGTGGTGCTCGGTCGCTGGGCGTTGCTAGATCCTGAAGTGATGTTATTAGACGAGCCGACACGAGGTATTGATGTCGGAGCTAAAAAAGAAATCTATCGTTTCATGTCTGAATTTGCCTTAAAAGGCAAAGGTATCATTATGGTTTCCTCTGAGTTATCTGAAATTATTGGCATGAGCGACCGAATTATTGTTTTCCGTAACGGTGAACTTGCCGGTGAGCTCACCGCTGCCGAAGCAACTCAAACAGAATTAATGAAACTTGCTGTTTAATTTATCGACATCGTTTTTACTAAAAGAATTAAGAGAAAAACAATGACTACTACTTATTCTACGCCAACATCGGGAATGTCCCTACTCGCACGCAACAAGAAAAACATGCATAAGTATGGCATTATCATGGCTTTCTTTGTGCTTTGCCTTATTGTTGCTGTCATTGGTGAAGTGCAAGTTGCACGAGGTGAATGGACTAACAACTATTTCCTTAGCCAAGACAACATGCTGATTGTATTACGCCAGATTTCCATTAACGGCATATTGGCTATTGGGATGACGTTTGTCATTATCACAGCAGGTGTCGACTTATCTGTCGGCTCTGTACTTGCCCTCAGTGGTATTGTCGCCGCACGTTTTGCCACTACCAATGCAGGGCTTTCCATTGGTGATACCGCTAATGCGGTAATGGTACCGATGATCATCGCATTGGGTATTGGTATCATATGTGGCCTGATCAACGGCACCATCTTAGCTAAATTTAATCTTCAACCCTTCATCGTTACCATGGGTATGCTTTCTGCCGCTCGAGGTTTAACACTACTCACCACTGATGGTAACCCCGTTTCACAACTGAATAGCGATTTTAGATGGTTGGGTAATGGCTATATTTTTGAGATCCCAGTACCTGTTGTATTACTGATTGTCATCTTCGCTCTCGCTTGGATTTTGCTCAATAAAACCACTTTTGGCCGCTATGTTTACGCCGTGGGTGGTAACCCCAAAAGTGCCAGAACATCAGGGATTAGCGTCATTAAAGTCAAAGTACTGGTTTATACACTTTGTGGGGCATTAGCGGGGATCGCAGGGCTGATCTTAACCGCTAGAACAGGCTCAGCACAAACCAGTGCCGGTGGTGCTTATGAGTTAGATGCTATCGCTGCGGTAGTCATTGGCGGCACCAGTATGTCTGGCGGCGTCGGCACCTTAGTCGGAACATTCTTTGGTGTATTAATTATTGGTGTCATGAACAATGGCTTGGATTTATTAGGCGTTCCATCCTATTACCAACAAATTATTAAAGGTGCATTAATCGTCATCGCTGTACTGCTCGACCCTTCACGTAAACAAAGACGTGATTAATTAAAACAACACTGAACCCTCACTGTGAAAGGTATAATAATGAAAAAAATGACTAAAATTACAACTCTTACCACTGCATTATTGATGAGTAACATGGCGCTTGCTGCTAAAGAAGAGCCCGTAAAAATCGCCATTTTGATGTATGGCATGAAAGCTGAGTTTGTCCAACTTATGGAAAAAGCAGCAAAAGAGCATCCTGCAGTTAAAGACGGCGAAGCAGTCATTACCGTTTACGACGGCCGTTACGACCCAATGGTACAGAACAACCAAGCTGAAACGGCAATTCAGACCAAAACAGATGCAATCATTATCAATCCAATGGATTATGAGGCAAATATTGATGTGGTCACAATGGCAAATGAAGCCAAAATCCCAGTGATTGTTACCAACGCACGTCTCAATACCGACAAAATGACTGCTGAAGTTGTCTCTGATGACGTATTAGGCGGCTATATGGAAGCTAAAGCAGTTCTAGCAAAAATGAACTGTGAAGGTAATGTCGTTATCATCGAAGGACCTAAAGGTGGCAGCGGTGAAATTCAACGCGGTGAAGGCAACGATAAAGCGATTGCTGAATGTGGCCCTGGCAAAATCAAAGTATTAGAGCGTAAAACAGCAAACTGGTCACGCGCAGAAGCCATGCCATTGATGGAAAACTGGTTACAAAAACACCGTGGAAAAATTAATGGTGTTATTGCGCAAAATGACGAAATGGCATTAGGCGCCATCGAAGCGATTAAAGGAGCGGGCCTTGAAGTAAACAGTTTTGCTATTGCTGGTGTTGATGGCGTTTCGGATGCTATTTTTGCAGTTCAAGACGGTGAAATGGTATCCATTCTGCAAGATGCTAATGCACAAATGCAAGGCTCTATCGATATCGCGATGAAATCAGTGAAAGGCGATAACTATCAGCCCAAGTCGGCGATTTGGAAGCAATATGCAGATCAACTGCAATGGAATGATGGTAAAGATCAACGCTACCAAATTCCTTGGACGGTTGTGACCAAAGAAAATGCTCAACAGTTGTTAGACGCTCGTAAATAATCGATAATCTATATAAGTCGAGTTGCAGGTAGGTGACAAACGAAGATAGGCAAGAAGCATAGATAAACACGGTGACTCAGTGAGCGTAGTGTCGTCAACGCTCCTGCAACTTGAAGTATGACAAGTATATCGTTATATCACCACCTCATTATTAGGTGGTGATAGCTCTATTCGTTTTTATCGCCAAACATCACAGAAAAATTATTCACTGAACTTTCAAGTGCTCGTTTGGTTAAACTTTCCAGCGAGTGGAATAGTTGCTCGACTTGTTGCTCTGATAAATCTGCTGCTAAGTAATCATTCCATTTATCTAGCTTATGGTTTAGCTCCTTCACGATCGTTGTACCAAGTACAGTTAATGAAACATGGTACGCACGCTTATCCACCTGACTATTCGTTTTCTCAATCCACCCTTTTTCGAGGAATTTTCCCACACCTCGGGTGGTCATGGATTTATCCACTACCATTGCTTTAGATATTTGCTCCAACGTCGAAGCATCATTTTGATGAATATGTAAAATCATCAAACATTCTATGGCATTAATGCCATATGGCTCCCCCATCCATTTCATATAGTGATGAGCCGCTCGGCTAATCACACCAAAAACTCGCGCTTGTTCTGTACGCATGACACCTCTTTAGTTGATTTTATCAACTAATTAGTCAATAATTAGCTTAAATTTGGTTGATTTTATCAACTAATAACCTATTTAACACCTCAAATTCACTCATAATTTATGCTACAAAATACAACTTTGCTGCACCGTTTAGGGTTTAACTCAGCACGCTTTCGCTTTGCCGTTATTACGGCATGCGCATCTATTGCTGCACTTTTTATTGCTCAATATTTAGGACTGATCCACCCACAGTGGGCAGCAATGACTGTTTGGGCATCTGCACAACCTTGGCGTGAAAATTTATTAGAAAAAAGTTGGTGGCGTTTCGCCGGTACTGTCAGTGGTGTACTTGCAGGGATCGTTTTACTCCAACTCAATTTCATTCACCCCTTATTGTTTATCGTTGGACTTGCCGTTTGGCTAGGTGGATGTAGTGGCATAGGTCAGCTACAAAAAGGCTTTGTGGCCTATGGCACCTTACTCGCCGGTTATTCCGCAGTCATGGTGAGTATGCTCAGTATCCATGATACCGATAACCTCTTTACTGTCGCATGGGATAGGCTATGGACGATCCTTGTAGGCGTACTTTCAGCCGTTATTTTTAACTTTTTATTGACTCCTAAACGTAAACAAGAGCCCATTATTGCACTTAGAGATCAAGTCAATACACTGTTTTACCAAATCCTACATAACGCACTTGAATTAAAAAAACCAGTAAAGCAGCAAGATATAGAGCAACTTTGGCAAATTATGGCAAGCTATGAAGAGATGCTAGAAGCTAATCGAATTGGCTGGCGTTACCACCGTAAGCAGGTCGCAAAGGCTCGTCAGAAGTTAATTTCACAAAGCCAAATACTATTACATTTAGATAAGTACCAAACCATTGCGCCCTTTTATTTTCCTGCTCAAGAACCGACAAGTACTCAATGGAAACAATTACTATCACTTTGTCCTAATGGAATACTTAAAACCTTATTAATTCCGCTCTATTACGCTACTCAAGAAAAATCAATAAAACGAACAAACAAGATAGATAAGCTAAAACTCCACCAAGATAGAATTTCTGCATGGCATGCTTTTATCCGGTCATTTGCGACCATTGGCATAGTAGGATTGTTATGGTTATGGACACAATGGCAAGCCTTAGCCTATTTAACCCTCGGTCTTTCGGTCATGCTAGCTTTATTTGCCTCATTAGATCACCCATCAAAATTTATGAAAAACATTTTTATGGGGCAATTTTTCGGTGCCATTACAGCATTAATTTGTACATGGTTTTTATGGCCTTTGGCTTCATCATCATGGCAAATGACCATTCTTATCATCCCAGTCATCATCAGTGGAGTGGTTATTTTTTCACATAATAAACTGATCCTGATTGCTTTTGATTACATAATGGTTTCGTTAATTTTGCTCCAACCCATTTACCCCTATTCTCTCTCATTAACACAAAGCATAGGCAATGCTATCGCCATCGTTTCAGGGCCGTTAGTTGCTATGGCTGCCTTTGCATGGATTTATCCCACCAGCCCTAAGAAGCGCTATCAGCTATTAATGTATCTTGCTGAGCAGCAGTTCAAACAAGGTATGAATGTGTTAATTCAAGGAAATAAAACCTCCGCAACCCAATTAATGCATCGACTATTAAGTGGATTACTACTAGCGAGAAAAAATGAACAACCGTATGGACCTACACTGAAGTTTTTTGCAACTCGACATGGTCTCTGGTTAAACCTATCTATTCTACATAAGCAATTTGCGCATCAAGAATCGAAAAAAAGAGCACTCAATATACTTGAAAGACGTATTCAACAAGATCGACTTGAACCGATAAAAATTGCAGCAATTTTGCAGCGATTAAAACGAAATGAGACAAGATATAATGAGCTCACTCAATTAGAAGAGTATTTAAAAAAGCTATTGAATGAATAGTTATCGGTATCTACAGTCACTTTTAGGAAAAATAAGCAATTATGATAAGCTCAGTTTATATTTCTCTAATTTTGTACCATTATGCCGTAATAATTTATCCAACATCATGCACAATGGGGAGCTTGGTGATCTCTAGTTCTGTTTCACTCAGTTTATTACATTCCACTTTATCACCATTTTTATAAATAAAATAATAGTGCTCATTATCCCCTGTTGTTTTGACTAAAGAATCGCCATTTAAAAAATTATAAATTTTATAATTAACATCATTATCACGATAACGAATGGTTGGATGAGAAATGATAAAGTGTGAACCTCGCTTCAATGTTGAGATCAAATAGTTGGTACGGAGTATCGTCATTTTTTCCCCTTCGGGACATTTCAACTGATACTCTTTCATGGCGAAAGCAGGAAAACATGCAGCGAAGAGCACTGTGATGGTGAAAGCTTTTTTTATCATTATGGCTCCATGAGAACAAAATAGTGAGCAATATTTACGTATAAAATCATAGCATTGCCTCTATAAAAACATGTTGCCTAATCAATTGCAAAATTTTCTGATGATTATCTCATCAGTTAACGCCCATCAAATGACAAAAAGGACATTGACCTAACGAAATTGAAGATTGATTAAGTTTGATACTCTAAATAATTTGAGGTCAGCTAAGCAACGAGTGAATGGAGGGGTCAGCAACACTGCGAATGTATTGATACAAAAGCTTGTTCCGAGGCTATAAATAGCGTCGGAACAAAGTGATCGTCGATTATTTATTCGATATCATCTAACATCGCTGGTGATGGAACGAAAAATAATGTTCCTGTAACCGCTGTGCTGTATTTTAACAATTCGTCAGTTGCACCATTTTCACTGCCAAGAAACATGCTTTCCAACATACGGCGAGTAGTTGAAAAATATCTTGCATAACCAATAAAGTAAGTACCATATTCCTTCTTAGAAGGATTAGAAAACGGCATATTTGCACGAACAATTTTCAGATCACCACCATGTTCATCTTTAATGTTAGTCACAACATTATGCGAACTCGGTATTTTTTGCTCGTCCGTCAATTCCACATCATTAAACTTATGACGACCAATCACCTTTTCTTGTTCTTCCACACTCAAATTTTGCCATGCTGTCATGTCATGAATGTATTTTTGAACAAACGCATAACTACCACCAGCAAATTGCTGATCTTCATCACCAATAACGGCATAATCGATACGTTCGTCTTCCATTTCAGGGTTTTCGGTTCCATCAACAAAACCGATAATAGAGCGCCCATCCATATAACGGAACCCATGAACTTCATCGACATGAGTGACCACGCCATCAAGTTGCTGGCTAATAATAGAAGCTAGCTCATAGCAAGCAGAGACATTTAAGGCTCGAATGTGAAAAAACAGATCACCTGGTGTAGAAACTGCTGTATGGCGGCTGCCTTTTATTTCTTTAAAAGGCGTGAGTTGTTGCGGCTTAGCTAATTGAGGAAAGAGACCTTCCCATGCATCAGCACCAAACCCCATCACGCAGCTGGTTTCAAGCGCAGGGAAACGTGTTCTCATGCTACGAATTAAACCCGATAAGTTATTACAAAACGAGATAAGTTGTTCACGGTGCTTCTGTTTATCAACAATATTGAAAACGAGGAAATATGAATTTTCTCCCGGAGTTTTGGTGACATCTTGATATTTCATAGGGGTTATACCTTTTTCCGTTATTTTTCATTTTCATGATAATGACCCACTATAATACAATGAGTAGCCAACTTCATTGATATTAACCATTTAATCGGTAATACCTCCCCCAAAACCAAAAAAGACATTCTTATTTGGAATAAATAGTAAACATCGTCTGATTTATTATTCAGGCGATGTCTATGTTAACTATATTTTCTGATTAAACTGACTATTATATGCATTCGGCATTTTGCCTTCAGATAATTGGAAACTAAAACTTTCCCTATCCACATAGCCAGTCATACTGTCGGAATCATAGAGCGCCATTGCAAACTCAGCCAATTGATCACTAGTATGATATGTTCCAAATGAGGCATCATAATCATAGTATTCAATATTGTTTGCCACCTGCCCAAACTCTGTTTTTGTGGCTGCTGGCGCTAAAACCTTAGCTTTTAACTGTGCTCCTTCAGCAATAAGTTCTCTTGCCAAACCTTCGGTAAAACTACTAACAAAGAACTTAGTAGCACAATAAGTCACCGCTGTGGGAACAATGGTATAACCTCCTGCTGAACTGACATTGATTAATTGAGCTCCTGCAATATCACGATAGTCATTTACATATAAACTCGATAAAATAACCAACGATTGAATATTCACATTAAGCATCATTTGAACATTATCAATCGGCTGGCTTGGGACTGAGCCGTAATAGCCCACCCCTGCATTATTCACCCACACTTGTATTTGATAATCAGCTAGTGAATGATAAAGGGCTATTGCTTGTTCCGTAAAAGATAAATCACACGCCTTAATCACCACCTCAATATCTGAGCTTATATTCGCTATCTCACCCTTTAATTCTGCCAACAAGCTCTCTCGACGAGCAACAGCAATAATATTCATTCCTTTTTTCGCGAATGCTTTAGCCATTGAACGACCAATTCCTGAACTGGCACCAGTTATCACTGCATAATGTTGTTGTTTCATGTTATCCCCCTTTGATACAGTCACTAGGAAGATAAAAGATAGAGTTAACTCTAGGTCAACACTTTTTGGAAAATAAATGAACTATACTATCGGCGAATTTGCACATTTAACCGGTTTTAGCATACACACCCTACGTTACTATGAAAAAGAAGGCATATTAAAACCCGCCAGAAGGGATAATAACCATCGTTTCTATTCCAGCCGTGACGTTGAATGGATGAAATTTATTGTTCGCCTGAAAGAAACCGGTATGCCCTTAAAAGAAATCAAACAATATGCAAGCTTAAGAGAGCTTGGCGATGAAACGGCGCAACAAAGAATGGATTTACTGGTTAAACATTATGACCATTTAGAACAGCAATTAGTCACGCTAAATGATCACCTAGCCAATTTAAAATTAAAAATTCATCATTACCAAAAGTTAATATGACCACGATAATATCTAGCTGATTTTCGCTATTTCACGTAACACAACTTGTCCTGTGTACGGATTGACTAGCGTCACATTTTCAAGCGCTCTGAACAGCCAATGGTCACCCTGTTTGATTAATATTGCGAGGATCACAGTATCTACCTCGTGAGGCCCTACAGGATGAGCGGCTCCAGCGGCTAAACGACTCCAAAAATGGATAGCAACCACGCCCTCACTAAGGGGAATGACATCAATTAATTCATTTTTCAGGGTTGAGTCACTATAAATAGTTTCATGAATAGGAGCATGAAGTTCAACTATGTCTTTAACACCTTTAACATAGTGGTCAAAACGATTCACAAAAGTCGCATCTGGGTGAAATAAAGCCGCAAACTCAGCCATATTATGATTATTCCATGCTGATGCAAAAAGCAATGGAGCATCTTCAATCGTTGTTATTTGATAATTCATTGACAAGTCCTAAGCTAGTCTCATATGCGAATAATAAACATAACCGACTGTGACTCATCAGCCCATAATTTTATGATAAAACCCTGCAAACTTATCGTTCACAGGGCTAATAAAGAGTAATTAGATCACGCTATTTTTTTGCAGTTAAAATATCATAGCTAGTCATTAAGTTACGATAATCTGGAATATGGTTTGAGAACAACGTTCCTAATCCAGTAATATCATTACGCCAATCACGATGCAGTTCACACGCAGCAGCAAACCACCCCATCATTTGGGCCCCCGCATTGGACATTCTATCCCATGCAGAATCACGAGTGATTTCGTTAAACGTTCCTGATGCATCGGTGATGACAAATACTTCATAACCTTCTTCTAATGCTGATAATGCAGGGAAAGCCACACATACCTCGGTTACCACACCCGCAATAATCAGCTGTTTTTTGCCTGTTGCTTTAACCGCTTTAACGAACTCTTCATTATCCCATGCATTGATTTGCCCTGGGCGTGGAATATAAGGTGCATCAGGGAAGGTTTCTTTTAACTCAGGAACCAATGGACCATTAGGGCCATTTTCAAATGAAGTCGTTAAAATAGTTGGTAATTTAAAATATTTTGCTAAATCTGCAAGCGCTAATACATTGTTTTTAAATTTATCAGGATCTTGATCACGTACCAACGATAATAACCCAGCCTGATGATCAACTAATAAAACGGCGGCATTATTTTTATCAAGTCTATTATATTTAAAACTCATTTTGGCAACTCCTCGTGATTAATGTCTTTCAAACTACAATTTTATTTAAAATGATAATTATAAAAATATGAGCAATTCACTAAAACAAATCAAATAATAAAACCCATTAATAAATCAATCTTATTACTGAATATATGATTCACTCTTGAATTTAATATTAACCTAGTATTACATTTATTCAATTTAAAACATTTGCTTTAAGGATCCAAAAAAATTGAAGTTCTTTATTCATGAGATTAATCATAATCATTACCCACTTTAAGCGTTTAACCGCCATTTAATTATCATATCTTTTGTCAATAGCCTGAAACCAATGAAATATTAAAATTAGACTTTATTACCATACTGTTAATAAATCATCTAACACAATGATTTATTAATTAAAATACTAATTAAATCAATAGACTCAGTGTCTTTTGGCAGCTTTTTTTAAATAGGTAAAAAAGAAACTTAATACCGCTAAGACCGTTAGCATAATCTCAAGAAAAATGTATAACTCAACAAAGTTGGAAAGTTTTTTTATGGTATATCACAATAAATCCAATCTAAAAATGTTTAAATTTACGCTAATGAGACAAATGAAACACAATGATAGTGAGATGATTTTTTGTTTAAAAAGTGGTAAAAGGGTCAATCACTATGCAAACAATAAAAATTCGAGATGCAGCTAGGCACAAGTCAATGAGTCGTCAGGAGCATAGATAACTATGTGACTGGTGCGCGTGAGCCTAGTCACCATACTTCAACGCAAAGCGCTGCAACTTGAAGTATGACAAGTATAATCTATTAATTTACGATCAAACCTTACACACAGCTTACGCAATATCGGGCTACACCACGGGAAAAAACGATGCCAAACGCGACAGCATCTTTAGCTGAAAATGAAATCAAAGTATATCTTGTCAACTCATTCACTCGACATAATTCAGGTGGTAATCCCGCGGGAGTTGTTCTTTACCCACCGACACTAAGTCTCGAGCAAAAAATAACTATCGCTCGCCAAATAGGTTTCTCTGAAACCGCATTTGTTTATGCAGGAAAAGATACCGATTTCGACGTAGAGTTTTTTACCGCCGAAGGTGAAGTCGATTTTTGCGGGCACGCAACATTAGCTGTTTTTTTTACTCTAAACTCATTAGATCTACTAATTTCTGGTAGTTACAAACAAAAAACTAAAGCTGGCATTCTTGATGTGACCATAACTCCTAGCACCATTGTTATGGAACAAACCTTACCTATTATGCGACAAGGCCCTGATGTTAACGATATTGCTGCCGCCTTCGGAGTAAATCCTAATATTATTACAGCGACAGGTTTACCCGTCATGATTGTCTCTACAGGGCTACCAGACATTATAGTTCCTGTGCAAACAGGACAATTAGACATCCTACACCCTAATCACCAAGCTCTCGCAAAACTAAGCAATGAATTCAATGCTATAGGCTTCCATGTATTTGAATTAAGTCGTGATCCATCTATTACAGCCCACTGTCGAAATTTTGCTCCGCTATACGGTATAAATGAAGAATCAGCAACGGGCAGTGCGAGCGGTGCTTTAGGATGTTACCTCGTAAAACATATTTTCCCCAATGAAACATCTTTTCAATTCGAGCAAGGCCGAGCTATGGCATGTTCTTCTTTGATCCAAGTAATAATCGATACACAAAAACAAGAAATTAGTCGAGTGAGAGTGGGTGGGCAAGCCACCATGATTGGCACAAAAAGAATTAAACTTTGAATGTTTTTTAAACAGCATATATAAATGAGGGACTCAACGGTGAGTATTGATATAAATATTGAAAACTCACTGTGTATATTCAATAGAAAGGTTAGATAAATAGAAAAATGATAAATACATACTATCTCTATATTCGAATTTGGCCTGACAAGATGGTTATTCGAGATGTCGAAAGACACTCTGAAATAACACAATTAGCTGATAGCCCTTTTACCACCAGCCGATTACTAGTAGGGGATATGCTACCTGCGGCAAAAACGCTGAAAAATGGCATAAATAAACTTTTGCCCCCTTTTTCTTTTTATCAACGTTTTTTTCCACCTAAATATGCGGTCATTATGCACCCAAAAGTCATGACAGAAGGTGGTTTGTCTTCCGTGGAAAAGAATGCATTTAGAGATTTGGCTACATTTATATGCACAAGTAAAAACAATGTTTCTATATATGTTTGTGAGCATTCAGAAGACCTAACGGATACTCAAATACTGGACGTATTAACTGGTGGCTTCAAAGAGATAAAACCAAACCAGAAAATTATCCAATAAGAACGCTATTTATTGGATAATTTTTCCAGATTAATGATTAACCCTTTATGGAATTACATCTATCTCTATATTCTTAGAGAAGTTAGCAAATATCCACTGGAATTTATGTATTAAACAAATTATGAATATCTTTTAACGATAACTCACTCATATTTTTGTCATTAAATATTTTCTAAAAAAATAAATAATCCGATACTGATTAATATAATCCCTGCAATAAGTTCCGTTTTTTTACCTAATACAGTACTAACGTGTCGCCCTGCCATAACACCAACAGTTGCCATTATCATGGTTGTTAAGCCAATAACAAATACTGCATGAATAATGTTTACCTCAAGAAATGCCAATCCTAAACCGACAGCCATCGCATCAATACTTGTTGCAACTGACGTTATAATCAAATTTAAATAACTATGCTTTTTCTTTTTCTCTTTTAACTCATCTTCTTTTGATATTAGGCTTTGGTAAATCATGTGTCCGCCCAACACAAATAATAGTCCAAATGCAATCCAATGATTCCATTGCATAACAAAATGGCTTGCACCAATACCAATAATCCAACCAGCTAATGGCATTAAAGCTTCAATTACACCAAAAACAACACCTGTTCTTAAAGCTTCTTTATAAGAGGGTCTATGAAGTGTTGAACCTTTGCATACAGCAACTGCAAAAGAATCCATTGATAAGGCAAAAGCGAGGACAAATAATGCATAAAAACTCATAACAAAGATCTCAGTCGGGAAATTCCATAGACATACGACTCCCCCCCCAACACATAGGTGAATAATATGTTTATGGTCTTGCTAACCGATTAAGGCATCCGTGCCATGAGCAAATAACGCTCAAGTATGTTGACACGAAATCTTAATAACTCATTGAATAGTTATTAAGCAAGCTACTCCCCATTTTCTGCGGCACGGAAGATAGCAATAAAAAAATATAAATACAACTTTATTTTTATTATTTAACTTACTGATAATGAAAATGATTTTTATTTAAAATAATCAGATCTAATCTGACTATAAATTATTGAATAGAGTTACACTATAACACATATATACTCTAAATAATTCAAGAGACCGGTAGGCAACAAGTGAATATAATCGGGGAGCATAGATAAACTACCTGACTTGGTAAGCGTAGCGTAGTCAACAGTCCTACAATTTGAAGTATGACGAGTATAAACTCACTAACATTAATTTATTTTATGTATTGCTAGTATTTTTATTTTAATAAACTTTTTAAGCCCTATACTGCTCTTATACTGCTCTAAAGTTAAAATAACGGTAATCATTATTTGATACTTATAAAAAACATAAAAAAACATTATCTAATTTCAAAAATAAACTATAATTCCTATCTAATTTGCTAGCACTCCGTAACAATCAATAGTGATTACCCAGTCTAATCTCGCCAATCATAAATTTTACTGGCTTTTACAAGTTTTTCCATCTCAATAACTATTACTATGAATATTTATTTACGTTATGTCGATACATAATTCAAATATGTGAAGATAGTTATTAGATAATCCCGATTATGAACGATTATAATATCATTACTAATACGTATAATTAGCCCATACTGGTACTATAATGAAACGTTCACTATCTATTTTCTTTTCTCCTTTTCTTGTTATGTTTTCACCTGACTCATTCAGTGATAAAGCCCTAACCGCGGGCTATGCAAAACTTATCGCTTTATCTTCGACCAATGATATTAGTGCTTCCACATTACACTCAGATGGCCTTGAGTACAGTAAATATTCATTACCTTATACCTTCAAAAATATTTATAATGAGGGGGATTACTCATTCAATATTCAAATACGAGGAAATTACCTTAAAGTAAAATCAGATGTCATAGATATTAATTCATCAAATACACTTCGTTCTCGCTGGAATATATTAAACCTAACAACATCCCCACAAATAACATATAATATAGATAAAAATTTAAGCTTAGAGGGTGAGATTGAACTTGGTTATTCAAACATGAAGAATAACTCATCTTTCCATGGTGAAGATGACATTAAGATAGGACTTCGTGAAGAAAAATTATTAGATTGGGATATAAACGCTGTAAATATTACCCCAAAAATAGGGATAGTAAATAAAAACACCTTAAACAATGGTAATAAAATTAAACTTCACATACATGTTTCCTATATGTTCATGGAAAGTGTTGGTAATAAAAGCGATATCAAAATAAACAATAACATAGGTACTTGGTCTACTGGTGGTGAATACACCATTACAAATGCATTTGCGATTAAAGATAATCCATTTGATATCATCGTCTCTAATGATATTGGCGGTTTTTACGGCAATAGTTATAGAGACCTTTCATTTGGCTTTATCAATAATACATCATTAGCGTTAGAAACACCGATAGACATTAATAACACAGAATTTAAAATAAAAATCGGATTAGGATATTTATATAGCGATAATGCGCATGGAATAACCGTTATTATAGGGATTAATTAAATATTATAATGGTCACCAGATCATACATTTACAATCTACTATCTGTACATTACCGTCTTTATTTGGCGGTATTTTTTTATTCGACTATCTAATCAGCAGTAATCAACGGGTGTATAGAGAATATGAAAACGAATGACATTGAATTGTTTGATTTATCTAAGATTGAAAAACCTTGGAGGATACAATGAAAATGAGATGGCGGAGGAGGAGAGATTCGAACTCTCGGATGGTTTCCCATCGGCGGTTTTCAAGACCGCTGCCTTCAGCCGCTCGGCCACCCCTCCGCAATGACGTGCACTATAAACATCTGTGCGTTCGATGTAAACCCCCTATTATACCAATTGCTATAAAAATAGGCACTTAGTGTGTTGATGGGCGAAATTATCAACATATCTAACGGGCTGCTTGGGTTATTGGCTATTTTTTGCTAAATTTGCTGTCTATTTTTGTTTAGGTTGAAATGTGTATGTTGCTTTTTAACGGTCAAGAAATTGAGACTGACTCTCAAGGCTACCTTATTGATAGCCAACAATGGAACGAAGCGCTTATCCCTCTTCTCGCAGAGCAAGAAAATATCACTCTGACAGAAGAACACCTTGAAATCGTCCGCTTTGTTCGTGCTTTTTATTTGGAATTTAATACCTCCCCTGCGATCCGCATGTTGGTTAAAGCTGTTTCTCAACAGTTTGGAGAGGAAAAAGGAAATAGCCGCTATTTATACCGACTATTCCCTAAAGGCCCTGCAAAACAAGCAACTAAGCTAGCAGGGCTTCCTAAACCCGTAAAATGCATCTAATTGCACAACAGTTAATAGCGGACTGAAAAATCCGCTATTTTATCAGTTTGCCAATTTTCGCTGAAATAATGGTCGATTTTTGCACCTGGGGGCCCACCTGCATTCAACCATTCCTCCACAAAACCAATATCCTGTTCAGAACCGCAAATGGCTAAAGTGACGCTTCCATCATCACGATTGCATACATAACCTTTGATACCATTTTGATTTGCCCAATGATAGGTTTGGTAACGAAATCCTACCCCTTGAACACGCCCATAGATATAAAATAAACGTCCGACTGTTGCTGTCATTTTTATCCCCCATTATCAGTACTCTAATTATTAATGTACTATTTATTACTGTTGTGTTTTTTTCATCGAACAGATAATCTGAGACTGAGGCACTGCTTTTCATGTTACATATAAGACAGTGTATTGCGTTATGAGTAATTGTCCATACATTGGCTTGAAAACGCGGAACACTGCCCAAATATAGAGTTATAGCATAAGCAAGGCTTTTAGGAGGTGGCTATGATGATCACCAGTAAATATGGGATAGGGCAACAAGTTAGGCATAAACTACTCGGCTACCTAGGTGTTGTCGTGGATGTTGATGCTGAATACTCGCTCGAGCAACCACATGATGACGACGATATTGCAGCAAATAGCGCATTACGTGATCTGCCTTGGTATCATGTTGTAATGGAAGATGATAATGGCGATGCAATTCATACCTATTTGGCAGAGGCCCAAATTACTTATGAAACTGCTGATGACCACCCAGAGCAACCCTCCATGGACGAATTGGCAGAATCCATTCGCTCACAATTACAAGCACCACGCCTGCGTAACTGATTATTACAACTTACAATAAAGCAAGCAGCGACATCGCTGCTTTATTAGAAGTTGTTGACGAAGTGGGATAAAAGCGTGGTTTTTCCCACTCCGTGTTATCAGCCGAAAATCAATAAATTAATTTTCCTCGTTTATTTCAAAACCCTTAACGACCGCCGACAAACAAAATACGTTTGTCAGCAGTCTGCAATAAAGCAGCGACATCGCTGCTTTATTGCTTATTGGCTACTTTTCTAGCCCTAACGCAGGGATCTCTTGTTTTGGACACAAATCCATGACAAATTGCATACCCGCGCCAAGTGCTATCTGCTTAGCTTCTTCGCTGATAACCCCTTTTTGCAGCCATAAAACTTTCGCGTTCACCTCAACCGCTTCATGAGCAACACCAACTGCCGCTTCTGCATTACGAAATACATCCACCATATCAATAGATTGTGGGATTTCACCCAATTTCGCATACACTTTTTGCCCTAATAGGGTTTGACCTGCCAATTTAGGGCTAACAGGGATCACGGTATAACCCTGCTCCAATAAATACTCCATCACTTCATAACTAGGACGATCTTTTTTATCGCTAGCACCAACCAGTGCAATCGTGTTAACGCTACGTAATATTTCTGCAATTTCTTGACTAGCCATCAAAATATCTCCCAAAATCAGTAAACTATTAACTCGCAATATGATATATCTGATGCCGTGTAGTGGCTCGATTGAGCCTCGCTAATTTTAAGGGAACTTCATGGAATCAACTACTCGTACAATAAAAACCCCTAAGAACATAGCTCTGGTTGCCCATGACCACTGTAAATCTTCACTACTCGCTTGGGCAACAAAAAATAGTGAACAACTTAAACCACATCAACTATTTGGAACAGGTACTACAGCTAAATTGATCACCCATCATACAGGCCTCAATGTAACAGGTATGCTAAGTGGCCCAATGGGAGGTGACCAACAAATTGGCGCCATGATCGCCGAACAAAAGATTGATGTGCTGATTTTCTTTTGGGATCCGTTAAACGCCGTGCCTCATGATCCTGACGTTAAAGCCTTATTGCGCTTGGCAACAGTTTGGAATATACCAGTGGCAACTAACCCTGCAACGGCTGACTTTATTATTACATCCCCTTATTTTAAGGACGAAATTGATGTTGTGATCCCTGATTACCAACACTATTTACAAGAACGCACAAAATAAACAGCTAAGGTGCCGACTCATATGTTCGGCACCATTCATTATGGTTTTTTCTGTCTAGGAACACCAAGTTGCCTCAATGTTTCAACAAACTCAGAAGGCTCATCTGGGTTATAAAGTAACCACACTTGCTGTTTTGCACGTGTCATCGCCACATACAATAAGCGCCGCTCTTCCGCATGCTCAAACTCTTCATGTTTAGGCAGCAATACCTGTTCCATCACTGATTCTCTAGGTGCAGCAGGGAAACCATCTTTGCCCTGATTCAACCCACAAATAATCACATGATCAGCCTGTTTACCCTTAGATGCATGAATAGTCATAAATTCAATGTTGAGCTTGGGCCAACGTGTTTTAGCTTTATTTAAAATTTCAGGGCGTAAGTAATGATAACGAGCTAAACATAAAATTGTTTCATCTTCAGTGATATAGCCACTCATTTTATCGAGTAAGCGTTCAAGTGCGTTTTCATATAATAAAATCACTGCTTTTTTATTACCTTTAACTAAGCTATTTAAAGGCTTATCTAGCTGCGTTGGGTTTTGCAAAATAAATCTATTAGCAATTTCACCTATCCTTTCATTAAAACGATAGGTGGTATCTAAAGCACATAGTGCTCCTTGGCCAAAATTGTGTGCAAAAGATGTGGTAAGATCGAGCTCTGCGCCACTGAAACGATAGATAGCTTGCCAATCATCACCAACAGCAAAAAGAGCGGTTTGTTTATTTTGCTGACGCAATGCTTGTAATAACCTGGCTCTTAGTGGTGAAATATCTTGAAATTCATCAACTAAAATATGTTTCCATGGGCTAATAAAGCGCCCTTTTTCAAGTAAATTAATCGCTTGATGAATCAATCCTGAAAAATCAATGGCACCTTCATCTTTTAAGGCGCTTTTCCACGCTTTTAATAATGGGGACATCAACCGTATGCGCTTTTGAAAAATATCTTTAAACTGCTCATCCGCAGCTTCGATCATCTCTTTTTGACTACCGCCATGCATACGCATTAAACCCAACCAACGCTCTAAACGGCTTACAACCTTTTTACTGATTTTTTCATCTTGCCAAAATTCACCTTCTGGCACTTCCCACTGTAATTCATCGGTCAGCCATTCACGCCACCCTTTTGCCTGTGCCTTTTTACTAGCACACTGCTCGCGCCATTCGTTAAGTAACAGCTCCCCTCGTTTTTGTGTATCCGTTTCCAGTTCACTGATCACAGGGGATTTATTACTGCCTTCTCGAATAATATGTAGAGCTAATGCATGAAAGGTTTTTGCTTCGATATCATCTTGATGCAAACGCTGTTGAATGCGCTCGTTCATTTCTTGTGCCGCTTTACGGCCAAATGCAAGTAAGAGTATTTGATCTGCTTTTGCAAGTCCTCTTAAAAGTAGCCACCCCGCCCTTGCAACAAGCACTGAAGTCTTACCACTCCCAGCCCCCGCAAGGACTAAAACATTATCTTCACCATTTATCACTGAGAGTGCTTGGCTAGAATTAAGCGGCGATGTTTCTACGTGTTGGAAAAAATCACTATAACGTGACAATATTGAATCACACCACTGCTCATTAGTACGCTGACGGCTAGCTTCGCCATCATTCAACCACTGCAAACAATACTGGTAAGCTGTAGCGCAGTTTTCAAATTGACTGACACGAGCTAAAGGTAGAGGAAGGGATGAAAACTGTTGCGTAATATTATTACGAAACGAGGCTAATTCACGCAAGCTGAACCATTGATCTTGCTGTGCTTGTTGCTGAATAGAGTTTGCGAGTGTTGCTAGAACTTGAGCACTAATCTCGCTCATTTCTATACTCCATTGCATCCATTTATCACTTAGATAATGATAAAAGCGCTGTGTTTGCTTCCACTCTGTTCCATGCAAACGGACAACTTGCTCATCTGCCAATTCAAACTCTAACTCCCCCCAAACAATCCCTCTTTTGCATCGAATATCAATTAACTGGTTAAAAGGGATGAGATATTGATGCTTTTCACCACTTACCTCAATGCCTGCATTTAATAAGCGTACCCGATTATAGGGATGCTGAGCCAGGCGCTGCCCAATCTGTGTTGATTTCAGTTCCATACACCTTGCACCTGAGTTATCCAATAATGAAAATGACGGCTGCTTGATTTCAGACGGTTTTTTATTACTTGCAAACAAGCTATCCTATATAGACTAGGGAATGTTTGTCTTTGAGGTACTTTGTGTTAACGCTGCTTACCAGTTATCGTCGTGTTCTATATAACAGCCATGCTTTATATTATATCCGAATATTGATTGCCCTGACAGGGACGACCCTCATCCCTTGGTTATTAGGTCAAGATCCCAAAGTCACCATCCCACTCACATTAGGGATGGTCGCAGCAGCACTGACTGACTTAGATGATAGACTAACAGGCCGTTTAAAAAACCTTGTCATTACCTTGTTATGCTTTTTTATCGCATCCGTTTCCATTGAGCTACTTTTTCCTCACCCAATTTTATTCTTTTTTGGACTGGCACTTTCAACTTGCGGTTTTATACTGCTAGGTGCATTAGGGCAACGCTATGCCACCATTGCCTTTGGTGCTCTATTGATTGCCATTTATACCATGTTGGGCGTTCCCATCTTTGATACTTGGTATCAACAACCTGCTTTACTGCTGACTGGTGCAGTTTGGTATAACTTTCTGACATTGATTGGCCACATCCTCTTCCCTGTTCGCCCTCTACAGGATGCAATTACTCAATGCTATCAACAACTCGCAGCCTATCTAGACGCCAAAGCAAATTTATTTGACCCAGACTTGGAAGATGACTATCAACAGTCTGTTTATGATTTAGCCCTCGTCAATAGCACGTTAGTCAGTACCATGAATCAAGCTAAAATGGCTCTACTCAGCCGGTTAAAGGGTGATAGAGGGCAGAAAGGAACTCGTACTACATTACAATATTACTTTGTTGCACAAGATATCCATGAGCGAGCCAGTTCATCACATATTCAATATCAGCAATTGAGCCGTACATTGCGCCATAGCGATATTCTATTTCGTTTTCAGCGTTTACTGACCATGCAAGCAAGAGCCTGCCAACAAGTCGCACAATCTGTGTTGTGGCGTAAGCCTTATCAGCACAATCCACGCTTTGAAGGTACTTTTAATTACCTTGAAAATTCACTTCAGCTCTTAAAGCAACAATCGCCTGCAATCCATGAAGTAAAAGCCCTTTATAACCTACTCAAAAATTTAAAAGGGATCGATGTACAGTTGCGAGGACTTGGCATTGAACAAAACTCACGCCAACAAAATATGAAACAGCTCGAGCAGCTATCTGATGAATCCCCTTCTGGTTTAAGTGATATTGTTGCGCGTTTCAAGCACCATTTAACACCAAAGTCGGCGCTATTTCGCCATGCGGTGAGAATGTCGCTACTGCTATGTACGGGCTATATTATTATTCAATTGTTTAACTTAGAAAGAGGCTATTGGATCCTCCTAACTAGCCTATTTGTTTGCCAGCCCAACTATAATGCCACCAAACGGCGGCTAGCCCTACGTATCATAGGTACTATTATTGGGATACTCATAGGGCTACCACTACTAAATTTCATTCCTTCAATGGAAGGACAACTGACATTAATTGTGCTCTCTGGCTTACTGTTCTTTGTGTTCCGAAGTAGCCAATATGCACAAGCAACCCTGTTTATCACTTTACTGGTGCTCTTTTGCTTCAACTTACTCGGTGAAGGATTTGAGGTCGCACTTCCTCGTATTATTGATACCTTAATTGGCTGTTTCATTGCATTCCTAGCTGTTAGCTTTATTTGGCCCGATTGGAAATTTCGCCAATTACCGCAAGTGGTACAAAAAACGATGGATAGCAACTGCCGCTACTTAGATGCCATTTTGCAACAATACTATCAAGGTAAAGATAATAGCCTTGAATACCGAGTAGCTCGCCGTGATGCACATAATAATGATGCTGAATTCGCCTCTGTTGTTTCCAACATGGCCACGGATCCTAAATCATACAAAGTGACACAAGAGCAAGCTTTTCGACTTTTATGCCTAAATCACACTCTACTCAGCTATATTTCAGCATTCGGTGCTCATCGAGAACAAATGCATAATGAAGAAAATCTCGCAATTTTAAGTGATGCAATCTGCTATGTAGAAGCATCGCTACAAGTTGCAACGCTAGATGCTTACTCAGAAGAGAAATCAGAACGTTTACGCGAGAGCATTACTCATCGAATTGACAATATTTCTGTTAATGACGATGAAAAAACAGGATTAATCATGGAGCAAACACGATTATTGCTAGAACTCATCCCTGAAATTAAATCCATGATGACACAAATTAATGCACCGATTACGCCTTCAAATAAACTAAATGCCATATAGCGCATAGAAATAAAACTGGTGAGCGGGTGCCAAAATTATCTTATCTGATGATTTTGGCACCCACGCTTTAATACCGATTAGCTTCACCCCACACTGTTGTACCAATTAATTAACTCTTGTTTGATTGGTGTTGGTAAAACAGCACTATGGTAACCTTCTATCGCTCCAGCCAAACCAATTAATAACTTAATCGTTGGAGGGAAACGCCCAAATTGTTTTAATTTTAAAAAACAGGCCTTAGCACCTATTTCGCGTAAATCCTCCGCTTTATGGATACCTATCTTACCGAGAGCCCTTTCAACTGACATATTCATATTAGGAAGATCTTTAATCCTTGTTACTACCGACAACTTTAGCTTCTGTTCCTCAACCGCAGAACGGTATGCTAAGTCGATACAGTGCATGAATAGCTCTTCGTTGTGCCAAATTTGGTCAGAAACTCGATAATAACGTAGCTCCAGTGGGATCCCTTTTTTACTGAAAATTAAGCGTTCTAATTTAATAGATTCAAAGTAACTTCTTGCAAACAAACATCCCCTCAAATAAAACAATCCCTCTAATGTAAGACCAATTATTGCATTATCAATAATGAGACAATCGCCACCAAAGTGATTCTTTCTTTTAATTTCCCCAAAACGTTTTAGTCTCTGGCCTAACCAACAATCATTTTTTTCCATTAAAGACATACACCCAAACTCCTTATGAGTATTCATCTATCTCGATCCTTGTGGCAACTATAAATATCCAAATTTAACAGGCAATTAGCGGAGCGATATTTTGAGAGAATCCACCAGAAACTCCAAGAATATTGCAGATAAAAACAACAAACTTGCGAAGCGCTTTGAAAAATTAGGCTTGATATTGGATAAATATACAGTTACTGTATATTCATACAGCTTTGTTGGCGAGGTGAATTATGGCTATCTATTCTTGGAACAAAACAACTGAACATTCTGTTAACCACTATACCCAAACTATGTCCTCAATAACGCAAATGGGCAATACACTGCAACAAGGTATGGTGAGTGAACTGGTCTATGATGAAAAGCACCCTATTATGGATTGTATTTTACTGCCAATGTTGCGGCAGTTCGGTATACAGTCACGCTGGCTGCTTTGGTTGAGCCCAAACAAAAAGCTTAGTCGTCATTGGTTAAAGCAATCAGGTTTGCCGACGAATAAAATAATGCAATTAAGTAATATGGCTTCGATCACAACAATTGAGGCAATGGAAAAGGCACTTAGAAGTGGTAATTACAGCGTAGTGCTAGGTTGGTTGCCAGACTTAAATGAACAAGATTTTTCTCGGTTACAAAGTGCAGCACAAGAAGGTCATTCTATTGGCTTTATTATGCGCCCACAAAAAACACATAATATCGCGGGTATCCATTCTGGACAGCAAAATAACCTAAAAATTCACTCTAACTATTATCACTAGCCAAGATTAAGAATATTCTTAGTAAATTTGACATTTGGATAAATCAGCTTAGGAAAGCGCCGAAAAAATAATTGAGATCAAGGGGATAGATTATAATCAACTCAAAATATGATTATGGTTATCTCTCTGATTTATCCGCTAAAAAATGTTTTTTTATAACGATTTTTGCTGCCTCTACTTGTATCTTTTTAAGTTCGTTGTAGACTTTAGCTTGTTAAGGTTATGGCATTATTTTTTACTTTTTATAAATTTTTGTAGATAATGTCAGCGAAACCTAGCAAGTATTTTAAACCAATGGCGAATAATAAGGCTCATTGAAGCCATGCCTATATTGGATGATAACGAGGCGTAGAAAATGAAAAAGACAGCTATCGCAGTAGCAGTGGCAGTAGCAGCTTTCGCAACTGTTGCGCAGGCAGCTCCAAAAGACAACACTTGGTATACCGGTGCTAAACTGGGTTGGTCTCACTATGAAGACACTGGTTTCACTCCAGTAGACCGTACTCAATCTGTAGGTAACAGTACTGACCGTGATACTTTCGGTGCTGGTGCATACGCAGGTTACCAATACAACCAGTACATGGGCTTCGAGCTTGGTTATGACTGGTTTGGTAAAATGAAATACAAAGGTGCTGGTAACAGCGGCGACCTGAAATCTATGGGTGTGTCACTGACAACCAAACTGAGCTATCCAGTAATGGATGACCTGGACGTTTACACTCGTTTAGGTGGTATGGTTTGGCGTACAGACGTTAAAGCTAACCAAGCTAACGAACCTAAGTACAAAGAAAACGACACTGGCGTTTCTCCTGTATACGCACTGGGTGTTGAATATGCAATCACTCCAAACTGGGCAACTCGTTTAGATTACCAATGGGTTAGCAACATCGGTGATAAAGACAACCTGGGCGTACGTCCTGACAATGGCATGCTGAGCGTTGGTCTAGCATACCGTTTCAACCAAGAAGCAGCTCCAGTTGTTGAGCCAGCTCCAGTTGTAACTCCAGCTCCAGTTGTTGAGAACAAGCGTTTTACTCTGCGTTCAGACGTTCTGTTCAACTTCAACAAAGCAACTCTGAAGCCAGAAGGTCAGCAAGCACTGAACGAACTGTATAACGAACTGAGCAGCATCGACCCAACTCAAGGTCGCGTACTGGTTGTTGGTTTCACAGACCGTATCGGTTCACAAAACTACAACCTGCCACTGTCACAAAAACGTGCTCAGTCAGTAGTTGATTACCTGGTATCTAAAGGCGTTCCAGCAAGCGCAATCGCTGCTGAAGGTCGTGGTAAAGAAGATCCAGTAACTGGTAACAAATGTGACGACGTTAAAGGCCGTGCAGCTCTGATCGAGTGTCTGGCTCCAGACCGTCGCGTTGAAATCGAAATTCAAGGTACAACTGAAGTTGTTGCTCAACCAGGCGCTTAATTCTTAGCCCTAGTTAGAATTTCGGACTGAATACTAAAACCCCATTTCGATGGGGTTTTTTTTGTCTTTTAACTTCAGCATTGGTGAACATATTAGGTAAAAAGCGATATACAATAGGATTGAGAGAAAAGATAACGACACGATATTAACATTTCGCGATCATCGATGATCCTCGCATCACCTTATCATGATCTTAAAAATTATATTTTACTATTTCCATTCCCTAAGATAGCTTGAAGATCTTGTTTTAATGAACTCATTTGGCTTTCATACTTATCTTTATGCTCAGCATCTTCGATCAACTGAATGATCGTCTCAGATAAAGTTTTATTGCGCTTTACGGCAAGATTAGACAAACGCTGCCACACAGAAAAATCGAGGTCGATTGATTTCTTTCGAGTATGTGGATGCTCTGCATTAAAGTGACGTTTTCGCCGAGCTCGAATGCTTTGTTTCATCCGGTTATCCAGTTGCGGATCCATATGCAGTGAAATCCACTTTAAAACATCCGTGGGTCGGTTTTCCATCTTCAGTAATGATACAATGGCTTCTTCTTCCGCACTTCTTTCGATGTAACGGGTAATTGTTTCACCACTTCTGGACTTTTTTACCAAATATTCCCATTTCCAGCCACATTCCAGATTTTCAAGCTGCTGATATTTCATATATTTTCCCGGCGAATATCAAACCTAATTCTATATTAGCAATTTTCGAGTAGAGTGCACAATCAAACCGCGGTGATCAACTTAATATTCACAAAGAAGATAACAACTAAGCACAAAATAGTGTACAATCCGCCGTCATCTGTTAACAATTTAATGAATTAGCATGTCCACATTTGAATGCATACTCCTAGTATACGGGATAGGCGGTGTATGCTCTGCTCTTATAACACTACTCCTAACAAAAGACCCTAATATTTTAATGAGATTACTCAGTGCACTCCTCATTGGCTTAACATGGCCAATGTCGTTTCCCGTAGTACTGCTATTTTCTTTATTCTAACCGATAATTCGACAATTATTGCTGCAAGATTGGCTTTCAAACGCTAATATAGCAACCTTGCCCAATGGGTAACAAATTGACCTGAAAACAATGTAAAATATCCAAACAAGATTCAGGCACACGCGCCCTGCTCACCGACAGGCATTTTACTTATAATCATATTAATAGCAGAAAAATTATAGTGATCAGTCAAGAACTAACATGGCAAGGCCTAACCCCCGACTTAACGCCGTATCAGGCGAATTTTGTCTCTTCAGATACCCTGACACCTGCTCTTTTGTCAGAAATTCAACCAAGGCTGTTTGACAGCATTGAGCGTTTCATTAAAGAAAACGCAAGGACTCGATTCATGTTTATCAAGTCCGATGAAAGTGAAGGTTATCTACAGACATTTGCCGAGGCAATCAGCCCCTTACTGACACATTTTTCGCCAATTAATGGTGACTATCAACTTACCGATAATCAACAAACCTTCAAATGGTGCTCTGAAATCAATGGGCGCTTCTCAAGCCGTACGAATATCGCCTACCGCCATTGGATTGAGCCTGAACAGCTATTTGGTTACGTTACGCCATCGATGCACCTCGTTCCAGGGCTATTACACCATGTTAATGGTGGTGTATTAATTTTGTCAGCATCCGCTCTTGTTTCTCAACCATTGATGTGGCAAAGGTTACAGAACATGGTGGCTAATCGCCAGCTGGAATGGTTACCATTTTCTGATAATCAGCCTCTTCCAATCGAGATCGAGCCACAACCACTTGATCTAAAACTGATCATCGTTGGCGATAGGCTTGAGCTTGAAGAGTTTGAATATACTCATTCAGACTTATTTGATAGTGCTCTCTACGGTGAATATGAACCCGTTATGTTCTTTGATGATGAAGAACAATTGACGTTATGGATGCGTTATATCAAGTCAATTATTGTCGCAAATCAGCTTCCTGAGGTCAGCGCTGATGGCTGGCCTGCTTTTATTCAGCAAGCGACTCGTTTTTGTGAAGACAAATTTAATCTGCCACTTGATACCTTGTGGTTAACACGCAGGTTAACTGACGCATCTCATTATCAAGCAAATAATATCATGGGCAATGCTGCATTTAACCAAGCGGTAGAAAACCGTTTATGGCGTCACAGCTTCCTTTCTGAACGTTCTCAAGATGATATATTGCAAGAGCAAGTATTTATCAAAACAGAAGGCGAAGTCATTGGTCAGATTAACGGGTTATCTGTTTTACAGTATCCAGGCTACCCAGAAGCCCTTGGTGAGCCCTCTCGTATTACCTGTGTTGCCCATTTAGGTGACGGTGAATTCGTTGATGTGGAACGTAAAGCAGAGCTTGGTGGAAATATTCACGCCAAAGGCATGATGATCATGCAAGCCTATTTAAATTATGAGCTAAAATTAGAACAGCCTCAGCCATTCTCAGCATCAATTGTTTTTGAGCAATCATATGGCGAGGTAGATGGTGATAGTGCTTCACTAGCTGAATTATGTGCACTTATCAGCGCATTAGCTCTTCAGCCTATCGATCAGCAAATTGCCGTGACTGGCGCGGTTGATCAGTTCGGTTATGTCCAGCCTATTGGTGGCGTTAATGAGAAGATCGAGGGTTTTTATGATATTTGTGCTAAACGGGGGCTAACTGGGAATCAAGGGGTGATCATTCCGATGGCAAATGTTCGCCATCTATGCACCAATGAAACTGTCGTGAATTCAGTTAAAGAAGGCCAATTTCATATTTGGCCGGTTGAACATGTTGCTCAAGCAATCACATTGCTCACTCGACAACCTTATTTTGAGCAACAAGTTGAGGGCGACAACGTACACTTGTTAGCTCTAATCCAAGAGCGCATAAATCAAGCAAATTCGCCAGAAAAACCAAAACTTCCTTGGTTCCTAAAATGGCTCGGCTGAGTAAAAAAATATCAGATCGGAGTTGTTCAGCGTACAAGTGTAAGCTATCCTGTATCCTTACTCTTAATTAAGGCTATCAGAAGAACATGGTTGATAAACGAAGTTCCTACACAAAAACTGATTTAGAAGCTTCTGGACGAGGCGAATTATTTGGTGAAAATGGGCCTCCATTACCCTCTGGCAATATGTTGATGATGGATCGCGTCATTACAATGACTGAAGATGGCGGCGCCTTTAATAAAGGTTATGTTGAAGCTGAGTTGGATATCAATCCAGACTTATGGTTCTTTGGCTGTCACTTTGTTAATGACCCAGTAATGCCAGGTTGCTTGGGCCTTGATGCAATGTGGCAATTAGTTGGTTTCTACCTTGGCTGGCTCGGCGGCGAAGGCAAAGGACGTGCACTTGGTGTAGGTGAAGTTAAATTCACAGGTCAAGTTCTTCCAACTGCTAAAAAAGTCACTTATCGCATCAATTTCAAACGCGTGATTAACCGTAAATTGATTATGGGTCTTGCTGATGGTGAAGTATTAGTTGATGGTAAAGTTATTTACGTCGCTAATGATTTAAAAGTCGGCTTATTTAAAGATACCAGCGCGTTCTAATTCCGTATTAAGCTCTAAATGCCAAAACCTCCGCTTTTGCGGAGGTTTAAAAATTGTTTTAAGGGGGGATTAAAAAAACCGTTTTTTAAATCGGATCTTCTAACAGGTAAGTACGTTTTTCTGCACTCTCTCAAAAAGGCTATGCAGAAAGAATTGCCCTGTCCTCCATGGCCTTACGCCAACCTCCTAACCAATGCGAACGTGCATCCACAGCTTGATAGGGACATAACTCTTTTGAACGCCCTGCAATACCTGCTTGATAACCTCTTGATAATGCTCTTTCTAAACGGTCTCGTTTCTGTCTTTTCATGCCTTACTTCCCTCATCGATTAAATGGAAAAGAAAACAGCACCTAGGCCCCAGAGACTTCGAGCTAGCAGTTAAAATATGCTTAGTTACCTTGCTGATGTTCCTATTAGATAGCTTCGCTTACCGCTAATGGCACTCGAAGTTTTTTTGGGGATCATTTCATTTAGGTACACTATAGAAATACCGCTGAGCGACGAGAAAATCAAGTAAAGAATTTCATATAAATGTCATAAATGCTATAAATGTGACTTAGGTTTTCAAAAAAAGACAACTATCTGATATTAATAATATAGTTATAATTATCTTTGTAAAAAAATCCATATATGGGTAGTTAGCTATTGAATAGTCAGACAAAAAAATACACCTCAGTTATATTAAAACATGAGGTGTACTTATATATACTCGTTATACTTCGAAACGCAGAGGGTTAACTACAGCTTGCTAACCTCTTTCGCGATTTCATCGGCAACCTGCTGCCAACCACTCGCTAAAGTGCGAACTAATTCAGGGTAGCCATCTTCTTTTTGCTCCAATTGGATATCAAAATTACGACGCACCACTTCTTTACCGTGAGATAGCGTCCAGAACCCTTGAACTAATACCTTCCCATCATAACGACCATTGAAACTTGTCAACGTAATATCCAGTATATCTGGTGAGTTTTGCAGTGGCTGTAGTGAAACCAAACGCCCCGGTAGTGCTGAAGATAATTCACTTACCATCGTTTGACCAAGTTGCTGTTCTAATGGACTGGCCCATAAATGCGAGCTGGCATTGCTGTAGCTGACATCGGATGTTTGGTAAGTGATACCATTCGATGTCAAAACATCAGCTAACATCACTCGCTGCAACCAAACTTGGTTTTGCTGCCCCATCACCACCGCTGCTTGTGTTGCCGGTGCTTTCACCGGCAATTGATAGTACATTTTTTCAGGGGTGCTACTGCAAGCAGCCAACATTAAAACCAATATCGATAGCAAATATCGCATTATTTTTTCACTCCTTTAGGCACAGGATCTTTCGTTGGCTCAGCTTCGAATACCAAAGCATTACTCTTGTTATTCAAAGTACGCAGTAGTGGCTGAACTTCCCTCAGAACCTGATCTAAGCGCTGCATATTATCAACCATCTTATTATAAGCAGGTGACCCTGGTTGGAACCCTTGCATTGCACGGTTCATTTCATTTAAGGTCTTTTGTAGATCTTGCGGTAAGTTCTGGAACTCTTTACTGCCCATCACTTTATTCAGCTCAGAAAGCATGACCTGCGCTTCTTTAATAGTTTTTTGCCCTTCCGCTAATGTTTGTGTCGTTTGATTCAACATTGGCTCAATTGGCATGCTATTGATTTTATCCAGCACAGAGATCACTTTTTGCTGAATTTGCGCTAAGCCACCACTGGTCGTAGGAATAATTTTATAACCAGCCACCTTATCTGGCCCTTTGTATTCAGATACATTAGGAACAAAATCAAGATCAACAAACAGTGCGCCAGTAAGTAAATTCCCTGATTTTAATGAAGCACGCAATCCATCTTTCATCGCCAAGTTCAGTTCATTTTTCAGATTGAAATCAGCTCCAACGTCTTTAGCAAAACGCTCTGGTTCGATATGAATAAGTACAGGTATGCGGAAATCATTATCTAACTTCTGATCAAGCCCTTCAGTATAGAATGGAACTTGTGCCACTGTACCTAAGCGGATCCCACGGAACTCCACCGGTGCACCCGGCTGTAAGCCACGCACAGAATCAGAGAAAAACAGGACAAAGTCTTGATACTCGGTATACAGGGAATTTTGGATACTGCTTTGATTATCAAAAAGCTTAAATTCGCTGTTTTCTTTAACGCCTTCACCCGGAACCCAACCTTGTGGTACGTCAAAGCTGACACCACCTGTCAGTAACGTGGCAATGGAGCCTAACTCAACATGGATCCCTTGCGATGACATATCAAATGCAATGCCGCTGTCTTTCCAGAAACGAACATTTGAACTAATCAATTTGTCATAAGGTGCATTAATAAACAGTTGATAACGCATATCACGATTTTTCATATCAAAATCGCTAGTTTCAACCGAACCAACACGATAGCCTCTAAACAATACAGGGTCACCTGCATTGAGTTGCCCTGCTCTATCACTGACTAATACCACACGGATCCCCTTCGCATCAGGAGAAGCTAATGGCGGTGCATCTAATAAGGTGAATTCACTGTGCTCTTTTGTCGCACGCCCCGGCTGTAACTCAATGAAAACCCCTGAAAGCAAGGTTCCCAGCCCCGTAACCCCTTCACGCCCAATCGTTGGTTTAACAATCCAAAAAGCGGAGTCGGTACGTAGCAAGTCTTTCATATCACTATTCAGACGCGCTTTGATCACCACTCGGCTAAAATTATCATCTAGGGTCACACTTTCAACAATACCAATATCAACACTGCGACTCTTAATTTTAGTTTTACCTGCTTCAATGCCTTCCGCATTGTAGGTAATTAATGTGACTTCAGGCCCTTGGTGGCTGAAGTGATAAAACAGGATCCACGCACCGATTAAAACAGTGACAATGGGGATCACCCAAACGGGTGACCAACTCTTCAGTTTACTGACTTTGGCATTAGCCTGTGGTGCTTCATGTTCACTCACCCAATGGCTCCTTCTTGTTCAACAGCTTTTACCGCATTTTTCTTTTCGCAGCGATCCCATGTCAATCGAGGATCAAAGGTCATCGCAGCAAACATCGTTAAAATAACGACGACACCGAAGAAAATAACGCCCTGTGCAGGGACTATACTCATCAATTGGCCCATTTGAACCAGTGCGGCCAAAATGGTAATCACAAAAACGTCAATCATTGACCAACGTCCTACATACTCCACTAGCTCATAAATAAAATGCATACGATGTGGATCTCGATTACCGTAGCCTTGCGAATCAAGACATAACCACGCAATACCGATCATTTTCAGTGATGGAACCATAATACTGGCAATAAAAATAATGAGTGCGACAGGATATGAACCATCACCCCATAGCAAAATCACCCCATCCATAATGGTTGAATCCATATCACTGCCTAGCATATTGGTTGTCATCACGGGCAACACATTTGCAGGAATATAAAGGAGGAATGAGGTCAATAACAGAGCAACAGTCCACTGTATGCTCTGATGTCTACGCACGTGACCGCGTGCGTGACAGCGCGAACATTGTGATTGTTCTGCGGGTAAAATAGCCGTACAAACCAGACATAATCTTAGATTTTGGCTAATACCAGTTTTACCCACCTCAAGCTTTTGGTTTAGTTTTGGGGCCGCTTCAATTTTATTCCATAACCAGTGCCTATCAAGGCATTGAAACGCCCTAACTTGCAACATACAAAATAAACAATATGGCAAAAAGCTCAACCCAACACCAATATCACCATAAGCAATCAATTTAACAAAGCTAACCAACACACCTGCTAAAAAGATTTCCGCCATGCACCATGATTTCATTTGGAACAATATGCGGCTGATCCCCACTTTAAGACCTTTAGGAATATGGACTTGTAGCCCCAAAAGAATGATGGTCACCATACAAAATGCGGGGATCACCAGTGAAAAAAACAAGAAAAACAGCGCTAACCCGCTATAACGAGTTGTTGCGATGATCTCAATAATTTGAAAAATTGAGATCTCATTTTCAATACCTGCCGCACTCATTTTGACAAATGGGAACAAACAGGCAACGAACAACATAATTAACGCGCTAAATGCATATGCTGCAGGTTGCTTATACGGGTATCGCCACTTTGAAACAAGCGTCGTATGGCAGCGTGGACAGGTCGCTTTGGTGCCCTGTTCTAATTCAGGCACCGCAACAAGCATGTCGCACTGTGTACACAGCACATGTTCGTGAGACTCATGAGAGCACAAGGTGATCCGCCCCTTTTATTTCCTAGTGTGAGAACTATCCATTCTTCAATAGTTCAAGCTCTTGCCAACGGTCGAATGCTTGTTCTAACTCTTGCTCTTTTTGAGACAACGCACTCAAGGTTTTTTCGGTCACATCATGAGGTTGATTAAAGAAGTCCGCATCACCTACGGTGTTTTGCAGTGCTTCGATTTCACCTTCAAGTTGTTCCAGCTTCGATGGTAATTGTTCTAGTTCACGTAGTAAATGATAGCTTATCTTATTATTTCGCTTTGCAGGTTCTTTTCCCTTCAGCGATTTGTCTTCGTCCGCTATTTTACTCGGTTGTGAATTTTTCAAACTCACGGTTTGTGCTTTTTGCTGCTGAGCATCAAAGTAGCCACCCGTGTAACGGTTGATCACGCCATTGCCTTCAAAAATCCAGCACTCTGTTACGCTATTATCAACAAATTCACGGTCATGGCTGACGAGTAGAACAGTACCTTGATAACTATCCACTAGCTCTTCAAGCAGCTCCAATGTCTCAACATCAAGGTCGTTAGTTGGCTCATCGAGTATCAATAAGTTACTTGGTTTTAAAAATAACCGAGCCAATAATAGCCTATTACGCTCTCCACCTGATAATGCACGAACAGGTGTCATTGCTCTTTTTGGCGGGAACATAAAGTCTTGCAGGTAACCTAACACATGGCGTGGTTTACCATTTACCATCACCTCTTGCTTCCCTTCAGCAAGGTTATCCATCACGGTTTTATCGGGATCAAGCGCCGCACGGTGCTGATCAAAGTAAGCGACTTCTAACTTAGTACCGCAATGCACTCTACCGCTACTCGCTTTTAAATCACCTAACATCAGTTTAAGTAACGTGGTTTTACCGCAACCATTTGGCCCAACTAATGCTATTTTGTCGCCACGCAAAACTTGCGCGCTAAAGTCTTTCACTAGTACCTTATCGTCGATTTGATAATTAACATTCTCTAGTTCAAAAACGATTTTCCCTGAACGCGCGGCTTCTTCTACCTGCATTTTAGCGCTGCCTAATACTTCTCGACGCTCTGAGCGCTCAACACGCAATGCTTTCAAAGCACGAACACGCCCTTCATTACGTGTACGTCTTGCCTTAATACCTTGGCGGATCCAAGCCTCTTCTTGTGCTAACTTGCGATCGAACTCTGCATTTTGCATCTCTTCAACGCGTAGTGATTCTTCTTTCGCAATCAGATAATTGTCATAGTTACCCGGCCAAGACATTAATTTTCCACGGTCAAGGTCAACAATACGCGTTGCCATGTTGCGAATAAATGAACGGTCATGCGAAATAAAGACAATGCTACCTTGGAAATCTTTCAAAAAGTTTTCTAACCATAAAATGGTTTCGATATCCAAGTGGTTGGTTGGTTCATCAAGGAATAACACACGTGGATTACTCACTAAAGCACGCCCTAATGCGGCTTTACGTAACCAACCACCTGATAATGAAGAAAGCTGTGCATCCGCAGGTAGATCGAGTTTTTTCAAAACATCGCTAATACGAGCATCCAATAACCATAGATTTAAGTTATCCAACACATCTTGTAGTTCAGCAAGTCTATTTAAATTCTTTTCGCTCGGGTCTTCTTCAACCAATTTAGAAACATGATGGTAGTCTTTAAGATAACCAGCTTGCTCCGCAACACCTTCTGCGACAAAGTCAAAAATCGTCCCTTCAACATTACGTGGAGGATCTTGCTGTAATCGTGCCACAATCAAATCTTGTTGATAAAGAAGCTGACCGTCATCAAGCGGCTGCTCTTTTGTCAACACTCGCATTAACGTCGACTTACCCGCGCCATTACGACCTACTAAGCAAACACGTTCGTTTTCTTCAATATGAAGTTCAGTATTATCCAATAAAGGCGCATCACTAAATGCAAGGTATGCGCCTGACAAATTAATTAAAGCCATTGATATTATCCTTTACGCTGCATGGCGAATTAGCCAGCAGTTATGAATCTGACGGTTTCGAGCAAAGTCTTCTGAGCGAGTTTTGGCGGTAATTTCTTCTGCTTGTAGCCCTAACTCAGCGAGTGCCTCGAGATCCATTTTAAAACCACGCTTGTTGTTGGAGAACATAACGGTTCCGCCTTTACGTAACAAACGTTTTAAATGAGTGATCAATTGAATGTGATCACGCTGTACATCAAAGGTACCATCCATACGTTTTGAGTTTGAAAACGTTGGTGGATCAATAAAGATCAGGTCAAACTGCTCATCACTGTTTGCTAACCAATTCAAACAATCAGCCTGGATCAAACGATGCTGACGGCCAGTTAAGCCATTTGCTTGCAAGTTTTTCTCAGCCCATTCCAAGTAAGTGCGTGACATATCAACAGAAGTGGTACTTTTCGCGCCACCAAGCCCAGCATGTACTGTTGCTGATCCTGTGTAACAGAACAGGTTTAAAAAATCTTTGCCATTACTCATTTGCCCTAACGTACGACGCGCAATACGGTGATCTAAAAAGAGACCCGTATCCAAATAATCAGTTAAGTTAACCAACATTTTCGCGTTGTATTCATTGACTAAAAAGAAATCATCTTTTTGAGCCAATTTTTCATATTGCTGTTTACCCTTTTGACGTTGGCGTGTTTTTAATATCAACTGATTTGATGAAAGCTGTAAAACATTCATCGTTGCAGTGATCACATCAAAGAGGCGCTGGCGTGCTTTTCGTTCATCGACAGTTTTTGGTGGTGCATATTCCTGAACAACCACTTTCTCACCGTAGATATCGACAGCAACGTTATATTCAGGTAAATCAGCATCGTAGACACGATAGCAATCAACCCCCTGTTGTTTTGCCCATTTACTGAGTTTTTTATGATTCTTACGCAGTCTATTGGCAAAATCAGGTGAAATTTCACCAACAGTTTCTGATGGTGTTTCAGCTAATAGATAATTTTTTTGTACACAATCCAACGGACCATTTTTCGCTTTGAATTCACGTTCGGAACGTAATTGCAGGCAACTTAACAGTTCAGGTGAACCACTGAAAATTGATAAACGCCAACCTGGAAAACGTGCTTTGACCACTCGGCCTAATTGGCTATGTAAAGCAATCAGCGCTGGCTCACTTTCTAGACGCTCACCATAAGGTGGGTTACTGAGAATGGTACCTTTGACTTCTGTTTTGACTGGATTTTCCAGCATCGCTGCATCGCCTTGGTTAAAGCTAATCAGCTCTTGCACCCCTGCTCTACGTGCATTAGCACGCGCCATATCAAGAACACGTTTATCAATATCAAAGCCATAAAAACGTGATGTAGTTTCTTTTAAGCCTTGACGGAAACGAACTTGCGCTTCAGTTGTCAACTCACGCCAGAGTTCAGGGTTATATTTTGACCATGCATAAAAACCCCAGTGTTCACGATGTAAACCCGGCGCTCTATCAGCCGCTATCATAGCCGCTTCAATCACTAATGTTCCTGAACCACACATTGGATCGACAAGTGGCGTGCCTTTTTGCCAACCAGAACGGTTAATAATCGCTGCCGCTAAGTTTTCTTTTAATGGTGCTTGCCCTGCTAAATCACGATAACCACGAATATGTAGTGAATCACCACTGAGATCGAGTGCAACACTGGCTTTTTCTTTATTAAGATACACATTAACACGAATATCAGGTTGCTGACGTGCAACATCTGGGCGCTGATCTATTTTGCGAACAAAGCAATCTACAATGGCATCTTTGACTTTTAATGCACCATATTGGCTATTACGAATTTCTTCGTTAGTTCCACTAAAATGGACCGAAAAGGTATCATCAACGGAGAAAATTTCTGTCCAATCGATAGCCTGTACACCAAGGTACAGGTCTAAGTCGCTGTAAACATCAAACTCATTCAATGGTAATAAGATACGGGATGCCAGCCTGCTCCACAGCAGACTCTGATACATCACCCGTTCATCAGCCTGAAAGTGAACGCCCCCCTGTGCGATTTTGCACTGGCTAGCGCCCAGAGCCTCTAATTCAGATTTCAGTAGTTCTTCTAGGCCACGAGCTGTGCTGGCAAACAGAGAATTCATAGTATTTTTTACCAATTTGGATGAAAAATTGTTGCGCATTATAGCTAATCTTATGCACTTGTCATAAAGTTGCTCTGCAACAATTATAAGGATTAAAAAATGATAACGCTTTCGCGCCTTTATACACACCCAGTCAAGTCTATGAGAGGGATCCGACTATCCCATGCCTACGCAGATTCCAGTGGGTTAATATTTGATCGCAATTTTATGGTAACAACGCCTGAAGGTAAATTCATCACCGCAAGAAAATACCCTCAAATGTTACTATTTACACCAGCAATGTTAAATAATGGCCTGTATCTCAAAGCGCCAGATGGTGAAAGTGTGACGGTATTGTATCAGGACTTTGATCAGAATCAGAGCCCAACTGAAGTTTGGGGTAATCATTTTCACGCACTGATTGCTCCAGAAGCCATCAATACTTGGTTAAGTGGCTATTTTGATGAACCAGTGCAACTTCGCTGGTTAAGCCCCCAGCTGTCACGTCGGGTCAAAACCATGCCTGAAGTGCCGATGTCGTTTGCTGATGGCTATCCATTTTTATTGATTAACGAAGCTTCAGTTCAAGAACTGCAAAGGCGTTGCCCTGCGAGTGTTAAGCTCGAACAATTTCGCGGTAATTTGATTATCACTGGTGCAAAACCTTTCGAAGAAGATACTTGGAAAACGATCCAGATCGGTGATGTTGTCTTTAGTTTAGATCGTTCTTGTAGTCGTTGTATTCTAACCACTGTTAGCCCAGAAAAAGGCATCAAACACCCTAACAGTGAACCGCTAGCAACCTTACAAACTTTCCGTACTCGTGAAAATGGCGATGTCGATTTCGGGCAAAACGTGGTCATCAAGAATACAGGTATTATACGTGTTGGTGACACCGTGACAGTGCTTGAAACAAAGCAGCCGAACCAATATATCCCTCGAGAAAGAGAAACTGAAGTTAAACCTATCACAACAACACCACTAAGTACGGTGACGATGACTTTTGAACACAAAGAATATGAAGGAAACAATCAAGAGGTTATCCTTGAACAGCTTGAATCAAAAGGCGTATCAATACCTTATTCATGCCGCGCTGGGATTTGTGGTAAATGCCAAATAAAGCTGATTGAAGGTGAAGTCACACCATTAAAACAAAGTGCAATTAAAGATAATGGCTATATATTAGCGTGTAGCTGTATTCCGAAAAGTGCAATTAAATTATCTTTAAAATAAATCATTGAGCCATCATAAATTAATTATTATTTTAATGATGGTTTTATCGATCATAACATTACTATTTAATCACAAAACGATCATGGGAGATCTATTAGCTACATCACTTTCCCATATAGCAGGGCACTCGACTTACGCTTATAATGCCTCATGCGATCGTTCATGATCTTAATTGGATCACAAAAACGCAATTTACGATCCGGCAATTCTAATTGAGCCTCTGCGAGTAAACATAAACTTGCAGAAGCACCAGCTTCGGCAATAATAAAAGTCGCAACATTATTGGTATTTTCTAAACAGACCTGAACCAGTTGCCCTTGGGTTGGGGCAGCCATGTCATGGGAGGAAGAAAAATACCAACTCTTTGGCATTTGAGGCTTTAAAAAACGAAACGCAACCAAGCTATTTAAAACTAACTCTGCTCTTTCTTCATTAGATAGATTGAGTCTTTTTGCTTGCTCATCGAATATATAAAACTCCCCTGCATCTTCAATACTAAATGGCATTTCAGCGCGAGCAAATGCAGTGAGCATTTTTGCAGGAAAACATGAACGAAATATCATGCCATTGGCGAGATCTAACATCACCCTATCGTGGTCATGATCAAAATACCAACGCCAATGATCATCGGGTTTTATTTTCATATACGAACCCTTTGTGATTTATCGGTAAAAAACATTTTATAACTCTAAATAATTCGAGGTGTAGCAGCCATAAAAATGAGCACTTAAATCATAGATGCAATGAATGCAATCAAACAGCCTAGAAGAAATGCTCAATATGACTATTCTAAATCTAGCTCGCTATACCACAACCAGAACTATTATGAGTACAAAATAACGACTCAATAACAATATAAAAGAAAAGGGGGCACAAATAAAGCCCCCTTTAGGTAAATTTACAGTTAACTATATATGGTTCACAATATCTTTTATTAATTTTGGCCCATTATATATAAAACCTGAATAAATTTGGATTAATGAAGCCCCTGCTTCCATTTTTTCCCTAGCAGAAGTTAATGAATCAATTCCACCCACACCAATAATCGGTAATTTACCATTTAACTCACGAGAAATTATTCGAATTACTTCGGTGCTTTTTAGCTGCACAGGACGCCCACTTAAACCACCTGCTTCGTTGCAATGATTTAACCCTTGAACTAAAGAACGATCTAATGTGGTATTCGTCGCAATAACACCATCAATATTATGGCGAACTAAACTATCGGTTACCTGTATTATTTCTTCTTCTGTTAAATCAGGAGCAACTTTGACAGCGACAGGAACATACTTTTGATGTCTTGATTGTAATTCCAATTGCTTCTGTTTAATTCCACTTAATAAATCATCTAATGCTTCACCATATTGCAATGTGCGTAGACCCGGTGTATTTGGTGATGAAATATTAATAGCGATGTAACCTGCATGGTTATAAACCTTATCCATACAAATTAAATAATCATCTTTTCCTTGCTCAACTGGCGTATCTTTATTTTTACCAATATTAATTCCAATCACGCCACCGTAAGTTGATTTCTTCACATTCTCAACTAAATTATCTACGCCTTTATTATTGAAGCCCATACGGTTAATCAATCCTTCCGCCTCTACTAGCCTGAATAATCGAGGTTTATCATTACCTGATTGAGGCCGAGGTGTCACCGTACCTATCTCAACAAACCCAAATCCCATTGCACCAAAGGCATCAATGCATTCACCGTCTTTATCTAAACCTGCGGCTAACCCAAGCGGGTTTTTAAATGATAACCCCATGCATTGAACTGGTTTAGTAGCGACAGATTGACGGAGAAGACATTTAAGTGGGGAATTATTCAAACGCTGGAGCTGGCGAAACGTCAGTTCATGAGCTTTTTCTGGATCAAACTGGAATAGAGCCTTGCGGGCAAGGTGATATAGCATATCTGATAACCTATTAGCGATTAAAGACACAATGCTCCGCGCGTCAAAACACTCGCCAAAATTTAATTTTGCCAAGACTATTTTTAACTGGGATACATTTTCATCCAATAAAACGCGACATAGATTACCCTATCTGAGCTAGTTTTATCTATGAAAAGATCAATTTATTGTTTGTTCGTCAGTTTAACAGCCAATGACTGTCAATATCAGATTGTTATTAACGGTTGATTTTAAAGAATAACCCCTGAAAATGATCATCAGGGGCTATTAGTATTGGCTAAAAAATTAAACTCATTTAGCTTTCAAGTGCTTTAGTCACTTTCTCAAATAAATCACCAGAAAGGTTATCTAAACCTTTCAATTGCTCTAACGTGTTACGCATCAAACCTTGACGTTTTTCATCAAAACGTTTCAAACGGATCAGAGGCTCAATGAGTCGTGAGGCCACTTGTGGATTACGTGTATTCAAATCAACTAAAATTTCATATAAGAACTGATAACCACTACCATCTAATGCATGGAATGCCGCTGGGTTCCCTGAGGTAAATGCACCAACCAATGAACGAACACGGTTTGGATTACTCATAGTGAAAGAACGATGCTCTAACAGGCCACGAACTGTTTTCAGTACATCTGCTGCTGGGCGAGTTCCTTGCAGAGTAAACCATTTATCCATTACCAAGCCATCATGGTGCCAACGTTCATCAAACTCAGCCATTAACTCAGCCAGACAAGGTAATTGAGATTCGCTCGCCGCAGTCAATGCCGCAAGTGAATCCGTCATGTTATCTGCACCGTGGAATTGGTTAGAAACCAGTTTATCAGCAAGCGCCTGATCATCCCCTGCAGCAATGTATTGCAAACACACATTACGTAATGCACGTTTAGCGATATCTTGATGATCAACACGATAACCATCAATTTGGATTGATTGATAAATCGCTAAAAATTCGTCAGCCATACCTACCGCTAATTGATGTGCAATAAAATCAGCAACAACATGGATAGCATCTGGATCGATGACATTGAAAGACTCAGCCATCTCATTTTCGGAAGGTAAGGTTAAAATCAACGCTGCGAGTGCAGGGTCAATATTATCACTCAATAAAACCGCTCTGAATGCATCAACCACATGCTCAGGGAAAACGAGTGCTTCACCTGCTTGGTGATTAGCAACGTTGATTTTCACGTAATTGCTGATCAGCTGTTGAGCCGCATCCCAACGAGAGAATTCATTGCTCGCATGCTGCATTAAAAATGCGAGTTGCTCATCACTATAGGGGTAATCTAATTTCACTGGCGCTGAAAACTCACGTAACAGTGATGGCACAGGACGGCTAGTCACTTCATCAAAGGTAAAGGTTTGGGACTTTTGAGTGACATTTAAAACAGAGTTCACTGCACTACCGAGGTGTTTTAATGGGATAACCTCGCCATCTTCACCATAGAGCTCAATATCTAATGGAATATGCAATGGATGCTTCTCTGACTGATCCGCTGTTGGCGGAGTCATTTGACTCACATGCAAGACATATTGTTGTTTCTCAGGAAAATACTCATCGCGAACAGTGAGAATTGGTGTTCCTGATTGGCTATACCAACGGCGGAACAATGAAAGGTCAACATTAGATGCATCTTCCATCGCCTGCACAAAGTCATCACATGTGGCTGCACTACCATCATGGCGATGAACATACAGTTGTATCCCTGCTTGGAACATCTCTTCACCCAACAGCGTATGGATCATGCGGATCACTTCTGAACCTTTTTCATATACTGTTAAAGTATAGAAGTTGTTCATTTCGATCACTTTCTCAGGACGAATTGGGTGAGCCATTGGGCTAGCATCTTCAGCAAACTGAGCCGCCCGCATCACTTTAACGTTATTGATCCGATTTACGGAGCGAGAGCCCAAATCTGAACTAAACTCTTGATCACGGAAAACCGTCAGACCTTCTTTCAGGCTTAATTGGAACCAATCACGACAAGTAATACGGTTACCGGTCCAATTATGGAAATATTCATGACCAATCACAGACTCGATGTTTAAATAGTCTTTGTCTGTTGCAGTTTCATTTTTAGCAAGCACATATTTTGAGTTGAAAACATTTAGCCCTTTGTTTTCCATTGCGCCCATATTAAAGAAATCAACAGCTACGATCATGTAGATATCAAGGTCATATTCAAGACCAAAACGATCTTCATCCCATTTCATGGCATTTTTCAGCGATTGCATCGCCCATGGCGCACGGTCAAGATTGCCTTTATCAACAAATAGCTCTAAAGCAACTTCACGGCCAGTGCGTGTAATAAAAATATCCCGAAGAACATCAAAATCCCCCGCCACTAATGCAAACAGGTAGCTTGGTTTTGGGAATGGGTCTTGCCATTTAACCCAATGACGTCCATCTTCTAAAATACCTTCCGCAACACGGTTGCCGTTTGATAATAAATAAGGATAGCGTTGCTGCTCTGCTGTAATCGTCGTCGTGTAACGAGCTAGTACATCAGGACGATCTAAATAATAGGTAATATGACGGAAACCTTCGGCTTCGCACTGTGTACACAGTGCATCACCAGAAACATATAGCCCTTCTAATGCCGTATTTTTTTCAGGACTGATTTCATTAACAATACGCAATGTGAAAGACTCAGGCAGCGATGACAGCACCAATTTACTGTCTTGCTCTTGATAATCAGCCCATGGTTGCCCATTCACTTCAACACTGACTAATTGCAGGTCTTCGCCATGCAGTTCAAGGGTAGAAGAGTTAACATTTAACCGTTTGACTTGGCTTACTGCCGTAACAATGGTTTTTGCAGGATCAAGGTTAAAATCAAGGTCAATTTCTGTGATGGTATAATCAGGTGCTTGATAGTCCTGACGATATTTCGCTTGTCGCAACTGGGTCATAAGTAACCTTTTTATTCGTAAATTCGATATCGTAGTTTTCTCTTTGTTCTATTTATACTCTAAATAATTCGAGGTGCAGCCAAGCAACAAGTGAATGAGTCGCTAGGAGCATAGCAAACACTGTGACTGCCGCGAATGAGCGTAGTCACTTATGTCTTAACGAAAAGCGCTGCAACTTGAAGTATGACGAGTATTTACACTATACGCTGCTACGACACCCTTGCCTATAATTTGGCTTTGAAAAACCATTTTCATCGTTTCTAGACTCTAGTATCAACAATTGTTAAAAATTGGTTTGTTCGTTGATGCTATAACGCTGTTAAATAGAAAATTACGTGTTAGTATCATTTCAGACTTTAATGACCCACAATGCATATATTAACGCTTGTTAAATAATATCGTCATTTGGGTCGATTGATTGGAAATGTGATATCAACATTAGGCGATGATTTTGACTTCTATCTTCTAACAAAATGAGTATACTTTTCCAACTTTAACGATTTAGCTAATAAGTAGATAGCTCCGCGAGGATGCCTGCGCGCCATGAATTTAGACGCTACCCCGATTATTACATCACTGCTCGACACTGATGCTTATAAGCTTCATATGCAGCAGGCCGTGTTTCACCATTACAGCCAAGTTCCGGTCGTTGCCGAGTTCCGTTGCCGTAGTAGTGAAGTTTTAGGCGCCTATGCCAATGAAATCCGCCAACAAGTGCAACTAATGGCAGACCTCTCCCTCACCGAGGAAGAATTCCATTATCTAAGTCGCCTTCCTTTCTTTAAAGAAGACTACCTTGTATGGTTGAAACAATTTCACTTTAAACCTGAACAAGTGGATATCTCGACCACGAATGATGGCCATTTAGCCATTCGTATCAGTGGGCCATGGGTCGAGGTCATTATGTGGGAAGTCCCCCTACTTGCCCTTGTCAGTGAAATTGTTCAGCGCAATAGACACCCACAAATTACTGATGAAGACGCCGTAAAGCAGCTGAAAAAATTACTCACTGTTTTTTATAGCCAAGCGGAAGAAAACCATATCGATCTTAGCCGCTTCAAATTAATGGACTTCGGCACCCGTCGCCGTTTTTCATATAATGTACAATCCGCTATTGTCTCAATGCTCAAAAAGGAATTCCCTTACCTTGTTGGCACAAGCAACTATAAGCTAGCTCATGAACTGGGACTCTCCCCTGTTGGGACACAAGCACATGAGTGGTTCCAAGCACACCAACAAATTAGCCCTGAGTTAGCTAACAGCCAAATCGCCGCCTTACAAAGCTGGCTGGATGAATACCCCGATCAGCTCGGTATTGCTTTAACCGACTGTATCACCATGGATGCGTTCTTGCGCGACTTTGATGCCAATTTTGCGAAGCGCTACCAAGGATTGCGTCATGATTCAGGTGATCCGATCGAATGGGGCGAAAAAGCGATTGCCCATTATGAAAAACTAGGTATCGACCCAATGAGCAAAACATTGGTGTTTTCTGATAGCCTCGATCTACAAAAATCATTAGAGCTCTATCGTTATTTCCACAAACGTATCAACCTTGTGTTTGGTATTGGTACACGATTAACCTGCAATATTCCTAGCGTTATTCCATTGAATATCGTGATTAAACTGGTTGAATGTAATGGCAAACCTGTCGCTAAACTTTCTGATAGCCCAGGCAAAACCATTTGTGAGGATGATGAATTCGTCAATCAGTTACGTAAAGCGTTTGACCTACCCAAAATGGAAAAAGCCTGTTAGTTCTCTTTTTCCGCCTTGCGTGATGCCCTTCTCTGTTCGCAGGGCGCCACGCAAAAAATACACTTCTTCTTGCTATTAATACGTGAATTGAGTTATAGCTTAATCTGTTTGTCCATTTTGGTGCAAATGCGCGATTTTTTACTTGTTTCCTGCCCCACGGCAAGTAACATAGAAAGTCGACTCTGAAATATCGCATTTCAGAAACACAAATACGTTCACTGACCTGTAAATAAGCTTTAAATGCTTAGTGAGTGCAGTGGAAATATCATTATTTATTTCGTTTATATAAAAGAGAGTAATTTTTATGATCGTAGCGCCTGTAGCCGATGTACTGCAAGGCCGTGTGGCGGTTGGCTCCGAAGTCACCGTTCAAGGCTGGGTACGTACAAGGAGAGATTCAAATGCTGGTTTTTCTTTCCTCGCCGTTTATGACGGTTCTTGCTTCAATCCATTACAGGCTGTCATCAATAATAATTTATCCAATTATAACGACGAAGTACTGCATTTGACGACAGGCTGCTCTGTTGAAGTGACTGGTATCGTCAAAGAATCACCAGGCCAAGGTCAATCCTTTGAAATGGAGGCAACCGCCGTTAAAGTGGTTGGTTGGGTTGAAGATCCTGATACTTATCCAATGGCAGCAAAGCGCCATAGTGTTGAATTCCTACGTGAAGCGGCGCATTTACGTCCACGTACTAACCTAATTGGTGCTGTTGCGCGTGTTCGCCATACCCTCGCTCAAGCACTACACCGTTTCTTTGATGAGCAAGGCTACTTTTGGGTTTCGACGCCAATTATCACCGCATCAGATACGGAAGGCGCAGGCGAAATGTTCCGCGTTTCAACGTTGGACTACAATAACTTGCCACGTAACGATAAAGGTGAAGTTGATTTTAGCGAAGACTTCTTCGGCAAAGAAGCATTCTTAACCGTATCAGGCCAATTGAACGGTGAAGCTTATGCAACCGCACTGAGCAAAGTCTATACCTTTGGTCCAACCTTCCGTGCTGAAAACTCCAATACTAGCCGTCACTTGGCTGAGTTCTGGATGGTTGAGCCTGAAGTTGCGTTTGCTAACCTTGATGACGTTGCAGGTCTGGCTGAGCAAATGTTGAAGTTTGTCTTCAAAGCTGCACTAGATGAACGCCGTGACGATCTTGAGTTCTTTGCTCAACGTGTTGATAAAGAAGTTATCAATCGCTTAGAAAACTTTGTGAGCTCAGATTTCGCTCAAGTTGATTATACCGATGCGATTAAAATCTTAGAAACTTGTGGCCAGAAATTCGAAAACCCAGTTTACTGGGGTGTTGATATGTCTTCTGAACATGAGCGCTATTTGGCAGAACAACACTTTAAAGCGCCTGTTGTTGTTAAAAACTACCCGAAAGATATTAAAGCTTTCTATATGCGTCTCAACGAAGATGGCAAAACGGTGGCTGCAATGGACGTTCTGGCTCCTGGCATCGGTGAAATCATTGGTGGTTCACAACGTGAAGAACGCCTAGATAGGTTAGATGCGCGCCTTGCAGAAATGGGTATGAATAAAGAAGATTACTGGTGGTATCGTGATCTACGCCGTTACGGCACCGTGCCTCATTCAGGTTTCGGCCTTGGTTTTGAGCGCTTAGTGGCCTATGTGACTGGTGTTGGTAACGTCCGTGAAGTGATCCCATTCCCACGTACACCAAGAAATGCTGCATTCTAATTATTAGCGATATGTTGTTCATCGGGCTATTTTTTAACAAAAATAGCCCGATATTATTTCGGCCCACCTATTGCTTCCCTCTATAATATTTGTTAGCTACATCACACTATTGTTTGCATAGTTCAATAAATAGTCTATTGATTAGCTCGATTTACCTTAGCTAAGAAAAATCTGTTTTTTTCATCATTTTTGCGCTTTTCTTCGGATAAATCTATTACTTATGTCTATCTAATCTGTTCAAAAAAAGCTCAATTTCACCTTTAAAAAAGTTCCCTAAATTTTGTAATTATTTTTAAACTGGTCATACCAGTGGTTACTTTATAGTCTATTTTTTACATTTAGAAACACCTTGTTACTATTTGTTTCAGAATCTTTATTTTTGTAGCACTTTGAGGGTAGATAAATTTATTTAGCAATGGAACACTGGACGCCGACATAGACGACACTAATCTCTCATAAATAGTTCCAATTATTTTTGCGAATTATTTTTGGCAGTGGCAGGTGTCCGAATAACACCAATGAGGGTAATAATAATGATGAAACGCAATATTCTTGCAATGGTTATCCCAGCTCTGTTGGCTGCAGGCGCAGCAAACGCAGCTGAAGTATACAACAAAGACGGCAACAAATTAGACGTTTACGGTAAAGTTGACGTTCGTCACTATTTCGCTGACGGTAAAGGCAGCGGCAATACTGGCAATACTAAAAGCGAAGATGGCGACGATTCTCGCGTTCGTTTAGGTGTTAAAGGCGACACTCAAATCACTGACCAACTGACTGGTTTCGGTCGTTTCGAGTGGGAAACTAAGACTAACAAAGGCGAAGATGCTAACGAAAACAAAAACCGTTTAGCATATGCTGGTCTGAAATTTGCTGATTTCGGTTCAATCGACTACGGCCGTAACTACGGTGTTATCTATGACACGAACGCATGGACCGACGTTTTCCCACTGTGGGGCGGCGACACTATGGCTCAGTCAGATACTTACATGACTAGCCGTAACCGTAACCTGTTAACTTACCGTAACAACAACGCATTTGGTTATGTTGATGGTCTGAGTTTTGCTCTGCAATATCAAGGCAAAAACACTGACGAAAACAAATCAGGCGCGAAAAACGGTGCAGCTTACAAAAACAACGGTGACGGCTACGGTCTGTCAGCAGCTTACGACTTAGGTTGGGGCGTATCACTGGGTGGTGGTTACTCTAACTCAGCACGTACTACTAACCAACAAGACCACAGCGCAGCTGGTGGTGATCGTGCTCAAGCATGGAACGTTGGTGGTAAATTCGACGCTAACAATGTTTACTTAGCAGCAATGTATGGTCAAACACTGAACACTACTCACTACGGTTCTACTGATACTATTGCTAACAAAACTGAAAACGTTGAATTAGTTGCTCAATACCTGTTCGATTTCGGTCTGAAACCATCTATCGGTTATAACCAATCAAAAGGTAAAGACCTAGGTGCATACGGTAACAAAGATCTAGTTAAATATGTTTCTGTTGGTTCTTACTACTACTTCAACAAAAACATGTCTGCAGTTGTTGATTACAAAATCAACCTGCTGAAAGACAACGACTTCACTCGTGACTCTGGCATCAACACAGACAACGTAGTTGGTCTGGGTCTGATCTACCAATTCTAATTATTGTTTAAACAATAATTTAGATAGCAGTGAAATCTGTTTTGAAGAGCAACGCTTCGGCGTTGCTTTTTTATTGCCCACAAAATGCTATCCATCAAACAATACCTTATTAAATATAGGGTCCATCCATACTACACCACTCTCTTTCTTTAACTATTTTCAGCTATCAGCTAAGCGCTTTTGCCAATTTATTACGGCTAACTCTCAAAGGATTTAGAAAACTTTGGATAAATTGTTTATCTTTTGCCAGCTTATAGTCTTCACCAACAAAATAGGCTTTGGCACTTTTATCCCCTTTACCAATATAAAGCATCCATGCTGTCGATATCCCAGCAAACTCATTTCTTTCCAGTTTTCTCACTGGGCTGAAGTGAGTTGCTGTCAGTGCTGTTGCCCCCCACGCAGGCACCTTTTTTATCAGCGATAACTGCCATAATTGAGGCCAAGTAAAAGGAGACACAACTGTATCAGCCATACCAGTCAACATGAGTGTTGGGCTCTTAATATAACCACCAAGCGCTAAAGGGCCTGGTTCAATAGACAATGTGCCTAATACACGAATAGTTGAGTCAATAATCCCCAATTGCTCATTGGATAAACTTGCAGTCAATAACGCAGCCTGACCTCCTGCCGAATGGCCTGCAACAATAGTATGTGAAAAATCGATTTTCCCATAAAGAGGAGAGCTAGGGTCTTGATTCATTTGGCTCAAGGACAGAAAACCCAGTAAATGCATAGCTGGTGTTGAATTAATGAAATCAGAACTAATAACTACAATAAACCCATAGCTAGCCCAATGTTTGATCATCTCAGTGTAATGCCCCTGATTTGATAGAATTCCGCCTACAAAATTAATCACCGGCACCTTTTCAAGATTTTCAATATCCGATGGGTAATAAACGCTGGTAGAAATAGGATTGCCAAATCCATATGGAAATGAATCATTACACTTAAGCCCTTCAAAGGGCACAGTCAACTTAGCCAAAATACCTATCAGCCCACGGCAATCACCAATTACAGCATTAGTTGTTACACTATGTGGTCCTACTTTTTTGGCAAACTGATCATTCGCCAAACCATAAGCTTTTACCAGTAAAGAACGTGAATCAACTTCATCATCTGACTGTAGTGCAATATCTAACTCTTTTGGTATAGCAGATCCCTCTATAGCTCCTGTATTATTAGCCACTTCATTTAATTCATTATTTATCTTACTTTTCATAATGATACTCCATTATTTTGTTAGCAATAAACGGCTCTAATGCATGCTTTTCGATTAAAACACTCAGCAGTATCGCAAGTTCAAAAAGAAAAAAAACCGCGAATAATGGAAAGTACATTCAAAAAAAAGATGATCAGTTTTCTCACTAGAAAACTGATACAAAACGAGGTTGCTCAATGAATAGACCACCGCCTTTCATAAGAAGGATCGATTTTTCGCGAACAGAACAATCTCGCAATAAACATTTTTTAGACTTCAAGAGAAGATTTTTAGATAAATAAGTAAAGAGCCCAATAACACTGCCTTTCGTGCTATTTTTGGTCACATTGCATACAATTTATACCTATATCACAAGATCTTGCCAATTTTTGGCAAAACGGTTGGCAAATTGTTTTCTGCGCGTTAACCTGAGCACTCAACATTTTCGGCTTAACAACTGAGCTTTGGAATCGACAACATGTTTGAAAAAATTACTGCTGCCCCTGCTGACCCTATTTTAGGCCTTGCTGATAGTTTCCGCGCTGACCCTCGCGATAATAAAATTAACCTCGGTATCGGCGTCTACAAAGACGAATCAGGTAAAACCCCTGTATTAGACACTGTTAAAAAAGCAGAAAAATTCCTGCTAGAAAACGAAAACACCAAAAACTATCTTGCCATCAGTGGTATGCCAGAATTCGGTCGTGTGACCCAAGAGCTGTTATTTGGCAAAGATCATGAAATTGTCACCTCTAAGCGTGCTCGTACTGCACAAGCTCCGGGTGGTACAGGTGCACTACGTATCGCCGCTGACTTTATCGCTAACCAAACCAATGCAAAACGTGTTTGGATCAGCAACCCTACTTGGCCAAACCATAAAAATATTTTTGAAGCCGCAGGGTTAGAAGTCCTAACTTACAATTATTATGATGCTGCAAACCACGGTATGGATTTTGCGGGTATGCTGAACAGCCTTACCTCAGCAGTTGCTGGTGATGTGATTGTTCTGCATGGTTGCTGCCATAACCCAACGGGTATTGATCCAACCGCTGAGCAATGGGCTAAGTTATCAACACTGTGTGCGGAGAAAGGTTTACTGCCAGTATTTGACTTTGCCTATCAAGGTTTTGCAAAAGGTTTAGAAGAAGATGCAGAAGGTCTGCGTATCTTTACCAAAGAAAACCCAGAAATGATCGTCGCGAGTTCTTACTCGAAAAACTTTGGTTTATACAACGAACGTGTCGGTGCTTGTACTATTATTGCTAAAGATAGCGACAACGCAGAGCGTGCATTTAGCCAAGCAAAAGCGGTTATACGTGCTAACTATTCAAACCCACCAGCACATGGTGCGGCAGTTGTTACCACTATTTTGTCTGATGAAGCACTAAAAGCTGAATGGATCCAAGAATTGACCACCATGCGTGAACGCATTAAACGCATGCGTCAGCTGCTAGTTAACACACTAGAAGAAAAAGGTGCTAAACAGGACTTCAGCTTCATCATTAATCAGAATGGCATGTTCTCCTTCAGTGGGTTGACAAAAGAGCAGGTAGAGCGTCTACGTAGCGAATTTGGCATCTATGCTGTTAGCTCTGGACGTATTAACGTTGCAGGTTTAACACTTGAAAACATGGTTCCATTGTGTGACGCTATCGTTAAAGTGATCTAATTCTCTAACAATTAAAGAGTTACGATGACGAAAATGCCCCTCTGTTTGATGCACGAGGGGCATTTTTTATTGGCCTATCCACAAATTAAAGGCCTATAAGATTACCAAACAGGCTGCTCGTCCTGTAAGAAAGGATTAGTTTTACGCTCATGACCCAGATCAGACATTGGCCCATGACCCGGTATAAAGTGATAATCATCACCCAGTGGCAATACTTTATTTTTAATCGAAGAAATCAACGCTTGATGATCACCACGTGGAAAATCACTACGCCCTACACCGCCTTTAAATAACACATCACCCATTGAAATCAATTTATTCGCATGATTAACAAAAATGATATGACCAGGTGTATGACCGGGGCAATGCAGCACATCAAAACTTAACCCACCACAAGTGACAATTTGTCCCTCCTCTAACCAATAATCAGGTGTGAAATCAGGACAGTCGCCGATATTAAACATTGCATTTTGTTGAGCTAAATTTTCAATCCAAAACGCATCTTCTTTTTGCGGACCATAAATTGGTACTGAAAAATGTTTTGAAATCGTTGCTGACGCACCAATATGATCCGAATGCCCATGAGTGAGTAAGATTTTAGTCAGTTTTAAACCACGGCTTTCAATAGCTGCGATCAATTTCTCCGCTTCACCACCCGGATCAACAATAACGGCTTCCAACGTATTTTCATCCCAAATAACCTGACAATTTTGCTGAAACGGTGTTACTGGGATAATCATGTATTTCATTGAACATTTGCTCCGTATTTATGCTGCATGCGCACTAAGCCATCTGCACAACAGCTAAAAGAATAAAATAATTAATGGGAGCATACCGAAGTCAGAGAAGAGTGTAAATGAAAGGAAACAAGGCAACCTGCGACACTTAAAACAACAGAATCACTTTCGACCTAAAATGATTTAAATAGGATTCAATAGGCTGACAATTATTCTAAATAATTCGCGTTGCAGCTAGGCGACAAGTGAGGATATCCCGAGGAGCATACATAAGTATGTGACTCGGGTAGCCGAGCGTAGTCAACAACGCTGCGGCGTGAATTATGACGAATAATTATAATTACCAGGTGCGGGCCGGGCCCGTATCTATATGCACAAAATTACTTCGTGGATAATACCCCACTCCACCCGCTTTCATCTTCAGCGCAGCTTTACGGATATTACTCAACTGCAAGCCTTCGATATGGAAATCCATCGCTTGCCCGCGAGTATGATAGCTTTTTTTAGCCACTCCGCTACTACTACGACGCAATGCATTATTGGTTTCCAAAGAGCGGTAGCCAGAAATAAGTTGGATAGGTTTATTTGACCCCATCATCATCTGCAACAGATAAATTTGATCGAACAATTTAGGATCAATGGTTTTCACTTTATCGCTACGATGATCACGGAACAGGTGATTTAGCCGAGCCAGTTCTGATTTATTATAATGACGACCATCAAAAAATTCTGTTTTCAAAAATTCACCAGTGTTGATATTTTGAAAACGCAAAATTCTTGGTCTAGGGGTGGTCATAGCAGCAAATACATGACTTGGTAATAAGCTCAGCCCGAGAGTTGCTGCGCCAACACCTAACCACTTGCGGCGATTTTGGTCGATTATATCCATAGTGAATAACTCAGATTTTAATTACGTGATTTAAATAGGGCAAAACCCGCACTATTCAACAGTCTAACAAATGATATTTAATTTGAATGTATAAAAATGTAAATAAATGAGTAAATAAGCGCAAATTAGAATTGTTATCATCAAAAAAGTGAACCAGATCACCTATTTTTGGTTAAAAATAATCTTTTTTACTTTAAGAAAGGTAATAAAAACCAAATAACGTGAAATTTGAGTATACGTATTCATCCGTGTTTAAGAATGATTTCAGGGAGAACCCCCCTGAAATCAAATAAGAATTAATGCAGGATATTTTTTATTGCTGGTAGGTATTCTTCCGCATTATCAATACTGTCGTCATATTGATAAATATCTGCTCGATATTGAGGTTGCTGATCTTTATCCACCCAAGCTGTTTGATAATACAAATAAACTGGGATTCTATCTGGTATATTCACATACCTTGTTGTTCCCTCTTTGACCGCACCATCAATACGCTTTTGCTCCCAGCCAGCATCCCCTAATAAAATCGTCGCTAATTCATTGGCCTTATTAACCCGTACACAGCCTGAACTAATTGCCCTTGCGCTACGGTTAAATAAGCTATGGTTTGGCGTATCGTGTAAATAAATAGCATCAGAGCTTGGCATATTAAACTTGTAACGACCTAAAGAATTTGTAGGCCCAGGAGCTTGGCGAATACGATACGGGAAATTGGCAGGGGAAATTTGCTCCCAGTCTATCGAATATGGGTCAATTTCAAAAGAATCCTGCCCCCACCCCGAATAAACCGTATAGCCTTTGCGACTAAAGTAGCTCGGATCTTGCTTACCTTTCGGTGCAATATCCTTACGTGCCATGCTAGTTGGTACGCTCCATGGCGGGTTAATCACCACGTTATTCAATGCACTGCTCATAATCGGTGTTTTACGATCAGGGCGTCCAACAATCACTTTTGAATCTAAAATCACATCATTATTGAGATAAAAGTTTAATGAAAAACCAGGAATATTCACTAAAATCCCTGTTCCATTACTTTCAGGAATAATACGTAAGCGTTGTATATTCAGCGCCATCAACCCTGCTTTTTGCTGGGGTTTCATGTTTAGCCAAACTTTAGTGCCCTTACCGACCATGCCATCTGCTTCTAAGCCATATTGCAGCTGGAATTTCTTAACTGCTTCAACCAACTCATCACTGTATAAACGTGCTTTTGCTGTTGCTGCCGCTTTTTCAGTTTCAGCTGCTGAAGCATCTAATACCTCTCCCACAGCGGCCTCATCAAGTAAGCCTTGGCGATATAAAATTTCACGCAGTGTGATCACATCATCGCTGGATTGACCTGGTTTGAGTGTCTTAGTATCGACTAACTCTAAACCATCATCATTCATATTAAGCTGTTTCAACATTTCCTTACGCATAGGCTGGTACAACTCATGCTGCGGTGCTTGAGCTTTAACCCACTCGCTAAGGCGATTTTCAGAAACGGAGTCTAACCATGGCTTTGTTTGTGCTGCCGTTGGCTCAACTAATTTATAAGGCTGCTTGCGGTATAACCAAAATTGCCCATTAGTGGAAATACCTGATAGATATTGTAAATATCCCAACATAGCATCAGAGAGAATGACATCTCTCCCTAATTCACCCAATTGAGTATTTTCTAAAGCTAATAGCCATTCACTAAACTGAGGCTGTACTCCAGAAAGTGCCAACTCTGCTAGCTGCTGTTGAAATTGCTCGATGGCAGTTTCATCTTGCCATAACAATTTCATTTGCCTATCTGCATAAATTTTTGCCAACTGTGAAGAAAATATCGGCTTAGCTCCCGCTGGTAATGCCGCTGTAATTTGAGATAAGCTTTCAGCAGGACTAATCACCTCTACAGGTGCGGCTGTAACGATTTGCTGTGGTGCAACCTCTTCACTCGAGACTTGCCCATTATTCTGTGCAGAAACATCTTGTGCTGAAAAAACCGGAAATTGTATCGACAGTAGCCCACAAATTACCGAGAGTTGCAGAGCTTTCACTCTTCTTTTTGCCATAAATCCACCTTAAATGACCACATATGGATAATAATCTTTTTTATTATTTTGACGACGTTGTTCATCGCTTTTCCAGTTACAGTTTAACCGTAACTCAAAATTATTGAGGCGTATTGTATTTAATGCTTGAATTAAATGTTATAGGAATTGACTAATTTTATCTTTAAATAACATAAAATCAGCTTAGTTGATATACAAAAAAAGAATAATATTGCGTAAATGAAAAGCAGAATTATTTACACATAAGATGAATGGTAGATATTTATTTAACCACCTTATGCTCTAAATAATTCGAGATCCCTTTAAGCGACAAGTGAATGAATCGCGAGAAACATAGAAAATTATGTAACTGGCGCGAGTAAACCTAGTCAACAACGCTGTAACTCGAAGTATGACGAGTGTATAACATAAATTAATATGACTTAAAGATACGCGTTTATACGCACCAATCCTAAATAATAAAGTCACCGTATTTTCCGCATAGATACTTTGGTATTAATCATTATATGATTGAACTGTAAAAAGGTGCTTAGCACCTTTTTACAGTATTCAGAAAGTTAATTAGTATTCTGAATTTATAACCACTTCTTCACCAAATTGGCCTGCCTTAGGCAATGGCTGGTAAGATGAGTTTGCTGCACGTAATATACGGATGCCACGAATGTTCAATTCACGAGCCGCTGCAATATCAGCATCTGCATCACCATAATAAATTTTTAGTTTATGATCACGCATCCAACTTACTTTATTATTTTGCCCAGGCTCATCACCCGCAAAAATAACTGGGTTCATTTTATCAGCTGGGATACGCATCCCTTCTTGAACATATTTAGTGACCGTTTCTGTTTTCGTTTTAGTACGTCCAGTAATAAAGTAAACAGTATCACCACGTTTTAAGTGCATTTGAACTAAATCAATACCCACTTGTTTTGGCATACTGAACTTATCCCACTCGTTATTCATTTTTTCCCAAAATTCGATATTCTTTAAGTAGCTAAAATCATTTGGTGAATATTCGAGCTTACCACGGTAGAAACCTGGGCTAGAAAATAATACGGTATCATCAATATCAAAACCCACCGCCATCGGAGCTTGACCTTCTAGGCTATTTTTAATTTGCTCAATAGAAACCCAATGAACTGGTTTCTGCTCAGCAAGTTGAGCCACTGTTACCCCTGGACTGACGACTTCTGGCATTAATACTTTTGCCTGTGATGTTGCGGTAAAACTGAGCACCAAAGCAATGGCACTTAAAGTCAGTGTCGTTTTTTTCATGTGTAATCCTTAATTGATTGATTAGCTAGTGTGCAATACAAGTGCAAACCATAGCGATATGTACATCATTTTTTGTTATGCATCACAAGAAAATAAATCATAATGTCTTTATTATCATAAAAATGAGACATATATCTCATACTGATATTCTGTTTTATCGGTAATTAATCAATTTAATTTAAGTTACATAAGAATAAAAAAAACGGCGCTAACAATAATTAGCGCCGATTTAAATTTATTTGAAATAATTAGCTGCTTATTCTTGCGCTCATGGCACTTGCTGGTTTGTTGTTTCTTGACCAAAACCTTTTAAACCAACTACATGTACATGCTCTCGGTTTTCAAATACTTTACGAACCAACTTATAAGTGGTTCCTTTCTCAGGGCTGATATTTTCAGGCGCTGCAATAATCAATTGCATCTCTAAACGATCACACAGTTCAAATAGCGTGGCGATCGATTTCGCATCCAAACGTGCAGCTTCATCAAGGAACAACAAGCGGCAAGGTATGATATCTTTGGCACGTAAACGACGTGATTCTTCTTCCCAGCTTTGCACCACCATCACAAGTATTGACATACCTGTACCGATAGCTTCCCCCGTCGACAAGGCACCACTTTCTGCTTTCAACCAACCATCAGAACCACGGTTAACCTCAACTTCCAGCTCAAGATAGTTACGATAGTCTAATAGCTCTTCACCAATGGTTTGTGGTAAACGCTGACCTACATCGACTTGTGGATTCAAACGTTGATACAACTTAGCCATCGCTTCAGAGAAGGTTAATCGCTGGCTGGTAAACAGGTCTTGGTGCAGTTCGCTTTCTTCTGATAATACCGTTAACAGTAAAGAGTGACTTTCACGGATATTGACGTTGAGTCGAACCCCTTTCACTTGACCGAATGCTACCGCCTGCAAGCCTTGGTTCAACATGCGAATACGATTTTGCTCGCGTTGAATGGTTTTGCGAATAATATTTGCTACGCTCTTCGAACTAATTGCCAGTTTTTGCTCACGAGCAGTCAACTCTTCAGTTAAGCGTGCTAACTCAATTTCCATTTGCTCAATAGCGTCGATTGGATCATCTGTTCGAATGATGTCTTGACGAATACGTTCACGCAAATGTTGATAAACGGCAATAAAGAACTGAATTTTGCGCTCTGGACGCTTTGGATCTTCAGATAAACGCAATACATCCCGTAAGTGTTCATTATCAGCAACTGCTAAGCGTAAAGCACCCAATGCCTTATCTGACATTGAACGTAAGCTATCACCGTCGGTGTAGGCTAATTCGCGACGATGTAAACGACGTTCAACACCGTTATCTTTCACCAACCGCATTACCGCACACCATCCTGCTTTCGCTGAAACAACTTGTTCACGCAGTAAATAATAATCTTTTTCTAACTTACGAATGCGTTTTTGCAGGTTATCCATTTCTGCTTCACATAGGGTGAGTTGCTTCTCTAACTGGTTAATGCGACTACGATTTGCCATCACTGACTGGTGCAATTCATCACGGCGAATACGAGCTCTTTCTTGTGCCTCAGGATCCGCTTTAACACCAATATCCTGCATTTCAGCTTCTAGCTCTTTTAACATCTCTTGTTTAGTGTCAAAAGAGCTGCGTAAAGAGGCTAAAACCTGATTAAATTGCGCTGATTGCGATTGCTGCTGACGTAGTTGTTCACGAGCCCGGCTACGTTCACCCTCTGCTTGTTCCAAACGCTGACGTAGTTTTTCATTGAGATCAGCGTTCTCATTAACCATACCTGTAGAATCACTGTAGCTAAAGTGCGCACGGCGTTGTACCACTTCAACTAATGCAAATGCTTGTTGTTTAGCCGTTTGCTGAGTATGTTTGGCGGTTTCATAATCTTGGCGTAACTGATCATGCTGTTCAGGATCGCTCAATAGCACAGTGACTATCGGCTCTAATTTCGCCAGTGATTGTCCATGTTTGTTCAGGAAATGAGCTGCTTCCTCCGCATCAGATAATTCATCACGAATTTCATCAGCGCGATCTGCTAGCGTTTCATCCATTAATAAGCCAACTAATGGGATCAAGCGGTTCAGCGCTGATAAGCTCTCTTTACCTTGTGAATATTGTTGGCGCTGCTGCTGAGTTTGTTCTTCAAACTGCGATAAACCACGTTCTAGCTCAGTACGTTTTTGATTGAGCGTACGAATTTCTGCTTCGGGATCAGTTTCAAATGCAACTGATATGTGTTGGCCGATAAAACGGCTAAACGCTTGATGCGAACGCTGAATTTTTTGAACATCAAACGATAACGTGGCATAGCGTTCAGCCAACCCATCACGCTCTAAAGTTAATGAATCAAGATGTGTTTCACGCGCTGCACGGCCAAATAATGGTACTTCTGGATAGCGAGAAAAACGCCATTGTCTATCAGATGAGCGAACTAAAACTGAATTCTCAAATTCTTCAGCATCAAAGACACTATCATCGAAAGATGATGGATCCCCTTCAATAAAGTAAACATCTTCAGGGCAATCTTGCAGTGTTTCTAATTGACTACGCACAACAGAGAGATCTTGAACAACGATACCATTACGGGCAGGACCATAAAGCGCTGAGAAATATGGTGCATCATCAATAGTGATGTCATCATAAATTTCAGACAACAGTACACCACCCAACCGTTCCGCCAGCGCTAACATCCGACCATCTTCGGCACCGCTTGGTTGGCTAAGGCGTTCGATTTGTTTTTCTAGCTCTCGTCGCTGTGCAGCAACTTCATCACGTTCAACAGTGATTTCCCTTTCTTGCTCAAGCAGTTGTTGCATGTGTTCTGTCACCGCACTACTTGACTCAAAAGTTTCACCTGCTTGTTCATTCAACTGTGTTAATGCATCTTGTGCCATTAACCATGCAGGTGCTTTAGAGGTTAGCAATTGAATACGCTGGCGAATTTGTTCAAGCTCTTGACGCATTTGCATACGGCGCTCACCGCTTTCACTTACGCCAACGCTTAATTCTTCTTGCTGAGCCTCAAGTTCTGCCATTAATGCATCAAGTTCATCAGGCTCATAACTTTTATTATGACGCTTACAGAATTCACTTAACAAACGTTCTGCATTTTGCTGGCTGTCTAAACGTTGTTGTAGCTCAGAAAGCTGCATACGCAATGGTTGCACACGATCAGCTAAGTGCTGTTGTGATGCAGAATCACGTAATAATGCTCTCGCTTGTTGATAAGCATCGCTACGGCTGACTTCGCCAACCATATTTTTAACCAATTGATATGCTTGCTCAAATTGGCTATGCGCAGCATCAGCAACACTCATTTTCTGCTCTAACGTCAGTAATGTTTCTGTCGCTTGTTGCTCACGAGCTTCGAAGGTTTCTAACCATTCATCAGCATTATCGATTGATAGGTCAGGTAACTGACATAGCTCACGAGCACGTGTCAGTGCTTGTAACGCTTGCTGATATTGAATTGCACGAGTTTGTTGTACATCGAGTGCTTGCTGATAATCTGCCAATTGGCTTTTCAATTCATCAACTTCGATTTCCGCGGCTTCTGAACGTGCTTCCAACTCTTCTTGGCGCTCAGTGGCTTCTGCAACCACTTCTGACTGCTCTTCAAGGCGATAGGTTAATTCTTCAATATCCGCCTGATAACGGTCGATCTTCTCTTGTTGGCGAAGTGCTGTTTGAACTAGGTTTAAATGGTCACTCGCCGCTTGATAATCTGCTTCTAAATCAGATGAAGAGCTATTTTGCTCATTCAATTCACGGGCAATTTCAACACTGCGAACTTGTTCCTGCCGTAATTGTTTACGACTAGCAAATAATTCACTGCGTGCAGCCATAGCAGAATCAAGATGAATACGTCGCTCATTGGAGTGACGCATATAGTCAGCCGAAACATAGTCTGTTGCTTGGCTAATTAAGTGCTTAAATAAATCGCGATCGGATTGTGTTACACGGATCGCTTCTAGTGTTAGTCGGTTTTCACGTAATGCCGCTTCCATATCTTGGAAAGCCTTACGTACCCCACTATTCTCAGGTAATAAATAATCACGCAGTGAACGAGTGATCGCACTCGAAATACCACCATAAAGAGATGCTTCGATCAGACGGTAATACTTGCTACGATCGCTTGCTGAACGCAAGCGCTTAGGCAGAACACCTAATTCAAACAATACTGAGTGATAGTCAGTAATCGAGTTGAATTGTTTAAAGTGGATCCCCTCTTGCTCTTCCATACGTTCTTTTAAATCATTAAGAGGGATAACTTTTGCTTGGCGGCCTTCAAAAACTTCAGTTAGGATTTCTGTCGGAACGGTGGCAATTGGTACGCCTTGGATCATGAAGGGTTTGATATCGACTTTTTTATCGCGCCCAGCAACCTGTTGCAACCTAACGCCAACCATCACACGTTGATGTTTTGAGTTAAGTACATCCAAAATGGCATAACAAACACCGGGGCGTAACTTACCATGTAAGCCCTTATCGCGTGAGCCTGAAGTCGCCCCTGCTTCTGTGGTGTTACGGAAGTGTAGTAGCGTCAAATCAGGGATCATGGCAGTAATAAATGCCGCCATAGTGGTTGATTTACCAGCTCCATTTCCCCCTGAAAGGGTAGTGACTAATTCATCTAAGTCAAAGGTACGCGCAAAAAAACCATTCCAGTTAATCAGCGTCAGTGAGCGAAATTTACCGCGTTCAATCATACTTGTTCATCCTCATCACTCTCAGCCGCGTCTTGATTATCATCGGTTTCTTCATCGCCATTATCCTGTAAAGATAGCCCATCTTCGAGAGAAATGGCTTCACCATCACGGATCATACGCAATTGAGCTTCTTGTACATTATCACCACTTCGAACATCCGCACCAAAACGGAATACCGACTCAGAAATCACAAATCGGTTGGTGTCATTTTGAATAAAGTGCACCATGCCTAAACGGCGTAAACGGTTTAATGACGTTCTTAGTTTTTCTTGCAGCTTTTGTTTATCTAAGTCAGAACCGGTTGAACGCTGATTAACGAATTTTAATAACTTGCTTTCATCTGCTAACGATAGCAGCTCTTCAAACAACTCTTGGGCCGTAAAAATGCCTTGGTTAGTTAATCGCTCAGGGCTTAAATAGAGGTAACAAAGAATTTTACCCACCATCATATCCAGTTCCGAAAGCACTGAACGCGGGATCAACGTGCTTGAACGTGGGCGCAAATAGAAGAAACCTTCTGGCGCTCGAATTAGCTCAACGTTATAACGTGCATAAAATTGTTCCAATGACTCTTGAAAGTCCATTAAAAATGCGTGGTTATCAAGATCATCAATACTAATGTGACGCCCTGAACGCAATTGGCTATCTAGTTCTGGAAAAATAGGGTTGGCCAATGCCTGTGCCAATTTAATTGGCATGAATTGTTCAATATTTGTCGATGACATGTGCCTGCACCTTGGCTCCGTGATCATTAATTGCTTGCCACTCTGACGGTAACCCCGCCAAATCAGCCTCTGCGATACCTAATTTAACTGCCTGATCAATGATAATACGCGTGACATCAAAATGACGTTTCTGTGGATACTGTTTCAAATATTCTTCTACCACTCGCGCAACATCTAGTGGCTGCTGTTGTTGTTTATAGAATGCCAACTCGGATTCCATCAACTCTGCCAGCCGATCATTAACTTCACTGAATTCTTCAAATTCAAGTTCAGGCGGCAATTCGCCCATCACTTCTTCATCATTCAATGATAACTCTTCATCACGCATATCGAATAAGCGATCTGCATTGGCATAAGTCAACGCCCATGGACGATCAAGATATTGTTGAACTGATTGACGAAGGCGCTGAGAGAAAATACGATTTTTATCCATATCAATCGCGGTACGGATAAATTTATGAACGTGGCGATCGTATCCAATCCATAAATCAATAGATTGTTGACCCCAGCTAATAATACGGTCTAATTTGTTCTGTAAATCATAAACGAGCCTATCAACCCTATCAGAAAACTCGGGGGCATTCATATTCGCTTCTTGAATGCGTAATAAGTTTGCCTGTAATTTATCACCTGCAGCCTCTAAGGTATCTTGTAGTTCCCGCAATGTGCCTGATGTTTCTGAGAGCAGTTGCTCACAGTTGGCAATAGCAGCTTGCCAATCTTGATTTAATAATGCAGCAATATCTTCTTTAATGCCGTTTTGCTGCTCATCCATCACACGTTGAGTAAGATCGATACTGTCGAAAATCTCTGCAACAGAATATTTTAGTGGTGCAAAAACAAAGCGATGCCAATAGAATTCATCACCGCCTTCTTCAGCTGCTTCAGCCGATCTCTGTAGCTCTCCCGCCACGATCGATAGCTGCATTGACAGTCTAAGCGTCGAAAACTCACGCTGACGAATATAATAATCACTAATTCCAATGCCAAGTGACGTCAAACGGTAAATAGCATTGCCTTCCACTATTTCACTAGTGAAGCGGTTAAATATTTTCTGGCGAACCATATCATTGATAGCATTATTCGCCCTAACCGATAAAGATTCCGTGGTTTGCTCAAACCCTTTGCAAACTTCGCGAAATGCATCAATCAGCTCCCCTTCACTCATTTCACCGTTAACACGCTCACTGTTTAATACAGCAACCGCTAGCAAAAAAGCTAAACGCTCTGCCGGTAATGAAATCGAAAAATCATTTTTTCGTGCCCAGGACACGAGCTCAGGAACGGTCTGGGAAAAATCACTCATATATCGTCCTTTATTATTGGTTTTCGTGCCATGACATGAATGTAACGTCCCATACTAATATAGGGTTCCTGACGACAATATCGCTGCTCTAATTCCAGCAATGCAGGGAAATCTTTTTGCTGCAACTGCCTACTTTGTAGGTAATCATGAAATACTCTGACACCACTTTTGCCAATAATATCCATTTTGCAATCCGATAACCACTCATCGACTTGCTGCGGTAATAATGGATTTTGCGGTGATAATGACCGCTTACGGCGACGTTGAATATGCGGCGTAGCAAGGTGAAAATTACCTAAAATAGCATTTCGCATCACTAGGCCATTAGCATTATAGAACATGACAGAAAATGCACCTTGAGGCTTAATTATATCGACCAACTGCTCAATTGCATATTTTTGATCGCTGATCCATTCTAACACCGCATGGAAAAGGACTAAATCGACAGGTTGCTCAATGTGCTGCCCTATATCCTGTACAGCGCAATGGATAAAGCGCATATTTTCGCTAATCCCTTGGGCTTGCGCAAGCTCGCTCGCTCGCTCCAGCATCTCTTCGGATAAATCGCAAAGTATGACTTGGTGGCCTAACGCGGCAAGTTTACGCGAAAAATACCCTTCGCCACCACCTGCATCTAATATACGTAGTGTTTGCCCAGAAAATTGGCTGCTAATTAAATGCGTGAGATCCTGCCACACAACAGCTTCGCGGATTTTGCCTTTTGTCGTTCCATAGATGTTTTTTGCAAATTTATCAGCAATATCATCAAAATTGCGGTCTACCATGTGTTATCCGGTGATCCTAAAAATGTACTATTTTTGTCGATTAAATTCATGCCTACTTACCAAATCAGACTGTACTTATCTTGCAGCTTTCATAGCAAATCAAATAAGATCAAATTCAGAATATGATTTAAGGCAAATTCAGCTAAAATTAAGCTTAAACATCATGCAGGGTGCTGAAGTCAGCTAAACCTCAATGATAACAGATAATAGCCTTATTTTGGCATACCATAGCGTAATCTGAACAATAAATTGACGATAAATCTAAAAAAATAGGTCCACTTATGTTATTTCTTTTGAAAAAATACCTTGGTGCATTATTGATGCCACTCCCCCTTCTGCTAATTTTAGGGTTTATCGGTATCCTATTGTTATGGTTCACACGCTGGCAAAAAGTCGGGAAAACCTGTGTTTCATTCAGCTTTATTGTTATTGCATTATTAGGCCTTCAACCAATCTCTGATCGGTTGCTGGCTCCTGTTGAAGGGAAATTTGATAAGCGCTATGAGTTGATTACTGCTAACCCGCCTGAAAATATTCACTATATTGTCGTACTTGGTGGTGGTTTTACTTATAACCCTGATTGGAGCCCAAGCTCTAATTTACTTAATAACAGCCTTCCACGAGTTACTGAAGGGGTGCGTTTATATTTAAAATATCCGGGTAGTAAGCTTATTTTTACTGGAGGTAAAGCCAGCAGTACGATTAGTAGTGCTGAAGTGGCAGCAATGGTTGCGCAATCACTGGGCGTACCAGCAACAGATACAATAGCGTTAACTGAACCGAAAGATACTCAAGAAGAAGCTTTTGAAGTCGAAAAAATTATCGGTAAAGAGCCTTTCTTGCTAGTCACATCTGCCAATCATTTACCGAGAGCAATCACCATGTTTACGACAAGAGGCATGCAACCGATCCCTGCTCCTGCCAACCAATTGGCAATTAAAACAGCTCTCAATCCATGGGAGAAATACATTCCATCAGCTTATTATTTTAGCCATAGTGAACGTGCTTGGTATGAGTTAATAGGTTCTATTTGGTTCTATTTAAAACCAGATAATACTCAGCCACTTGAAGCCCCGTTATTAACTCCGAATACGATTGAAGCCGAATAAATAAAAAAGGTGTGGCTCATTAATCGAGTGCACACCTTTTCCAGAAAATAAATTATTGGAACTGCTGCCTCACGACTTCAAGATCTTCAGGTGTATCAACACCTGCACCCGGCGCTTTTTTAGCAACAGCAACATGAATTTTCTCGCCATACCATAGCACTCTTAATTGCTCTAGCATTTCGATTTTTTCTAATGGGCTAGCCTGCCAAGTAATATAACGACGGATAAAGCCTGCGCGGTAAGCGTAAATACCAATATGGCGTAAGAAGTGATCACCAATTGTATTTTGGTTAACAGCAAAGCGATCTCTATCCCAAGGTATGGTTGCACGAGAAAAATACAGTGCATAACCTTCGTGGTCAGTCACTACTTTGACGGCATTAGGGTTGAAAGCTTCTTTAGCATCATCAATAGGTACAGCAAGCGTCCCCATTTGAGCTTTGCTCCCCTGAAGATTACCTGCAACTTGGCTAATAATTTCAGGAGGAATTAATGGCTCATCACCCTGAACGTTAACAATGATTTCATCATCAGCAAAACCATAAGTGTCAATCACTTCAGCTAAGCGCTCAGTACCTGACTGATGGTTAGGGTTCGTCATGCAAGCTTCACCACCTGCCTGAATAACGGCATTTGCGACATCAGGATGATCTGTCGCGACAATCACACGAGATGCTCCAGATTTAACCGCTTGATCCATAACTCGAACCACCATAGGTTTCCCATGGATATCAGCCAAAGGTTTGCCTGGTAAGCGCGTTGATGCATAACGAGCAGGAATAATAACAGTAAACATAATGATTACTGCCCTTCATCTAATGAGACTTGTCGAGCTTCATTTTCAAGCAAAACAGGGATGCCATCACGGATAGGATATGCGAGGTGATCAAATTTGCAGATAAGTTCAAGATTTTCTTTATTATAACTCAACTTACCATGACAGACAGGACAAGCTATGATTTCAAGTAAACGGTGATCCATGTTTTCTCCCAAATGGATTTAACTCACTTCGGCTCAGGATAACACAAGCAGATATCACCGTTAACTTTAATCTTTTTGGATAACATCTCCTGCAAGGAATTGAGAGGATAGAAGCAGGAGAAGTACTACTGTTAACTATTTAATTAATAAGCAATAACGTCAGCAGCCGTTATGCCATCAGAATTACGAGTAACAGAAAACTCGACGTTTTGGCCTTCAGATAATGATTTAATTTTTTTATTTGCAATTGATTTTCGAGTAACAAAGATATCATCACCGCCATTCACTGGCGAAATAAACCCATAACCTTCATTTGCATCAAACCATTTAACACGACCCATATGTAATTGAAAATTCATATTAAAACTCCTTTTGTTCTAAGAACAATAATTCTATTTATTGTTGTACTAGTACTCTTATATCGTCACCCCATTATAAATTGCCGATTTATTAAAACGTTGTAAGAGTAAGTAAACTTTTACCATTTGATGTGCAATTACTTAATTACACACATTACTTAACGACCTTCCACACACTAGTTATTCTCTGTAACTTAACAGTATTTTTTGACACTTAGATGACAAAACTGATGAGTAAATGCAGAAATGTGAGGGTTTTAAAGACTGACTAAAGCAGTTGGCCGTGAACTTAACTTAGTATACGTATCATTTATTAATGAATTACACTTGTATACATTAATAAGTAGATCTACATCACGTTGTCGATATTATTATCATAGTAAACGATTAGACGCAAATTTTTTTGCTATCAACAATGATATTTTTTATTTCACTTAAAATCTTTTGTTCACCTATAAGGTCAAAAGAAGCAGTGACAGGAAGATACCACCAATTAGATTGTGCAAAGGACCGACATTTGACCGCATCTTTTTCAGTCATCAACAACGGTTCATTATTTGGCGTTAATGTTGAAAGCTGTTGCTGGTGATAAGGATGATGATCTGCAAAAGCATATGTTTGAGCCAGCTCTAGCCCTTTTTTTTCTAAGGAAGTAAAAAAACGTGGTGGATGGCCGATCCCTGCCATCGCAATAACTGTTTTAAGGGAGCTAACAAGCTGTTTTTCACCAGTCAATAAATTAATGGCAACGTCCCCAGTTAAAACCATTGCGGTTTCATTAGATTGAGCACTACCACCATTCACAATTAAAGCATCAACGCTTTTAAGGCGACCCGCACGTTCACGCATTGGCCCTGCGGGTATCCACCAGCCATTACCAAAACGACGCTGCCCATCAATAACAACAATTTCATAATCTCTATCTAACGCATAATGCTGTAAACCATCATCCGTAATGATCACATCTAATACATGGCTATCGAGTAATGCTTTTACGGCCTCACTACGTTTTGGTGCAACAGCAACAGGCGCTTTTGTCCGATGATAAATCAAAACTGGCTCATCACCCGCTTCTGCCGTCGTCGTTGCTGATGATATAAGTAGAGGGTAATGTTCAGATTTCCCACCATAACCACGAGAAACAACACCAACTCGATAACCTTGTTGCATTAATGATTCAACTAGCCAAATGACAACTGGGGTTTTACCATTTCCCCCAGCTGTTAAATTACCGACAACAATCACTGGAACTGGCGCTTTCCAAGAACGAAATAACCCAACTTTATAACCAATACGCCGAATCAATGCTATCGCGCCATACAGAAATGATAGCGGTAGAAGTAAGATATAAAGCCACGATTGGCCAGACCAAATGCGTTGTATCATTTGCTAAATTGAATTTTATGTAGTTGAGCATATGCACCATTTTCAGCTAATAATGCCTTATGGTTACCACGCTCAATAATATGACCATCTTGTACGACTAAGATCTCATCCGCATTTTCAATTGTTGATAAGCGGTGTGCGATCACTAAAGATGTTCTATTTTTCTGCAATTCATCCAGTGCTGCTTGGATCGCTCTTTCAGATTCTGTATCTAAAGCTGAAGTTGCTTCATCAAGGATTAAAATTGGCGCATCACGCAATAAAGCACGAGCAATTGCAATCCGCTGACGTTGGCCACCTGAAAGCATCACGCCGTTTTCACCAATCATAGTATCTAAACCTTTATCAAGTTTAGCAATAAAATCCATGGCATAAGCCATTTCTGCTGCTTTTTCAATTTGCTCGCGGGTATAGCGCCCATCAGTTGCATAAGCAATATTATTCGCAATGGTATCGTTAAATAGGTAAACATGTTGCGATACCAAAGCAACTTGGCTACGTAGCGACTCAAGCGTATAGTCACGGATATCATGACCATCAATGCAAATACTACCTTCATCAATGTCGTAAAAACGCGTAATTAGATTCGCAATTGTTGATTTACCCGACCCTGAACGTCCAACCAAAGCAACAGATTTGCCTGCCGGCAATGAAAATGAAATATCATCTAGTGCAGGATGATCTTTAGTTGCATACGTAAAAGTGACATTTTTAAATTCAATATCTCCTTTCACTTTCGCTAACACTTTTGTTCCTTCATCTTTCTCTTGTTCAGAATCTAAGATAGCAAACAACGTTTGACATGCAGCCATACCACGTTGGAACTGAGAGTTAACGTTGGTTAATGATTTTAATGGACGCATTAATGCAAACATAGATGAAAATACAACTGCAATAGTACCTGATGTTAAATGCTCACGAATTTCAGGAAAGCTTGCGGCATAAAGAACAAAGGCTAAAGCAAAAGAAGCGATTAATTGCACTATAGGGTCAGAAATTGCTGATGCAGTCACCATTTTCATCGATTGGCTACGCATATTATTACTGACTTTATTAAAGCGCTGAGTTTCAACTTTTTGTCCACCAAAAATTAAAACTTCTTTATGCCCTTTTAACATCTGTTCTGCACTAGCCGTAACATGCCCCATTCCTGTTTGCATGTTTTTGCTGATCTTACGGAAACGCTTAGAAACGATACGAATAGCGATAGAAACAAGCGGCGCTATAACAATTAAAATTAATGATAATTGCCAGCTATAGTAAAACATCATCGCAAATAAGCCGATGATATAAGCACCTTCACGAATAATGGTAATTAATGCACCAGATGAGGATGCCGCAACTTGTTCTGAATCATACGTAATGCGAGATAATAGTGTCCCTGTTGATTGCTGATCAAAGTAACTTACAGGCATACCCATCATATGACCAAATAACCGGCGACGCATACTCATCACGACTTTACCAGAAACCCATGAAACGCAGTAGGTTGAAACAAAACTGGATAAACCACGAATAATAACCAAGCCTAATACGGCAATAGGCAACCATTTTAAGACATCATTATCAGCTTTATCAAACCCTTCATCGAGTAAAGGCTTTAATAAAGAAATCATAAACGCATCGCCCGCTGCGTTGATAATCAAAGCAATTGCTGCAACTATTAAACCCGCTTTAAAAGGCGCGATCGTAGGCCATAATCGGCGGAACGTTTGTCTTGTAGACAAGTCATTATCAATCATGTTTTTATTACCAAACTTAATGTAAGCGCACTATTCTACTCGGGAAATTGCGGATCACCAAACCACAGATGATACCAGCGCGGATGTATTTCCTTTCGATAGCGAGTTAATTCCATGGTTTTCTTTTTAAACCAAATGGTTACCTGACCTGACTCCGCAGTATTAATCCATTTTATATTATTGCTTTTGTACCGAAAATGGACTTTATCTGACGGAATTTTCCAAGGACTGTACCTTGCGGATGAAACTAACACCATGTTAGGTGAAGCCATTCTTATGAATAATGGCGTCGAAGAAGTATTACTTCCATGATGTGGCGCAAATAAAATATCTGAACGCAGTTGTTGCTTATAGTGCGCTGATATCGCTTGTTCGCCTTGTTTTTCCAAATCTCCAGTAAGTAAAATTTTATACTCGCCATCACTTAGCATAATGATACAAGAGTCATCGTTATGTGATTTTTTAGACATTCGTTCAGGCCAAAGTACTTCAAAATTTAATTTACCCCACTGCCAATGTTGCCCTTTGATACAAGGCAGGCTTGGTGAAGCGCTAAAACTACTACGCAGGTTTAGCCAAGGATACTGCTTTTTTAATGCAATCACTCCCCCTGTATGATCGAGATGGTCATGACTTAAAATAATGCCAATCGGTATGATTTTTTTTCGCTGTAAATAAGGAATAATCTGTCGCTGTGCGTTACTTCCTTCAGGCCAGCGGTTTCCTGTATCATAGAAGTAGGCTAAACCATTTTGCTCTATAACCACAGCTAAGCCATGGCCAACATCGAGTAACGTTAAACTCCATACATTCCCTGATGATTGCCGAGTTATATTTTCTGTTCCTATACATAATGCCGCAAAACAACCGAGTAATCCCAAATAGCGCCGATATAACCCAAGCGCGATGAACAAGCCAATTAACCAACAGAATAGAAAAATAAACAAATGAACTGGCTGTATTTCAAACCAGTAATCACTTAAATAGGCTAGTGGTTTTATTCCTACATCTATAATTTCGTCGATAATAGTAAAAATAATGTATTGAACAAATGAAAGTGGCAATAGAAATAATAAAAGGATAAATGGAATGATTAACCAGGATACTATTGGGACTAGCCATAAGTTAGCCATAAAGCTCATCAAATTGATCCCCTGGAATAACATTACTTGTATCGGCGCAAGCAAAAGTAATAAACCGGCTTGTAGATGAATAAACGCAATACTCCAACGAATAATGCCGTTATACTTCATATAAGACGACAATGGAAACAATCGCAGCCAATATAATATTGCAAAGACAGCAAAACAAGATAACCAAAAACTATCTGATAATATAGACAAAGGGTCAGTTACAACAATAATCCCAACACTCCAAATTGCCCATTGCCAAGGAAAATAAAAACTATTTTGCTGTTTGATATAAATCCATAAAACTAAAGCAATTAGCGCCCTTATGGACGGAATAGCGAAGCCTGAAACCCAAGCATAGAAAAATGCACAAACCACACCAGCAATAATAGGTACTTTATAATAGCTAAAACTCACGGGTAAAAAATAAGTACCAAACTTAACTAACCAATAGCCTAATAGATAAGATAAGCCAATATGTAAACCAGAAATAGCTATCAAGTGGCTTAGTCCTGTCGTTTGCAACAATAACGATAGTTCAGATGATAACATTCCTCTTTCACCAAACATCAATGCATAAATAACTCCTGCATTTTTTAATACACTAATGCTATCAATATATGAATTTATGATTTTTTGTCTGAATGAGCATTCAGCATCTACCACAAGCGCTCCGGATACCTTTAGTGATCCAATAATACGTTGAGATAAGGAATAACGTTGTTGATCAAAGCCACCTTCATTGAGAGACGAGTGTAGTGGTTTTAATAAACTATTTAATTTCCATGTTTGACCTGAACATAGCTTCTGCTTTAGTTGATCGACTTGCCATACTGCATAAACAGGAGGGAATAAGGAAGTATTATTTACCTTATTAATTCTAACCCTCACCTTCTCCTTCTTTTCATTATATAAAGGTACACTAATAACGGTAATTTCTAACTGATGATATGACCTTGATAGTGTATTCATTTTTTCAATCAGATCATTACAGTGCCAAGTAGCCCATAATAATGCCATCATGCTCAACACAATGAACTTAATATACCTATTTGCTTTAATAAAAAGCAAAAATAGAAATAATATAAATAAAATTATTGTTGAATTACCTATTTTCGGGAGCTCATGAATGAATAAAATAGGTAATATCCCTATAAAAATAGCAATTGCAGCTTGGGTATAAGAAAGTTGCCCTCCCCACAACCAATAAAATAATTTTTGATGCATCGTTGATATCCTAAGCCACAATGTCAGTACGTAACATAACAGGAGGGATCATCAGTTTAATTATCACCGTTTAAAGTCTTAGCGTACACACGCAATTATTTATCTTACGCGCTGAGATATTACATTCTTTTGGGTGGTGCTTCGCACATCATGAATTTATTGACTAATTATCAAAGCATAGCTATCAAATAAGGAAATAACAGTGTAGTAGATAAAGGTTGGTTGGTTGGTTGGTTGGTTAGTTGGTTGGTTGGTTGGTTGGAAATAAAAGAAAAAACGGTGCTATAAAATACAAGCACCGTTTTGAACTAATAATTAAGATTTATAGTCAATTACTGACCATAAATATTTACACGGTCACGTAATTCCTTACCTGGTTTAAAGTGAGGAACGTATTTACCTTCCAGCTCCACTTTATCTCCAGTTTTTGGGTTACGCCCAACACGCGGAGCACGGTAGTGAAGAGAAAAACTGCCGAATCCGCGGACTTCTATACGTTCACCACCAGCCAGTGTATCAGCCATGTGCTCGAGAATTTCTTTAACAGCTTCCTCGACCGTTTTCGCTGACAAGTGAGATTGCTGGCTAGCCAGTCTTTCAATTAACTCAGACTTGGTCATAGTACCTCCCTAAACTACCGTTACAAAGGGGTAACATCTGTTACCCCCAGCTTAATTATTCGCCTTTAGCTGCTTTGAATGCTTCAGCCATTGCGTTGTTACCGAAGCTAGTATCTTCTTGTTTGTTCACAGTAGCGATAGCATCTTTTTCATCAGCTTCGTCTTTTGCACGAACAGACAGGTTGATTACACGGTTTTTACGGTCAACACCAGTGTATTTAGCTTCAACATCATCACCAACGTTCAGAACCAAAGTTGCATCTTCAACACGGTCACGTGAAGCTTCTGATGCACGCAGGTAACCTTCAACGCCCAGAGTCAGCTCAACAGTTGCACCTTTAGCATCAACTGCGATAACTTTACCAGTTACGATTGCGCCTTTCTTAGTTGCAGCTAAGTAGTTGTTGAATGGATCTTCAGCTAACTGCTTAACACCTAAAGAAATACGCTCACGCTCTGCGTCGACTTGCAGAACAACAGCTGCGATTTCGTCACCTTTTTTGTATTCACGAACTGCTTCTTCGCCTGCAACGTTCCAGGAGATGTCAGACAGGTGAACAAGGCCATCGATACCGCCTTCCAGCCCGATGAAGATACCGAAGTCAGTAATTGACTTGATTTTACCTTCAACACGGTCGCCTTTGTTGTGAGTTTCTGCAAATTGCTGCCATGGGTTAGATTTGCACTGTTTCAGGCCCAGTGAGATACGACGACGTTCTTCATCGATATCCAGAACCATAACTTCAACAACATCACCAACGTTAACAACTTTAGATGGGTGGATATTCTTGTTAGTCCAATCCATTTCTGAAACGTGAACCAGACCTTCAACGCCTTCTTCGATTTCTACGAAGCAACCGTAATCAGTCAGGTTAGTAACGCGACCAGTCAGTTTAGTACCTTCTGGGTAACGTTTAGCGATTGCGACCCAAGGATCTTCGCCCAGTTGTTTCAGACCCAGAGAAACACGAGTGCGCTCACGGTCGAATTTCAGAACTTTAACTGTGATTTCATCACCAACATTGACGATTTCGCTTGGGTGTTTAACACGTTTCCAAGCCATATCAGTGATGTGCAGCAGGCCATCAACACCGCCGAGATCAACGAACGCACCGTAGTCAGTAAGGTTCTTAACGATACCTTTAACTTCCATGCCTTCTTGTAGATTTTCAAGCAGTTGATCACGTTCTGCGCTGCTTTCAGATTCAATTACAGCACGACGAGAAACAACAACGTTGTTGCGCTTCTGATCTAGCTTAATTACTTTGAACTCTAGCTCTTTGCCTTCCAAGTGAGTAGTATCACGAACTGGGCGAACATCTACCAGTGAACCTGGTAAGAATGCACGAATGCCATTCAGTTCTACAGTGAAACCACCTTTAACTTTACCGTTAATAACACCAGTAACAGTTTCAGCTTCTTCGTAAGCTTTTTCCAGCATCAGCCATGCTTCATGGCGTTTCGCTTTCTCACGAGAAAGAATAGTTTCACCGAAACCATCTTCAACTGCATCCAGCGCTACGTCGATTTCGTCGCCAACTTGGATTTCAAGCTCACCCTGAGCATTTTTGAATTGTTCTACTGGGATTGCAGATTCAGATTTCAGACCTGCGTCAACCAGGACAACGTCTTTATCGATGGCAACAACAGTACCACGGACGATAGAACCAGGACGAGTTTCAATATTCTGCAGGGATTCTTCAAAGAGTTGAGCAAAAGATTCTGTCATATTAATGATCTTCAAGAGTTTTTAATTAACGTCCATTCAGCATCCGGCCAAATGGGGTTGTTTCACATACCCCACAACACTCCATGTCGTAAGGTGGCTACTAGGCTAACTTTACAAAATCAGCATAGTATTAAGTGCGTATACTATCTACATTATAAGCTAAAATACAGCCAATTATTAAGATAATTGTAGAATTTTTTTCGCATAGGCTTGAGCTTTTTCAATGACTTCCTCAATAGACATACTTGTGGAATCCAGTATTAAAGCATCCTTTGCAGCAATTAACGGCGCAACCGTTCGGTTACGATCTCGATAATCGCGTTCCTGTATTTCGGTTAAAAGTCGTTCAAAGTTAACATCAAACCCCTTTTCCTGCAACTGCTTCATACGACGATGAGCCCGCTCCTCCGCGGAGGCATCAAGAAAAATTTTCACAGGAGCATCAGGGAAAACCACCGTTCCCATGTCGCGGCCATCCGCAATCAAACCAGGCATAGCTCTAAAGGCTCGCTGACGGCGAAGCAAAGCTTCTCTTACGCGAGGAAAAGCCGCAATTTGTGACGCCGTTTTCCCCACATCTTCAGTGCGAATTTGATTTGAGACGTCCTCGCCTTCTAAAATGACTTTTAACTGATTGTCTTCCGGTACGAAACGAACGTCTAAATTCGCCGCAAGTGGCACTAGTGCATCTTCTGATTGGATATCAACATGATGATGCAATGCCGCTAAAGCAAGTACGCGGTAAATCGCGCCAGAATCTAAAAGTTGCCATCCAAATTCGTTTGCCAGCGCTTGGCATAACGTACCTTTACCAGCACCGCTAGGTCCATCAACGGTTATTACAGGGGCAATCGCCACCATAAAAAGGTCTCCTTTTCTGCAAGTGAATTTCTCACCTGCAATTAAAATCAGTGGCGACATTATACCTACTCATCAGTTTTGTGAAATAAGCACGTTCTGATGAATGAGATAAAATTTGTAATTTACTAGTGAGATTAATATATAAGAGAAGAAACTGACAAAAATGAACAGGTTTCATTTTCGTCAGTCAAATGATTAAAATTCACTCAAACGCGCTAATTGTTGGAAGTAATCAGGGAATGTTTTTGCCGTACAGCCTGGGTCCAAGATAGTTACAGGGGTATCTGATAATGCAACCAATGAAAAGCACATGGCAATACGGTGATCATTATAAGTTTCAATCTCTGCATGCTGAAGTTTCGCAGGTGGAACGATACGAATAAAATCATGACCTTCTTCTACTTCTGCTCCAACTTTACGTAATTCTGTTGCCATTGCATATAAGCGATCTGTTTCTTTCACGCGCCAGTTATAAATATTGCGGATCACCGTTTCCCCTTTGGCAAACAAAGCAACTGTTCCTATTGTCATTGCAGCATCAGGAATAGCATTCATATCCATATCGATGCCCGTTAAGGTTCCGCGTTCGCATTCAACAAAATCATCGCCCCAACGAATGATTGAACCCATTTTTTCTAGAACATTGGCAAACTTTGTATCACCTTGCAGGCTATTTCTACCAATACCGGTTACTCGAACAGTACCACCTTTTATTGCAGCTGCTGCCAGAAAATAAGAGGCAGATGATGCATCACCTTCAACTAAGTATTCACCAGGAGATTGATACTGTTGTTGCCCTTTAATAATAAACTGTTGATATTGATGGTTTTCAACATTCACACCAAAGGTAGCCATTAGTGCTAACGTAATATCAATATAGGGTTTCGAAACTAAATCGCCAACAATAGAAATCAGTGTATCTTTCTCGGCTAAAGGTGCTGCCATTAAAAGTGCTGTTAAAAACTGACTAGAAACTGAGCCATCGACTGAAATTGTACCGCCCGAAAAACCACCACGTAAGCGAATTGGAGGATAGTTTTCCTGTTCTAAGTACTCAATAATAGCGCCACCCTCACGTAAGGCATCAACCAAATGCCCTATCGGGCGCTCTTTCATGCGTGGCTCACCAGTCAATACAATGTTATTTTCTGCTAATGACAAGGCAGCAGTAAGAGGACGCATTGCCGTTCCTGCATTGCCAAGGAAAATTTCCAGTTCATTTGGATAACTTAAACGTCCACCGATGCCTTGTACACTGCAACGTGTTTTATCTTCAGACAATTGATATTTTACACCTAATTCGCTTAATGCATTCAGCATATGGCGAATATCATCACTGTCTAATAAATTAGTCAGCACGGTTGTACCATTTGCCATCGCTGCTAATAAAAGAGCTCGGTTCGATACACTTTTAGACCCTGGCAGGTTGATCGTTCCGTTAATTGAAGAGATAGGTTGTAATGTCAGGGATTGCATAACGAGCAGATTCTCCAGTACTGTTTGCTAAATTAATTATTATCGTTTTCAATGTAAAAAAATAGAGGCAAAACCCACCCCAATACGATTCATAGTATTGGAGTGGGAAGATCATTACGCGTGGCGACGTTCAAAGTCCGCCATAAAATCGACCAAAGCCTGAACACCCGCTAATGACATTGCATTATAGATAGAAGCGCGCATTCCACCCGATACACGGTGGCCTTTCAGTGACAATAGCCCTTGAGCTTTGGCTTCAGCAAGGAACTTCTCATCTAAAGCTGGATTTTGCATTTGGAATGGGACGTTCATCCAAGAACGGTTTTCAACTGCAACACGGTTAATATAGAACTCACTATCATCAATTGCGTTGTATAATAGTTGAGATTTTTCATAATTACGTTTTGCCATTTCTTGCAAACCGCCTTGTTCTTTCAACCATTTAAAAACCATGCCTGATAAGTACCAAGCAAATGTTGGTGGTGTATTGAACATTGAGTCATATTTGGCAAGGACGGTGTAATCAAATACTGATGGCGTTTGTATTGAAGCTTTGCCTAGCAAATCTTCGCGAATAATCACAATAGTTAAACCAGCAGGGCCTATGTTTTTCTGTGCTCCTGCATAAACAACGCCGTAACGGCTAATATCGATAGGTTTAGACAAGATAGCAGATGAATAGTCAGCAATAACGATTTTATCTTTCGGGAAGTCAGGTTCTTCGTGTATTGCTAATCCATCAATTGTCTCATTAGGGCAATAATGAATGTAGGCGGCATCATCACTTAATTGCCACTCACTCATAGGCTTAATGCCAACCACACCATCTTTTTCTTGTTTGACTTGGATTATATTTGGAGTGCAGTATTTTTGTGCTTCTTCGGCTGCTGATTCGGCCCAATAGCCACCTACAATGTAGTCAGCTGTTGTTTTATCACCCAAGAGATTCATCGGTATCGCTGCAAAATGTCCACGAGCGCCACCATGACAGAATAAAATTTTATAATTTTGGGGAACATTAAGCAGATCACGTAAGTTTTGCTCTGCTTCTTCGGCAACTGCGATGAAGTCTTTACTGCGATGACTCACTTCCATGACAGAAATACCAAGACCTTTCCAATTACAAAATTCTTGTTCTGCACGGCGCATGACTTCTACGGGTAGCATTGCAGGACCCGCACTGAAATTATAAACCTGACTCATTGACCTCACCCTATCTTTAATTTCAACAATGTTTATTAAATTAGCTCAGTACTATGGTTGTATCATCCCCCGTCGCGTGCTGCAACGGTTATTGTCGAGAAGAACAGAAATACAATACAGGTAATTTATTAATAAAAAAGCAAGGAATTTTGTTAATCCCGTCACAACAAATACAACTGTAATATTATGCAGAAATTGAAAGGCTTAAAAAAATAAAATCCCGATTTTGGCTAAGTTGCCACGATCGGGATTTAAAAACGATTTTATTAACAAGTAGCGTTAAATGAGGCCGAAAAACTAGGAGATCACCTTACTCACAATTTCAATAGCTTCTTTTTCAATTTGGCGCAAATGCTCTTCACCGCGGAAGCTTTCACAGTAGATCTTATATGCCTCTTCAGTACCCGATGGACGAGCCGCAAACCAACCATAATCAGTCATGATTTTCAATCCACCAATTGAGGCACCATTGCCCGGTGCAGTCGTTAAGCGTTGGGTTATTTTATCGCCAGCTAAAGTATCGGCAGATACCATTTCAGGAGATAACTTACTCAGCTTAGCTTTTTGTTCATGCGTTGCTTTGGCTTGGATACGACTATAAATAGGTGCGCCAAACTTTTCGGCTAGTTTATTATAGCGCTGTTGTGGATTCTCACCTGTCACGGCGGTAATTTCAGCGGCTAGCAAACATAAGATGATGCCATCTTTATCTGTTGACCATGGAGTGCCATCAAATTTTAAGAAAGAAGCGCCTGCGCTTTCTTCGCCACCAAAGCCTAGTGAGCCATCAAATAACCCCTCAACAAACCATTTGAAGCCAACAGGCACTTCCACAAGCTCACGGCCAATATCAGCAACAACACGGTCAATCATCGCACTAGAAACAAGTGTTTTACCTACTGCAACTTGTTTACCCCAGAGAGGGCGATGTTGAAATAAATAATCAATTGCCACAGCAAGGTAATGATTTGGATTCATTAAGCCCGCAGGAGTTACAATACCATGGCGATCATAGTCAGGGTCGTTAGCAAAAGCTAAATCAAACTTTTCTTTCATGCCTAATAAACCAGCCATTGCCCAGCGTGAGGAGCAATCCATACGGATCACGCCATCATGATCAAGTGGCATAAAGCGGAAAGTTTGATCGAGTTGATCATTAACTAATTCAAGATCTAATTGATAATACTCTGCAATCTTGCGCCAGTATTCGATACCTGAGCCACCGAGAGGGTCGACACCTAATTTTAACCCTGCTTTTTGGATAGCTTTCATATCAACAACTTCACCCAATGCTGCAACATAAGGCATAATAAGGTCTTGTTCTACGACATAACCACTGGACAGAGCTTCTTCAAAAGATAAACGATTCACACCAGCAAGGTTTTCTGCAATTAATTGGTTCGCTTGTTTCTCAATCACAGAAGTTAAATCTGTATCTGCAGGACCACCATTTGATGGGTTATATTTAATACCGCCATCTTCTGGAGGGTTATGCGATGGCGTTATCACTATTCCATCAGCAACATCTTGATGTGATTGGTTATAACTAATAATGGCATGGGAGATAGCAGGAGTCGGCGTAAAACCATTATCTGCTTGAATAACAATACTAACCTGATTAGCAGCAAGCACTTCAATAACAGAGATAAATGCCGCCTCAGACAGAGCATGGGTATCTTTACCAATGAAGCATGGGCCTGTTAGACCTTGCTGTTTCCGTAAGTTGACAATCGCCTGAGCAATAGCAAGAATATGATTTTCATTGAAATTCTTTCTATTTGCACTCCCTCTGTGCCCTGATGTGCCAAATTTTACGGCATGTTCAGGATTACCGACTTGCGGCTGCAATTGATAATATTGAGCGGTTAATTGTGCAACATTAATCAAATCAGTTTGAAACGGAAGCTGCCCTGCACGTTCATGTATAGTCACTTATTTTCTCCCAATACACTGATACTCCTAGGCAATATCAGTGATGCCTCAATTTTTAGATTAGATTGTATGACAGACTTTCTCAATCACATTGGCAGGGAATTGCATTTCCTGCATGATTGCTTCAACCATGCTGCGTTTGCGATTGGTATTTGTATTCGTGATCACCCAATAAGGTGTTCCTTGAATATGACGTGGCTTTGATTGCCTACCTGCGGCTAATAGCGTTTGCTCATCACCTGCAAAATAGACACGAGTACGACCATGCATTGCCTCTGTAGCATTTGCAAAGATTGTTGAATCTAAGCTATACAGTGTCGATAAAATTAGCATAAAGCGGTCTATTGCTTTATTTTTTTCTGCATATGCATCAGAGAGCAATAGCTCCCTTACTACACGGACCGGATTTTGCGGTGCAGCGGATGTTTTTTTTGTCTCTACAGCTGGTTGTAGCAGCTGTTCGTTGCCGAGTTCTTTAACGACTTGTACTGGCTGACCGGACTTAAAGTTTAACATACGGCGCAAAATGTCCGATGCACTTTCACCGATATGCTGTGTATGGCTGGCAATATAGCGGTAAAGCTCTTCATCAACTTCTATCGTTTTCATTTTTTCCCAGTACTTTTTTAACCAAAATTTGCTTGGGGATTATAAGATAGATTTCAAAAAAACAAAACAATTAAAATTTCAATAACTTAAAGTAAACACCAACCTAAGTTCAACGATATTTCAGTAAGTTATCATTTTATTGGTCGTTTTATGCTTAATCAGAAAATAAGCTATTGGTCATAGTTATTATATAGGTAGATTCCACCCCACCTTGTCGATTTGGATTTTTTAAACAGACATGCCATCATAGAATTATTAACAATTTTAAAATTGACGTTTAATGATGACTAATTTGCTAAATCATACGATCCACAAGCCTGAAAATCCTATATCACCGACTCCTGTAGTACTAATTCATGGGCTATTTGGTGATCTCAACAACCTTGGTGTATTAGGCCGCGATTTACAAAAATATTTTGAAACTATCCAAATTGATGTTCGCAACCATGGCGATTCATTTCGCGCAGAAACCATGGAATATCGGCAGATGGCAGATGATGTGATTACCTTATTGCAATCTTTAGGTTATAAGAGTGCAATACTCATTGGTCATTCAATGGGGGGGAAAATATCAATGGCAGCCACTGAAATTGCCCCTGATTTTATCGAAAAAATTGTTGCTATTGATATGGCGCCTGTTGCTTACCAAGTACGCCGACATGATACGATTATTGCCGCCCTTGAAGCCGTTATTCAAAATGGAGCTAAAAGCCGCCAAGAAGCCACTGTTATTATGCGTGAATATCTTAATGAAGACGGCGTTATTCAATTTTTGCTCAAATCTTTCCGTCAAGGTGAATGGAAATTTAATCTATCCGCAATTAAAGAAAATTATGAGCTAATCATTGGCTGGGAACCTGTTCCTGCTTGGAATAAACCTATTTTGCTGATCCCTGGTGGAAATTCCCCTTATGTTCAAGCAGAATATCGCCCTCAAATAGCAGCACAATTCCCAAATGCTAAAGCATGGGTGGTTGCAGATACAGGTCATTGGGTTCATGCAGAGAAACCTGACCATGTTTTAAGAGCCATTCATCGTTTCCTTGAGTTACCTGAATACGAATAGAAATATACTCTAAATAATTCGAGTCGCTAGGAGCATAGAAAACTATGTGACTAGCGCGAGTGAGCGTAGAAAAACGCTATAACTTGATTGAAGTATAACGAGTATAAATAACACTTATGCATGTGGAATAATTATTCCCCCGTTCAACGTTTCCCAGCGAAATATCAGATTAACTTTAACATCCTTATAATTATTATTGTTGTATTATGATTAATTACGCATACCTGCCTTAATACTATTAAGTCATGAATTTCTATTGTTATTTTGCAATATATAAACATAGAAAAATCAATAGTTATAAATCAAAGGAATATTCTCTCTTAAAATGGATAATGAAGAAAAAAAATCAACCTTATATTTCATCGGCATAATCATTAAACTTTCAGGTGATATTAATCATGAGAAATTAGGCCACATAATCGACAAAGAAAAGTCACTAAACGAATTATTAGCCGAGATAAAAAAACAGCTAAATGTTAAATGCAAATTTAAAAACCAAAGAAATAAATCAATTGAAAAAATAGATTCACCTTCTATTATATATGATAATGATAACATTGCCTACCTATTAGCTAATTTCAATCATGAGCAGGTTCTCATACAACGGTTTGGTAATCACGCCCCTGAAATTTGGGCAATAGATGAATTTAAACAAAAGTGGAGCGGTAAATGGCTGCAAGTAAAATCAACACAAAGTAAATTTGATATTACGTGGTTTCAAGCTGAATTTTTAAAATATAAAAATATTATTGCATGGGTTTTGCTATTCTCATTTATTTTACAAATACTCGCCTTAGTATCTCCGATTGTTATTCAAGTCATTATGGATAAAGTATTAGTCCATAACAGTATGGCGACCTTGGATGTATTGATATTTGGCTTAATTGTTGTGGCTATTATCGAGGTTACCTTAAAAGGTTTAAGAGAATATGTTTATCATCACACCGTAAATCGGATTGATATTACATTAGGTTTAAAACTAGTTAACCATTTATTACACCTTCCTATTTCTTTTTTTAAAACACGCCAAATTGGCGCCATTGTAACTCGAGTAAAAGAACTTGAAACCATTCGTGAGTTTCTAACTGGGAGTTTTTTTACATTATGTGTTGATGTGTTATTTCTGTTTGTATTTATTTATGTGATGAGTTTACTCTCTTCGACTCTCACCCTAATTTTCCTCTGCTCAATTCCACTTTATTTACTCATTGCTTGGTGGCTAACCCCTAAAATTGAAGCTGCTGCTCATGAACAGTTTGCTAATATTGCAATTAATACGTCTTTTTTAACCGAGAGCATTAATGGCATTGAAACAGCAAAAAGCTTATCTATTGAACCTAACTTTACTCGCAGATGGGATAAGCAGACTTCAGAGATGAGCCATACTACTTTTACTGCTGGGCAGATCAATTCACGTTCTGAACATCTCGTTATGGTAATTGAAAAATTAACCAGTGCAGTTATTTTATGGGTAGGTGCATCAGAAGTATTAGCTTTGCAACTCACCATCGGGCAATTTATCGCTTTCCATATGATGGTCAACCATGCTAGCCAGCCTTTGGTAAAATTGGTTAAACTTTGGGGAGATTATATTAGAACCAAAGTAGCTATTGAGAAACTAGCACAAATTATCAATTTACCTATAGAACAAACTAAACACGGTCAAAATAATACATTAAAAGGTCATATCCAATTATGTAATATCTCTTTTCGCTACCAACCCAATATGCCCTACATCCTGAACGATTTTAGTTTATCCATTCGTTCAGGTGAAACATTAGGAATTGTTGGAACATCAGGCTCAGGGAAAAGTACCTTAGCCCGTTTACTACTCCGTCTATATACCCCTGAGCAAGGTGGTATTTTTATTGATGGAGTACCATTAACATCAATAAATATTCACTCATTAAGGCAACAGGTCGGTATCGTATTACAAGAGAATTACCTGTTTAACCAAACGGTATTCGATAATATCGCACAAACTTGCCCAAGTGCTTCCATGGATCAAGTCATACAAGCCGCTAAAATGGCAGGAGCCCATGATTTTATCTTAAAGCTTCCCATGGGCTACGATACAGTCCTATCCGAAGGTGGTTCTTCGCTATCAGGGGGTCAACGCCAACGAATAGCGATTGCGCGAACGTTACTTGCTGACCCCAAAATTATTATATTTGATGAAGCAACAAGCGCATTAGACGATGAATCTCAAGCCATTATTCAGGAAAACATGCAGATTATTGCTCAAGGTAGAACAGTGATCACTATTGCACATCGGCTTTCTACTATACGCGAGCACCAACGGATCATCGTTATGCAGGAAGGAAAAATCATTGAGCAAGGCAGCCACCAGCAATTAATAAAGCAAGGTCAGTTCTATCAACACTTGTGGTCATTACAGCAATCACTTAAATAATTACAGGGATGTTAGCGATGAAAAAAGTACCAACCAATACGCGGTATGACCGTTTTTTACCGTCACATTTGGCACTATTAAAAAGCCCTCCGTCTTATCTTGCATTGATGACGGCCATCATTATCAGTGTAGGTATATTACTTGCTATTTCATGGTCATATATTGGCAAATTAGATATTCAAGCAACTGCACAAGGTCGGTTGATCGTTTCTGGACGCACCCAAATCATTCAAGCTTTTGAGCTGAGTCGTTTACGGCACATTTATGTCGCCGATGGTCAAAAAGTGAATAAAGGCGATCCGCTACTAAGCGTCGATGTATTAGGGATCAATCAAGACATTCTTAATCTCACTTATCAAATTAACTTTCAACAAATTGAAAAGATAGTTCACCATAGTTTGCTAAATCAGCAATCACCTGAACTCAATAATAAGTTTGCTAGTTTATTACCTATTGAGCAACAACGAGCCATACAAAGTTATCAAAGTTTGAAAAAGGAATATGATGCATTAACTACTGAAATAAATAATGAAATAGCTATTAATAGAGCAAACTATTCAGCGAGAAAGCTTGAGTTAAAAGATGTCAATTTATTGCTCATTAACATTAGAAAACGACTTGCTGCTCACAGTGCGTTGAATGACAAACAACTGATTAGCCAGAAAGAGTTCTTAGAGCAAGAACGTGAGCTTCTTCATACTCAAAAAGAAAAAACGATGAAGTTGTCTGAACTAAGCATTTTAGATAGTCAACATCATGCATTACAAGAAAAGCTTAATCGTTTACAGACACAAAAAAGCCAAGAATGGCATGAAAAATATCGACAAGCTGAATTTAAACATGCATCAGCAGAACAAGAACTGCTAAAAAACCAAGAAAGAGAACAACTCGAGATTATTCGCTCTCCTGTTGATGGGACGATACAGCAATTAGCAACTTATACTTTAGGTGCCGTATTACAACCCGCTCAACAACTAATGGTAATCGTTCCCAGTAATGATGTACAACTTGCTGAAGTAAAAATCCTTAATAAAGATATTGGGTTTATTCGCGAAGGGCAAAGTGCCACGGTTAAAATTGATGCTTTTCCATATACTCGCTATGGCACCATTGAAGGTAAAGTACTCTCTATATCAAGAGATAGCACACAAGATGAGCAACTCGGGTTAGTTTTTTTAGGGCAAATTAGCCTTAACAAGAAAAGTTTATTGGTAGAAAACAATGATATTGAACTCACACCCGGTTTATCTGTAACAACTGAAATCAAAACTGAAAAGCGCCGCGTCATTGATTATCTATTAAGTCCGATTCAGGAATACACCTCTACCGCAATGAGAGAAAAATAATCGATGGAAAAAATAGATAATAACTACGGACTAGAAGCATTGATTTGGGTTGCTAACCATTATCAAAAAAGCCTTACTAAAGATCAGTTAATGCATGCCATTGGCATGAGCACTACTTCACCAACAGACTGGGAACTCAGAGAATGTGCACATATTACGGGTTATGAAACAGAGTTAATTAAATTCAATAAACAACAATTAGCTAGCCTTCCTCTTCCGGCGCTGATTGAAGTTCACGGGTGCTGGTTTATATTATCAAAAGAGAGTGATAATACATTAATACTTATTCACCCTATAAGTAATAAGATCGAACATCTAGATAATCTTTTGAGTACAACTGACAATGTCAAAGCTCTATTGATAAAAGAACAATTTGAAATTGAACAAAAGAAAAAATTTGGCATCAGTTGGTTTATTCCATCAATATTACGTCAGCGTTCACAATTAAAAAACATCTTCATCCTAGCAGCGGTTGTTCAATTGTTTGCTTTGATCAATCCTTTATTTTTTCAAAATGTTATTGATAAAGTTTTAGTTGGAAGAAGCATTGATAGCCTGCATGTGTTAGCCATTGGCATTATCAGTATTGCATTTGCAGAACCGCTGTATACCTTTATTCGTAATAAAATTTTCAGTAATACCAGTTCACAGATTGGTTCTGAATTATCAGGAAAGCTATACCGCCATTTAATGGCATTGCCATTAAATTATTTTAAATTACGACCAACCGGCAAAATTATTGCGCGGATCAGGGAAATGGCACATATCCGTCAATTTTTGACGGGTTCAACATTGATGCTATTTATTGACTTGCTATTTGTCAGCCTATTTATTGCTGTACTGTTTTCCTATAGTGCAACCATGACATGGATCTTAATAGGTTCCCTGTTCGTTTTCTTTATTCTATGGATGATCCTTGGCCCTATCATTCGTCGACAAACTGAAAAATCCTACCAAGCAGATGAAAATGGTTTAACCTTTTTAACCGAGTCAATCACAGGTATTGAAACGATTAAAACCACCGCGACTGAGAAATATTTTCACCTTCGCTGGCAAAAATTACTCAGTAAGCAATTAATTCAAGGCTTCAAAGTCACCATGCGTAGTGAGGTTGCATCCCAATTGATGACTTTGGTCAGTAAAGTCACTACCGCATTACTTCTTTGGGTCGGTGTAAAAGAAGTCATGAATGGTGGTATTAGCCCAGGTGAGCTGGTTGCCTACAATATGTTGAGTGCTCATGTGACCCAACCCGTCTTACGCTTAGCCCAAATTTGGCAAGACTTTCAACACACTATCATATCATTACGACGAGTAGGCGATATTCTTGATGAGCCCGTAGAAAATGAAAGAAAAGGGATTGTGAGCTCCGCATCTATCCATGGCTGCATTGACTTCCAAAATATTCGTTTTCGTTATCAACCAGACACACCAGAAGTACTCAATAATCTTTCTCTTTCAGTAAAAGCAGGTGAATTTATTGGTATTACAGGCCCTTCGGGTTCAGGTAAAAGCACCTTAACTAAACTGCTACAGCGACTTTATATACCACAGCATGGTCAGGTCATTGTTGATGGGATGGATTTATCGGTTAGCGATACCGTAGCATTACGTCGGCGTATGAGTGTGGTACTACAAGAAAGCATGCTATTTGTCGGAACTATCACAGAAAACATTCGTTTGAGTAAACCACAAGCGAGTGATGATGACGTAATTGAAGCGGCAAAACTGGCGGGAGCCTATGAGTTTATTATGGGTTTGCCTGATAATTTTAACTATCACCTATCTGAAAGAGGAACCAATCTTTCAGGTGGACAACGTCAACGTGTTGCATTAGCTAGGGCCTTACTGACAAAACCCGATATCTTGATTTTAGATGAAGCAACATCTGCATTAGATTATGAATCACAGGATGTGCAAACATTGATTAATGATTTTTAGCTAGCAAAGCCGCACTACAAGCCAGCCAGCATTTTTGTACTTTGCTAATTTTTGCTCATTTGTGCCAACTCCTCTCATTTTTGTGTCACAATTTCGGCACAGCTCGTCACAGTGATTTTCCCTCCGTGCTATACTACGTCAGGGTAATTATCAGCAATTGACCTTATTACAGCCCCACCTGACTTTCTAATCTTGCTGTTACTGATGCTGTATATTACTGGCAGGAGTACTCTACCTCCACTCACATACCCCAACCAAACTCCATCACCGCCAGATTCTGTTATTTCTCTGATATTTAATTGCCCGTTTTCGTGATTAATGAAGCCTATCGCACCAGTTGCATTTTTAACATTGCGTAAGGATAATGAAACGGATGTATATAAAGAGAAATTTCTCACTGCGGGCAAGCGGCTCGTCCCATCTAATGACATTGTCAGATCAATATTTGATTCTGGGTTTTGTATATTAACAACTGCAGTTTCGCTAGAAGATGCTGCTGTTGCGTCTTTTACTACAAAGTTCAATGTTAATTTAGCGCCTAATTTTCCAGCGAAAGATGTGCCATTATCTGTGAGTAATCCATAATTGACACTAATAACTTTTCCTGAGATTCCACCATAGGCACCACCTCCTTTAGGGTTAAATCCTATAGCTCTTACTGTTGTTCTTATTGTTGACGACTCACCTAGTCCATTAATTGTCACGCCATTAATATTTATATAGTTTTCTTTTGTTCCAAAATAGATAGGGAATGCATAACATGCTTTACTCTTAAAGCCAGCAAGCGACACTGTGTTTGTTGTTAGCTGACCTGACTGAGCGCCCCACGCGGGAATGAAGTTACCGAATGAAATATCAGAGTGTTTATTGAAGAACCCTTTGATGTTAGAGCCGTTACTTAGGCATGAGCTAAACGCAACCCCGTGTACATTATGCTCTGTAAGTATATCTCTGTATCTGTGATCTGTAAGAGACTCAAACTGAATACCAACTCCGCCAGTCACGACGTTATCACTATTAACATACGAGTAATAACTACCAGACGCCCACAAATCAGATGTTTCAATAGAGTCAATCGATGTAAACAACATCATTGCGCCAGCATAACTATAAAATCTATCCGAGCCTGATAAGCCAGGGTTACAAAAAGCAACTTTGAAGCCATTGTATTTATGCATTTCTCCCGACATGTATGACGCTGTAAAATGTGCATTCCCTTTGTATTCACTGTCAGTAAACACCAGTAATGATAAACCGCTGCCTTTTCCCTGCATGCCGCTTCCATTGGTTTTATAACGAACCATAGTCCCATCTATCCGTTCTTGATAGCCAAACTGAATAGGTCTGTCACATCGATAACACCCATTAGCTAGCACAACATTGGAGTACGGAAACTCTGACCAGAGGTCATTGCCAGTAGGGTTAACAAAGTCACCAATCGCTGCTCTAAATGCTTTTAATATTGCATGAGAGCTATCCTGAACTGTTAGAATATCAAGTATATTTTCAGTTGTTTTCGCGCCAAACCACTCGGGTTTTACTTCGTGATTAGTAAATTTAACAGACGTTTTCGCCTTTGGATCGGCATAAAAATCATCTTCGGTTTCAAATACGTGATATAGCCCAGCGTTAAATTCACTGTTAAGCTTCAGGGTTGCATTTTTATCTACTTTGATGACTGCGCCAAATGGAACTTCCACCGGAATGTCTATAGTGATGTTTTTCTCAATATAATATTCCCCGTTTACAAACCTCAAGGGTTGCTTCGCTGCCTTTAATTTTTCAATAGCATCAATCAAAGCATCTACACACCCAGTGCCAGCCCCACCCTTTATACTAAAGCTAGATGTAGTTAAATACTCGGATAATCTATCTTTTAGTGTTTGATTGTTGCCAATTCCAATTAACGACCCATCTCCATTTTTAATATCACCACGTAAGCTAGCATCACCAACACTGACCCACGCACCTTTACCGATGCCACCTGTTGATTGCGGAGTTGAGCCTGCTGGCACTTGTTTAGGCAAATCACCATCCCAACGGTAGTATTCACCTGTAGTTTCATCACGCAGTATATGATTGCGCTGAGTTAATTCATTGTTCGGTAAATCAGCACCTTGTTGAAAGCTATCTATAGTAATATAGCCAGCCGCGACGATCGCTGTATTCATGTCGACTTTAAACTTCTCGACCAACTCTTTGAATAACCACTCCATACCCGCAGCAGTAAGGTGGCAATTTCCAAAGCGGTCAATGTATTTACGCTCTAGTGATGTAGCCCAGATATCTAGCAATCCTGAGTTAAAAAACAGGTCTTTTACATCAGAGCTGGGAACTGGATTTTTTGTTGGCTTGACTTCTCTCATGCTTATTTTTTCCAATAAAAAAGCCAGCTCTATGGCTGGCTTGTTGGTTAATGATTGCTGTTATGCGTTATAGTCGGCTTTTGCGTCGAAATGTTCTGTTGCGGTTATTGTGTAGCGTTCTCCACCAAGCGGGCGTTTATCTGTTATCACCCACTTAATATTGTCGGTTTCTACTGAAGTTGCGATCACATATCTTGACGGTGACTGCACTCGATAACCTTCGTACAAATTGAGCTCGATATCCTCTGGCACACTTGCGATAAAGCCAAACTCGGTATCTTGCCTTGGTTCAGCTTTAAACTTACGCGTTGTGTAGCCCATGCTATCTGTGAGATACACCCACATCTCTGCATCAAATTTGATTTTCTCGCTAGTTGTGAATGCCTCTCCGTTTCTCTCAGTGATGTAACCGGCTTGCTGATTTGAATCGTAAGTATCAGCTATCAGAACCATATCTGATGGGTACACATTCCCGCCATCTGCTAGGGTTGTCAGACTGATACTTGTTCGTTGGTGAATGAGTCGATTAGCCTCTAACAGCGCCCTGTCCATTGCTTGATAGTGATTTCTACAGCCTTGTAAAACTATCTTATTCGGAGTGCGTGATAACCCTTCAGTGATTCCGTTTTCATCAACTCGAAAGCGGATATAGTCTTTCTTATTGCGAACCGGTTCGACATACTCCAATTCAATCCCGTCATAACCAGATGGCATTGACATGTCATACGATATCTTCATGTCGTTACCTGTGATGTTTGACCGATTGAAGGTGGTCATGGGGAATTCGCTAGACTGTTCACGCGAGAATGTCAGCACTGCATTGTCGTAATAAGCCGTCACTCGAGCTGCATTACAGATAGTTTCGATGCGCTGACCGAGGGAAATATCTTCATCATCGAATGTGTAATCAAAATATCCGAGCCGCTCATCTGGCAAGCTATCGTAAATTCGATAGAGACCGTCGATGTCGATATTCTTTTCATTTTCGCCAGCTGTGATTAACCAAGTATGCAGCACTGCATCAGCAAAACTTCGCGATGGCCTGAGCGTATAGTCAACTTGCTTTGATACTCGGTCATACGAAATATGCATGCGTGTGGCCAACAAATTGTATTTGCGCTCTCTTGCCCCTGTTGGTGCTTCAGTAGCTCTCACAGATACATTAACAATGGTGTCATTCTCAAAAACGACATTCTCACGAACTCGGACAATGTGAGCGTTTTCGATTTTCATGATGCTTTGATCGCTGCTGTTATTGCGTCTAGTGAGTTGTACAGCGTAACGTCCACGACCTGAGTTAAGCGTCACCTTGTCCGTTTTGTAATAAACTCGCGCGCCATTATTTGCACTTAGCGCAGTATTAAAGCTTTGACGAGTGCCCGCTATTTCTTCGTTATCCGTGTTTATCTTCCAGATTTCAACATCAGCATTACAGTTATCACCGCCCCCTAGTTGTGCTTGCAAGTGAATCCACATCTGATCGCCGTCAACAGGGGAAAAGAATGGGCCGACTGTTAAGAATTGATTGTCGTACAAAATAAACTTTGTCGTGTTCACTACTGCATTCGGCGGGAGCTGAGCGAGTTCAGTACCAGACAGGTTTGTGAAAAAGAATTCGTAGTAATATGTTTTCCCGATCAGCGCACCATCGTCACTCTCTTTAGCGTCAGCTAACTGAGCGTCAATTATGACATCTTTAGTGACAGAGCCCTGCGGAGTGTCGTAGCTTACATTCACTGTCATTGAGATTGAACGTGGCTTTGTGAGCTCAAAGAAATACTCAAATTCATCTTGTTTAACGATTTTTATCGCTGCTTCGCCGCCTTTTATCTCACCCGAAACGACCTCATTTGCTGTCGCTGTTTGCTGTGGAATTTCATTGCTTTCATTGGGACCCGGCAATTCTTGACCGTCGATGTCTGGAAACTCGAAGCCCTCGTTGATCAGCGGGATAAATTCTTTTGGCTTGTATATCTTGTAACTCGCACCAGCCATCGCGGTAAAATCAGATTCAGCAAATCGAATGCTTTCTGTTTTATATTCGCCAATACCGATGTTTAGCCACTCGGTTACAGTCTTAAGGTTGTTGTTATACTCAAACATAGACTGCTGGATGAGGTCAGGAAACGCCCTTACTTGCCCGTGTATCTCTGGTCTTGCCTGATATGCCCTTGCAACGTTTGTTTGCCCTGTGAGTCGGTTATTCGGGCTATCTTTGACATTCGACTCAGCCGCAGAAAATGACGGCGTTTTTGGTGCCAGAAACGAGAATACTTTTGTGACTAGGTTGAACACTGGATTCAGAATATCGCCGATAACACCTTTTGGCTGGTCGAATATTTGAATAAGGTGAGTAGGTGTTATCTCGAAATCCAATTCGTCATCTTCTTGCAACTCTCGACCGTTAACGATAATCAGAACATCACTATGTAACTGCTGATGCACTAGAAAATCGCTATAAAAAAAAGAGCCGACTGTTAAATCGACTCTCTCTTTAGGCGTTCCAGCAATTCGCTGAATTTCAACTATCGGCATATTTCATAAACTCCAATTTCGTGAATTTCTTCTCAAGCACAATGAGCCTATCCATGCGTACAGCGCCATTTTCACCTCGACTATGAAATGCATTACCGTCGATAACTAACCCGATGTGAGCTGGCTGAGTGCCGCGATAACCAATGAATATCCCGTCATCGACTGGATGCTCTGTGCGCTGCCAGAATTCGACCTCATTCTCATAACAAGTTACAAAATCATGGTCCGATTCGTAGCCAGCGTCGTGATGAATTTCCGTACCTAGTACGTACCTAAAATACAAGACCACCAAGCCCCAGCAATCACACGCATCAAACGTACACGCCCGATTCTTCCACGGCTTGCCAATCATCCGATTAATAAACTCTAATTTCGTCATTAGACCGTCTCCAAGCCTGTGAATTCTTCCATCGTGTAAATTTTGGCGATGTTTTTGTTGAGCGGGTTATTCATCGACAGCGTGACAGTGACCGATTCCGCATCAAGCGAGCAGTCTTTCACATACAGCGACCATTCACTTATCGGATTATCTTTATCAGCTGAATCAAATAGCCTGAATGTTGCGATAATTGGCTTCATTCGAGTATTTGACCGCCATAGCTTGAGTTGCGGCTTAAAGTCCTGCGCGACTCGGCTAAACTTAACCGAAGCATCGATAATTGGCGTTTTGCTTTGCTGGCTCTCTGCTAGCTCAAAGTTACACGGCTGATACTCAACACCGCCCAAGACTTTAGGCTCTATCTGTAAGCTGACTAAATGAATGTTTCCGAATGATGGGTGATAGAATTGAATTGTTTCGTAAAATGTGCGCATCGGTCGTTGCGCTCGGTACTCTCTTAACTTCATTCTCCCCCCTTACATCGTGGTAATCGCTCGGTGACGACGATATCGAGCAAGCCCCATTCTTCAGGTAATAACTCGACAATCAGGTCTCCGAACTCATCATCTGTGTTGTTCAGTTTTCGGCAAATAATGCTTCCTGTCCATGTCACCACGCCAGCAACTATCGACGTCTGCACTGGCATTTGAACGAAGTGAACTATTTGTTCCTGTAGCCCACTACCGCCCAAATCAATTTCCATACGAAACCAGCGCTTACCATTATCAAGATAGTTAGGGCTTCGCAACCATTGAGCAAAGCGCCTTTCCTGCTCTCGCCTCAATACCCATCGCACACTCCAAACGGTTTTTAAATCATCTGTAAGAGGCTGGAAAATAGGAGCGCCAACCTGTGGCTGGTCAGTCCTAAATCCCGTGTCGATGGTCATGTTTTTGTCTGCCCTAATCGGCAATGGCATACCGCGAGGGTAATCAATAATTTCGTCCATCTTTACCTCTTGGTTATCTTAAGACTGGCGTTGCGTTTGTGTTGTCGGTTATAGCGCGGAGCAATGGGCCTTTCTCACGCATATCTGAAATAAACGCTTGAACCGTTAATGTATCGCCGCTTTGTGATGCCTTGGCGTCGAATTGATGCTTCCCTGTTGAGTAATCATAAAACTCAATATTCAGGGTTATACCCTTACCTGCGCCCGCCTTATCCGCTGGTACAACCTTCCCTGACTTATTCGGAATAAAAGCCTGTTTCCCGTCGTAAGTCTGGAATATCTCAGATTCTCCCGATTCATTAATACGATAAGGATTGCCGCCTGATACGTTACCGCCGTAGCGACGACCTCCGAGTAATGACATCGATTGACCAGCTAACATTGACGATTGGAAGGAAGCTAATCCGCTACCTGCTGCCGCCCCGCCTGTTGCGATAGATGCCGCTATTGCCGCAGGTGTCCAAGCTGCCAATGCTGCCGCGCCCCCTGCTACTGCTGCCGCTGCGTTCGCTGTCTGCGCTGCTACTCCCATCGTTTTACTGATGATAAAGTTTTTCAGCATCTCAACACCGACCTGCACGATTGAGTTAACGACACTGTTTAGAATCGTGTTACCCAATGAACGCATAGCATCAGCTGCCGACATAGTGCCTGTCATTAACCCTGTCATTACGTTGGAAGCATTCCCCGCGAACGAATCAACCGCAGACGCCAGCATTTCGTAGCTTAATGATTGATTCCTCATTAGCTCCCATTGTGCGGCTGTTTGCTGTTGTTGATACTGATTATCCATCGCTGTAATAAGCGCTCTGTATTGCATGTCAGTAGCTTGTTTTGCTGCTGTGAATTGCTCATGCGACATTTGCTGTTTAGCGTAGGAGTTTTCTAGTAACTGCTGCTCTTGATTGTAATACTCTCTCATCAAGGCGAGTTTGCGCGTGTTTTCGTTCTGTAATGCTTGTACAGGGTCGAACTTAGCGCGGTTCTCTGCTACTGGTGTAATGATATTATTGGCTGTGGCCTCTGCAATTTTAGTGGCGTATTCAGACGCGATTTCTAACCTGCGGCGCTGTGACTCTTCAAGGGAAATATCACCTGCTTTCAGTTGTCTTTCTATCTGTGCCAACTCATCAGTTTTCAGCTTCTCAGCTTTGGCGATCACATTAGCTTCTAGCGCTGCTCGTTTGTCTGCTAATCGTTGCTGAATATCATACAACTCACCCGCTAAGCGCTCGGCTTCTGCTATCTGCTGAGGACTTGCCTTATCACCTAATGCCTTACCTGCGTCATATTGCGCTAATTGTTTGGATCCATCTTCGTATCTTTTGTTCAATCGTTCGATTTCGGCTACTTGACGCTTAATTGCTTCTGTTGCGGTATCGCTAGCCTTAGATGATTCTTTAGCTCCCTTTCCTCTCTCCCTTTCGGATTCAGCTAAATTATAGTTTGCCTCAGCTAAATCCAAGGCTTCCTTCATCTGAGTCGAGCCATCGACTGTTCCCGCTTTTAGCTGTCTTTGCCTTTCTGCTGCTCTAGCTCTCTCTTTTTTGTCTTGAATAGACAGTAATTCATTTTGGTCTTTCAGTTGCTGAATGTACTTATCACCTTCTTCTGACCTAGATTCACTTTGAGCATCATTAAGGTTCCGCTGTGCATTGGCTGCTTCTTGTATTTTTTTACCCATCCACTGAACTGCATTACCAAGTTTGTCAGCGGCGTTTGTTGCGTTACCAAATATAGATTCGCTATTTTCAACCTCTTTGTTTAGCTCTGCTGATATTCTCTCTGCGGTGCTCTTCGCTCGATTTAGATCTTCAAGGGCTTCCCTTTCTTTATCCTGAGCTATTGTTAGCTTGTCATTTGCTTCAGCTAAACGCCTTGATACTGCAATGTACTCCTGCGTTCCTTCTTCTAATTTGCTTAGCTCCTTCGATAGTTCAGCGACAGCGCCCCTTGCCTTAGAGCCAGCCACGTTAGTTTCTAGAAGATTAGCATTGAGCTTTGGCAGGGACTCCCTTAATTTTGCAGCTAAAACTTCTTTTTGAGCCCATGTCATTTTGTCGAGCTCTTTTGTAACAAGGTCTAATGACTTTGATAACTCTTTGGCTTCTACTTTTGCTTGCTCAAAATTTTGGTAAAGGTAGTAAATAGCGCCAGCTGCCAACATAGCCGCACCCATTGGGCCACCAATTAATCCTAGAGCCCTTGATGCCATCCCTGATGCAATTGACAGCCTACTCTGTGCCGCTGCTAGCTCATTTGTGGCAATTGTTTCAGCCTTAGTTAAACTGGTAATTGTTGCTGAGTTAGTCGCTAGTTGTCTTCTTATTGCTGTTCTCGCTGCCTCTGATTTAGCGGCAGCTAATTGAGCGCTGAGAGACTGCTGAGTAGTCACAGCTAAAGCTTTTTCAGCCTTGATCTGATTGAGAGTAACTTGAGTTGAATTAACTTTTTCTACATTTAACTTTCTATTATCAATCGCTGCTTGCAAAGCCGCCTTACTTGATAAAAACATAGCATTGGATAAATTACCAAAGTACCTTGCAGCACTGATAGCAACGATCCCAGCAATGGCATCTGCAACATAGTTAAAGTTCTGTGTTAACACTGCAAACCCAGCGGAAACAGACCTTGTTAATCCAAGAGACTGATTTAATTCTCCATAATATGCTTTTGCTGAGTTAGTTAGTTTTGTGAATCCATCAGCAACAGTATTATCCATTGAATCCGCAAGTGCGTTATTTTCTTCTTTTGAGTTCCTCATGGCATCAACAAACAGCTTCATTGAGATGCCTGTTTCCATTGCCATTTTTTTGACGTCATTCTCGGTAACTTTAATACCGCCTCGCAATCTGGATAATTCTTTTGCAATATCCCCAACAACTGATGGAGTGGCATTTAAAACAGAATGCCAATCATTGCCTCGTAATGTGCCGACCACCATTGCGCGATTCAATGCATTCATCGCTGATTCTGTCTGTTGAGCGCCCGTAGCATTCGCGGTAAATGCTGATGATAATGACTCTATATAATCAATAGTCTGTTCTGTTCCGTATCCAAGTTCTTTAATTGAGGTTGCCGACCCAGCATAAAGGGATTGCACAGTCTCAATAGCTTTACCGTTTCTATTACTTATTTCTAAAAATCTATCTTGGATTTCTGAGTATTTACTTACATCACCTTCAACGGACTTTAGCGCCATTTTAATGCGCGCAGCCATTTGCCCCCACTCATCAACAGCGTGAATAACTGCTCCTGCTGATAGGGCTGAAGTGACAGCCATTGCTGCTTTAGAGAATGAAAACATTGCTTTCTCTGTTTTTTCAGCAGACTTAGCTGTCTTATCAAAACTCACATCGAGGTCGCTTAGACTTCTATCTACTTGCTTGTTAGCTACTAATAATTGCTCTGTGTCCGCTTTTATTATGAACTCAACAGAACCTGCATTTAATGCCATGATAACCTCTCAAAAAAGAAAGCCCCATCAAGTGACAGGGCTGTTAGCTAAAACAAAAAACCCCGCCAGTTGGCAGGGTTGCTTTTATGATTGACTGTTAAGGTATTAAATCATGCTAAATAAATATTTTAATTTTTGCATATACGTCACCCCTTCAGAAATACTACCAATATTATCTTTAGCCTGTACTTCAGCTGTTATAAGGTTTATTCCGTCTACTTTTTTACCATCTACAGTCGCTTTGATAAGAGTGTAATAATAAAGATCACTACCAAAGTAAATCCTCATAAATTCGCATCTAGCAAAACCTGACAACTCAACACCAAAGGAGTTACTTGCTGAAAATGTATTTTCTGAATATATCTTTGCCCATTGGAGATCTTTCAAATCCTTAAAGCTAGTTGAAACTGAAAGCACTGAATCAATTTCACTTTTAGATGGAGTAGTCCAATCGACAGAATACCCAGTAAGCTTATAAGACGACGGGGATTTCATTAAATCCTTTGTTATCCCAGAGCAATAATTTGCTAGCGTATAGTTTTTAACTTTGCTGTATGGTAAAAAATTAATCGATATCGCTGCAATTACAATCACCGCTATAACAACGCATACTACCACCTTGACCTTTTTATTCATCTCACCATCCCATTAATTAGTTTCAGTAATGTTAGCTTAGCGGGAGTGCAAATTGAAGCAAACAAAAAACCTGCCAAATTTGGCTTTATAATCGATGCTTTAGATCTATTGAATTTATCATTACAAATCAATATATTGGGATATTTTTAGCAAGCATTCAATATTTGCAATCCATTGTTTTATATTAATATTTTATTTAATGGTAAATACTAATGGATCAGGCAATAAAAAACCTGCCGAAGCAGGTTAGTTTGAATCAAGAAATCTAAAGCTTTTCCATAATTTTAGAGCATACGCCAAGCGATGACTCAGCCTCTGTTCTAGTGACCTCTTCATCTAACTTATAGTCGGCTTTTTGCCTTTTCCTTTTTTGCTGTTTGAGGATAGCGCCAAGTTGTATAAGTTGCATATCATCATACTGGCATTCTTGCTTTCTATTATATGGCTGATTTAAATATTCGATTAATCCTGAATGAGATGTTGGCAAGCAATGCCTCATGGAATTGAATGCTTTATGATACAGGCCGTAGTAGGATCTTGAAATGCAATTCCTGTCTCTTGATTCAGTATTATATTTCAAGTCATCTGTCGCTATCAAAATAAAATCATTTGGTGATATGCTCACAGCCTGTCCTCCTTTTTATCTTCAACACCTCTGTACCATGCAGTAAAATCTTTATCTGCCAACCTAGTGTCTGTAGCCAGTCTGGTTGCTAGCTCAATATCCATGTCAGACAAAACAGAGCTATCTAGTGAGTAGGCATTGAATATGAAGGCTGGGCACTCATCATCTCCCCCGACATCAAATTCGTGAGAGCTAAATAAAACGTTGTGCTCCCTAGCCACTTCAAAGGCTATTTTTGCAGCAGCTTTAATCTCTTCCTCAGAAAGAACAGATTTTGACATAAATTTCTCTATATTTGACACTTCCGATCTAAAATCAGCAATGTACTTTTCTTTTAACTCTTGCTTATCATTGTCGACTAATTCTAGAACTCTTTCAAGGAAGAATTCTGCCTGAGAAAATTCAGCCAAGCTTAAGCAGCGATTTTTTGCCACCCAGTTAACAATTAAATGATTGTTTTTTCTGGCTATATCTTTTAATGCTGAAATGTGAGCATCATATTGAAATGTTTTTTCAAGATATGTTATATAATTTAAATATATGTTTTCTCTGTTAGACTCCGAAGCCTCTTTTAGATAACTCGCTGCTATTTCATGCTCGCCGCCCGCAGCATGTGCCAACCCTATAATCATCATAGATGTAAAATGATCATCGATTTTCTGAGCATCTTTAATAGCCCTTTGAACCTTAAAAGGCTCTAAAATTGTCCCAGTTTCTATATAAGTAAACAGGTCATATATTTCTGCAATAGACCTTTTTTTTGGAGATGCCATGTTAACTCACCTAGCTTATTACTACTCATGCACATTGATAATTAATCGATGAATAGTATCAACTAATTTAAGTTAGGCGTTACTGATCTTATTTACAGCATAGCAAAAAACCTCAGTTAAGAGGCGTAGTGATTTTCATATGGCATTGATTTTATTAGTAACGCATATTTGCTTTACAAGCCCTTCCTTGGGCTATATGGTGGTTAGGCTGTAAACGTCTTATTCACAACATCTTTCATTTTGGCAAAAGAAGCTATCTGTCCAAGTGCCCATGACATCTCAATCATAGTGTGGCGCAGTGATTCAATTTCAGCCTTAGCCGCTGTTACATCGTAGCCAGCATTTTCTAACTTGCTTAAAATCTCTCGACTTGGGCTTTTGGTCTCAGTAAGCATTGACTGAGTTACTTTTAATTGCCCGTTTTTGTAGAAGCACATATCTACAAATGGGAAATTGTCAGGGTACCAAGTAAGCGGATAATCAATCTCAAGCTTTGGCGCAGGTAACACATCTTGCTTCGGTAAATATTCACCCTCAAGCGGAACACGCGCAGCCAGTGATAATGCCTCTGTGAATTTATCGCTATCAATTTCTTTGTATGTGCAACCAAAATGACTTTTTAGCGACGACCACATAGTTATCATTGCTTTTGCTTGCTTCTCTTTGGGCAATGCTTTGCCGCGATTTAAAACGAGTTGCTTAATTGCTTCTTGCTGCTCTGAGGTAATGCGACCAGCGATTTGTTTAGCTTTACGTTGCGAATCTTCTTTCTTAGCAAAATAGAAATCCTCTAGCGCCTCGAAAACATCCCATGCGTTATCGGTGTCTAGCATTTTGGCATGACGAGCGGCACCGCGTTCAGTCCATAGAATGATACTTTTCGCATGTTTGCTTATAATTTCTGAACCCTTATAAACTAACTTACTTTTAGTAAGCCAGTTCTTGAATTCCTTTAGTATAGAGCCAGTTAGCTTATAAAAATGTTTACCCTCAACAAATCTATCTTTATTTCTTGAATGGTTAACTTGGATATTTATTACTTCTGTGCCGTATACGTCAGCTAGCATGTCAGTAGTAACTACCGCTGCTCCTGAATGTGATATCAAAGGCATTGCTTTAACTGAATTGCTCACATCATTAATATTTGCTACATTATTCATGTCGGTTTCTCCTAAGACTCTGACAAAATCGAAGCCCTAACTATTCCTAGTAGTTGGGGCTTCACTGTTTTTGCATATCTATCTTTCTTTCCCTGATGTACTCCATAACAATCCTGTTAACTTCTGTATTTAATGACCTTCCAACACTTTCAGCCCATTCCTTAGCCTCATCTATATCTTTTTGAGGCCAGCGAAAGTTAAGCTGGGGCATTCTGCTTGCTCCTTTCATATTTTCTCCTTATAGGCCACGGTGGCCTTATTGAGAATATAATAGCATCATCCTATCATGTCAATAAATATAAAAGGGATTAATAGAATGGCTAGAGACGACCCAAAATTTTCCTTTCGGATGCCTCATGAGGTAAGGGAGAAACTTAAATACAGAGCTAAATCTAATGGCAGGTCATTCAATGCCGAGCTGTTACAGATAGTCTTAGATGCTCTTGAGAAACCACCTACTGTTTCAGGGTACCGAAGCGATACAGAAAAACTCGCTGACCATCAAGCCGAAGAGGTCAAAAAAATGGTATTCAGCACTCTAATGGAACTTTACGACAAGGATAATAAATGAAAAAGTTTGATAAGGATATAGAGCGCATTTACACATTGAGCTATGCCAAGATTATTGACCTACATTTTAGGATGCAAGAAGAGGTAAAGTACCAATACAACTTGCGCCATAATCCGCACAGCCTTAAAGATGCTATTAGCGTTTGTCAGCAGGCTGTATCCATATCCAATATAGTGCTTGAAGCTATGATTGAAAAGAAACGCGGGGAATGCGCTGAATACTTTTCAGTTACAGGCCGACGATCGCCAGATAATAAATTCTACTACCCTTCGCATTATGCAGCCGAAACCCTTTGCAAAATATATAAAGAACTAGGTGAGCAAGAGAAAATCACAAATATTCAAAACAAAATGAATGCTGAAGGTTGGGGTTCTGGTCGATATGAGTCGATAATATAAATATACAGAAAAACCTTTAAAATCATTAAAATCCAGATTTGGATTTTAAACCCAAATCACTTGGCAAGTTTTACAGCTTTTTTGTAAAACTCTTTATGAGTTGCGCAAAATATAAACTACAAAACTTTTGTAGTTACCTACAATTATTTTGTAGGTCGATTATTCTAATTTAGAACAATCAAACAATATCAAAGGCCTACTGTTGAATAAAACGGCGCGCTACCTCTTTCAAACATAGCAAATGCGCTGAGACCAGCAATACCACGGTTAACTATCAATTCAGCTAAGTCATTATTTAGATCACCAATAGAATATGCTTCACTAGACTCTACTTGAAACACTACACAGTTATATCCGTGTTCCTGACTGCATTCGATGTACCGATTAAAAGCAAATATGCCTTTATCTCGCATTACATCAGCAGCACAATCAGAAAGTATTTCTACAACGCCATTGCTTATTTTATCTCTAGGCCAAGACAACATGGCGGGATGACGCTCATAAATATCTGGTGACGGAACGGGCTTTGCTGTTGGTTTAGGCTCTCTCATTTCTACCTCGCATTATCACGCATAATAATTTTATCAGCCCAATCCATAGCTTCTTCATACCGCTTATTGGATGGGATTTTGTCTTTTTCGCTACGGGGAAACTTAGCTTCCATAGCAGCGCGGAAACCTGTCATTGTCATTCCCCATGCTTCCTGTTCGCTGATACCTAAATGGGCCACAGCAAGATAGACATAGACGCGCGGGTCGAACTCGTTTGTGAATTTCCCTTGTGGCTCTTCGTCTTCATCGGGCTTTTGGTCGCCCATGATGCCGTGGCGCATGAGGTGACGGGCAAGAGTGATAATATCCTGTAACTTCAAGCGCCCTTCTCGATAGCTTAGCCAGCCTTTACGGTTAACGCTAAGATTACCAATCAACGCACTGACCTTTTCGTTACAGCACTTTTCAATCACGTCTTTGCATTCCATGACCATGTTAGCAAAGCAAATCGCCTCTGCACTTTTTGCTAGCATCGGGTTTTTCAGGTTAGGGAATCGACCTCCGTGTACAGTAACGAAAATATCAGTTAATCGTGTGGGTGAGTTTTGGGATAGCCTAGCCATTGCCGAAAATGACGGGATTAAATGGTATGGCTTACCATCGACAATCACCGCTATTTGCCCTACATCCGTTAATACTTGCATGAGACCTCAATAGAGGGGCTTGCGCCCCTTAGATTAAGAAATGGTGACTGTTGCCTGACTGGAAGTAACACTACCCGCAGAGGTCGAATTAATGACGCAAGTATATTCCCCTGCATCACCAGCAACCGTTGCCTGCTTGGTAAATGTCGCAGCAGTGCCGCCAGATACATTACTATTGCCTTTCTTCCACTGGTAAGTTAGCGCTGAGCCATCGGTGGATTTAGCTTCCACAGATAAAGTTAGCGTTTGTCCTACAGTTAAAGTCTGGTCTACTGGCTGTTTAGTGATTACGATTTCTTCTGGAATATCACGGATATCGACACCACCTTCGCTATTAGCTTCAATAGACCAAGTCGCTACATCGTCGTGCGGATATTCATCACTCCAGCTAGTCACTAAGAAGCAGCCTTCTGTGATATCTGTAGGGCTAACAATCTTGAACCATACATAAGGCTGACCTGATGTAGTTTCAGGGTTGTTAACGTGGCGCTTAAGCTCTTTCTGACCGTATAAAGATTCTTTACGAGATACACCATCACCTGAGAAAGTGACGTTTTTATACGAAACTAAGCTTTCCTGTGTATTTTGTGGCGACATATCGCCTGTTGCGTCTACCGTTTCCCATTCAGTAGCAGACGACTTTCCGCGCATCATACCAAGGCGACCGTAGTCCATTGGTGATGGTTTGTTCTCAGGACACGCAATTGCATAAAATACAACCACGTCGCGTCCTGTGAATGCACCTGATTCACATCCTGCCATGTTTATTCACTCCGTTATCGTGAGATTATTGTGTTGAAATTGATTTCGAGGACTAAGCGATTTCTGTCGCTCATTGATTGGTTGATACCGCCGATTGGCTCTACATAGGTCATGCATCCGATTTTGTGGTCTCGGATTAATGCTTCTCTGATTCTAAAAGCTAGGTCTTCAAGTGCTGATTGGCCTCCTTCGACCTCAGATATAAGCAGCATTCGATAAGAATCGCGTATTAGCGCTTCCTCTGGCTTACCGCCGCCCATTCGTTGAATGACGATGAACTTTTCTAATTGCTGACCATCTTTCCAAAATCGATACTGAACATCGAACCCATCAGAGAAGTGATTAACCTCCAACCACTCAGTAATTTCGCTGTAAATGTCACTAGGCTTCATATTTTGTAGCCTCGTTTAATGATTTCTTGTATTTCTGGCGCTGCGTTTTCAAAACCTTTGCGTAAGAAATCAGGCTCTGCGTTAGGGTCCCAATATCGCCCATTACCAGTACCGCCACCAAATGAGACACCGCTTCGAGTTTTGCCAAAGTCCTCTCTTGGTTGACCTTTCAGCTTGCCTTTCATCTGACTAACCGCTGCGGCGTAGTTGGCTGAATAACCGACTCTAGCCTCATACCCACTGGGTATTTTCTGCAATTGTCGATACTGACTATTGATAAGATTGGAAGTGTCGATAGGGGTAATTGCCGCAGCATAAGCCGCACCAGTAATAGATATCTCCTGCATAACTCTGGCTGTTCGCTGTGTAGCAATAAGCTCTAATTCGCTATTGATATTACCTCTTACTTGCCTGATACCTTTGACTTTTACACCCATAATTAAGTCCTTATTACATAATCGTATGACTCCCCAAAGAAACTCATATCATCTTTGCTTACCACAACGATTTGACTCGCATTCGCTAACCTTGGGTCAAGAATAGCTGTTGTATCTTCCTGCGCGATATAATCACCGCGAACAGGATGACGAACAGGCTGGCCTTGATACTTCATTTCGGTGTTGTACAAGTCTTTAGTAACAAACTCAGTACCGAAGTCATCTTTCGCTACCTCGTTGCTACCTCGAAATGTGCAGTCGATAAGGTATGGAGTGCCGTAGGTGATTGTGTCATCCCATTTTCCACCGCCGCTAATGACAGGGTAGACAGTAGCGACATTGGTATAAACCCACTCAGCAGTAGTGCTCACGAGTAACCCCCTACCACACCAAAGAACCCAACAGATTTACTCGCCAGTGGTAACGTAGATAAACACCCCGCCGTATCCCATGCTCTCAACTGTTTCAGTAGATAATCCGTCCCAGCAGAGTCATAAGTAAACGAACGTGACGCCCCGTTAGGAGCGCCTTGTGATGATATCTTTCGAGCACCAGACAATGAGGCAAGGCGAACCATTGCGTAAACCAGAAGCAGCTTTTGCAGTGATTCATCATAATTAGCCGCCAAGCATTCAGATTTTGCATTCACTTGATCCAGTAGCAACAACAGCACGGAATCAGGCAATGTAAACCCAAGCTCGGCTATCATTGGCTTTACATCATCAAGTGTTATCTTCATGCTATTTAGCCTTCTTGGTTTTAGCCTCTTCCAGCTCAGCTTTTAGTGCTGCAATCTCTTCATCTTTACTGACGATTTGATTGTTAAGTTCAGCATTTTCTTGAGTTACATCACTCAATTCAGCAGTAAGAGAGTTAACCCTCTCTTCCAGCTCTACCGATAAATCGCTAACATTGTCATTTTTGCTTGGTGTAGCAACTTCGAATTCCAGCTTGACGCCTTTTTTCTCGCTAGACTTTTCAGCCTTACCCTCGGCAATAAATTTATCTGCCAACGCATCTTCAATATCGTACACAGTGCCAACTTCCAATTTCTGAAAGCTGGCACCAGCAAAAATATTAGACGCCAAGATTTTTACTAGTGCCATTATTTATGCTCCTTTACCGTGAATAACTGAGAAGTGACCAGCGATATCTTGCTTAACCATCAGGCCAGCAGCACCCCATGTGCGCCATACGTAGTCTGAGTTGTAGAACTGACGAGGGTCAGCAACAGTACCGAATGCCTGACCGACGATAGGAGCGATAACACCAGCGCCCAGAGGAACAATAAGAACTTCGTTACCTTTCAGCTCATAGTCTTCTTTGATGTCTTTAATGCCCGTGATTTTCTTGATTTCTTCAAGAATGATGCGGGTTTGGTTAACATCGAAGTAGACCGATTCCCAGTTAGACAGGATTTCGCCAGACACATACCAAGTTTGCTCACCATATTGCAGGTTTTGCAGCTTCAGAACGTCACGCAGCTTGATAATTTCATTGCGGATCGTTTGTCCGTTTTTCTCGATTGCAAAGTTAACAGTTAGCGCGACCTGTGCAACACGCTCATCACTACGCAGGCCTTTAAACGTTTTGCCATCAAAGCTGATGAAATTACCCGCAGCGTCCCGAAAGCCATTCCAGATAAAGTCGAGATACTTACGGCGAACTGTATCGACAGAGTCTTTCTGTGCATCAGATAAAGAAGCCAGTGCAGAGCCTTTGCCGAAAATCGGATCACGCCATGTGAACTTAAAGCCAGTGTCATGAATTGGCACCATTGTTCCATCGAAGCTATAAGCGCTAGCCTCAAGTAACGCACCGACCTGACCACTCATTGACGTGTGAGCCACACCGCCGCCGCCTTTACGAGCATACTCATAGACCGACTCATCAATACGAACAGAGCGAGATAGTCCCATAAGGTCGTTTAACAAAGTGAATTCAGTGTTTGGCTGGAATTCAGCTAGCACAGTCTGGTCATACGATTTGTACAGACGTTTAATGTCGTCCACTGCATTGGCAGCATCTAAAACTGGCACATTACGAGCGCGAGCAATAAAAGCAGCTACAGCCTCAGCAGATGAGTTTCGCTCTAAGCTTAACGCATCCCATTGAGCTTGGTTGGCTTCAAGGTTTCCCGTTTCGGTTGCCTTCTTAGTTGAAAAATAAAACATTCAGTTCTCCTTACTTGAACACAACACGAACCAGATCACCCGCCGCAGCGGTTAATGCTGTATCTTCTTCGACATAGGCAAATACTGCTTCGCCTTCTGCGCCAGTTGCCAGTGTGATTTGACCGTTAGCAACAATAACCGCTTGGCCTTTCTTGTATGTACCAGCAGCGGCACGCAAGTTTAAGAACAGACCTTGCATTGGCTGAATTGCAACAACCCAATCACCCGCCTTGATTACATCATCAACCGTTTGGCAGCGCAGATAATCAAAGTTGGCCACATACAAAATACTCGCTTCTTTACCATCAACTGATGGCGTGAATTTAGCGGTAGTCTCATCATAGAAACCGATAACACCCGCCTTGGTATCAACTGCTGCCGCACCTTCACGGTGTAGCAATGGGTTAGTGAATACACCACCCGCATGAATTACACGTTTTTTATTCACCATGTTTTACTCCGGCATATCTGAAACTGATTGAGAGGAATTGACTTGTTGGAATGAGCCGTTTAAGCCATGAGATACATTGCATTGCGCGTATAACTCTTTCAGTGGGTCGCCACTTAGCGCATTAACAGCAATATCGGACATGCCAAATTTAGCTTTCACAGCTTCACGCATGGCATTTACTTCTTTGTCTGCGTTAGCGTTTAACTGCGCTTGAAGTGGAGCGATTGCAGCATTTACAGCGGCTGTGATTTGTTGCTGTAGTTCACTGTTGTTCGCAGTGTCGGATTTATCCTTTTCCGCTTTCTCTTTTTTCTCACGCGCAGCTTTTTCTTCTGGCGTTTCCTCTTTCTTTTCTTCGGCGTTCATTTGGTTGTACGCATCCAGTAATTCAGCATCAGATTTACCTTCTGTTTCGATGCCTTTCGCCTTCAGCGCATTCGTGATGATTTCTTTCATCGGGTTAGTTTCCTTATTGGTTTTAACTTCGTACTCTGTTGGCTTGCGCACAACTTCGATAGGCTCACCAACGAGTTCGGCGTCTCCGTCATCGTTCATGAGGTATTTTTGTTGGTAGGTTTTACCTGATTTGTAGTAAATGAATTTATCGGGCCATACCATTTCGGGATAAGGCCAATCATCGCCACTGGAAGCATTACGCAATGCCGCACGTAATGCAGAATAGATGTCTTCAAATGAGAATGAATTGTTAGCGAAAAAGAACTTAGCTTTGTTAAATAAGCCTTCTTTTGTGCAGTTTGCCGCATCAATAAGCTCTGCTGTTTCAGTTTCTAGCTTCTCACCCTCGCTATTCACGAACATTCCTACACCATCTTCTGGCGTAGCTGCTCCCAGTTCTGATACGGGTAAAATAGCAATGTGATCAAAGTGCATGTTTCTGGCTACCCATGTATAGGCTTTACCCTTTGACTTGCCTTTATTCTGTTCGCGCTGTAGCAATAACCCTGTTGATACATGAATGGGGTCGGAGCTATTGCCAGCGATAATGTCATCAATTCTGGATAGGAATTCTTTCCCTTTCTCGCAGCCATCAGCAAATCGACGGTTTACTTTCACATCCATGATGACCTTTTCGCCATCCTTACGGACGTTCTCAGCCCATGCCCCAATGTGATATTGGTTTACTGCTCTTGGTGTATCTGCTGATACATAATCAGTGCCAAGTTTGGGGTGACCGTATGGACACTGCCGCCCCTCCATCGACTTAAAACTACTGTTAATCTCACTTGCTGGATATAGCCCCCCGTTCATCACAACATCATCAACGACAGGCACAACGCCGCGAATGACGATATGTTCATCACCATCGATGGTTTCAGTTGAAATATTGGAGGAGTTGACAGCCAGTGATTTAACATGAATGCTGGATAGCTTCATGTGTTGGCCTCTTATTGATTACTTCAAAGAAAAATTTGTCTCGATTTCCTGCTTGTCTGCCTTATTGAATCGACTTATTGCAAGGTTACCTTCATGACTCTGCACTTCAACTGCAAGCGTGTCATTCTCGCAATTTCTCTACAATCGCTTTCAGCGCTGCTGCTAATGATACCTTCGATAACCTTTCCATCAGATGCACAAGCAGTAACTCGCTCATTGCATGGAGCAGGAGTTAAACTGTTAATTATTTGATTGTTGCCAATGCCAGCCATTACGCAGCCTCCTTATCCCTGTAATATAACTCTTCCCACTCAAGTCGCGACCGAATGAGCCTGTCTAAAATGCTAGGGTTATGCAGTGTGCCATCTTCATTGAGTAATACTGGCTGATTGCCGCAGTAGCAGTTATAGCGATTACCATTGATTGAGTAGAAATACTCCACTTCCTCAACAGTGAATATTTTCCCGCTACGTGCTGCATGACTCGGTCTAGTGGTTGGCTTAAGTGCTGATATCCATAAGATGCCAGTTTTCAGCCCTAACCTTTCACTAGCCCATGTCGTTTCGTTCCAGTTTGCCCTACGAAGTGCGCCTACTTGCTCTGTCTGCGCTATCGCCTTTGCTCTGGTCATCGATACATCTAAACGCTGACTGACTATCCGCGCTGTTTCGCGTGGATTTATGCCTCTGGCTATCGATGTGCCGATTACATTTGCTAGGTCGGTTCGTGCAGCATCAGACAAGCCGCGCCAATCGCTATAAGTAGAGATAAGCGCCGCCGCAACCTGATTTTGATAAGCAGGCTGTGACAGTAAATAAGTGAGTGTTGTTTGCTGTGCGTAGACTTCGGATTGAACAGCTAAGTTAGTGTAAGCATTCAACGTGCCGCGCTCATACTCATCAGATACATACCCAAACGCCCACAATCGCTCGTCGCCACCTTCAAGAAGGTAGTCATCAAGTATTGATTGCAGTCTTTCTAGGAATCTAGCGTACTCTGCGGGACGTTCAGCTAGGTCATATATATAAACGCCAGAGTTAACCTTAAAAATCGTGTCAGGCTCATCCTGTGCGTTTTTAGCGAGTATGTAGCTTTGAGTGGGTGATTGCGTTTTCTCTCTGCCAGTAAATGACAGGTCGAATAGTTGCTTGAGTGCTTTCTTGAGTTCGTAATACCGATTATCAATATCACGGAACATCTTTCTAACTTGCCGACCTGATTGCGTCGGATCAGCCTTATTCCTTGGTATTATCGGCGACCCTATCTTTTGATTCTTTATCAACTAATGGGTCTCCTTTGGGGCCTGACTCTGGCGGCTCGCCTTCATCTTCCAACGGCTCAAGCTCACCAACAGCACGTATTTCATTAGGGCTTACTGCGGATTCCCCGAATGCTTGCTGTGTTCTAGTGGCTACATCGGCCATTTTAAGCATGTTATCGATTTTGTCTGACTCACTAGGCGCTAACATGTCTGACCAAGCAAGTGTTACATCTCCGCTACTGGGTGGGTCAATGACACCTAACTTCCAGAGTCGTTCGATAATTTCAGTAACGTACTGTGTTAAGAACCCCCAGCGACGGCCATTCAAGCGCTTACCATATGCCGCCCCGTCTTTATCCCCTGCAAGCACGCCTGTTTGAGTGCCTAAGAACTCAGAAAAGGGAATGCGAATAGTTGTTAAAAACTCCCTTACAGCAACCTCCCATGATGGAGTGGGGTCTGCGGCTGCCACAGATAGGACGTTCATTTTACCTGCTTGCATTACTGCTGCTGAGTCAGTGCCTCGGTTTAACTTATTGATTTTATCCGTCATCGCTTCGCCAAGGTCTTTATATCCTGCTGTTAATGCTGCCTGAGCGATGTTATCCATTTCAGTAGAGGCGTCGAACTCAACGGCTATTTGACGACTAGCATTTTTCAGGAACCCTTCAGCGCTGCCGCCTGATATCTTTTCAATATCCAGTAGTTTATTAAACCCAGCCATAAGCAACGGTATGCCAGCAAACATATTTCCATCATCAGCACCTTCGCAAAGAATAATGACTCGACTAGGGTGAATGAGCTTTTGCCTTGCTGGTCCCTGCAATTCATTTTCGCCAACAGGTCGCTCATCAAAGTTAAACATTTTCGGCTGCCCGTAGGCTTCCGATGTAATGTCGTTATCCCATTCAGCGACAGTTATTTGCGGCTCCCATAGTGGGATGAGATTAACCAGCGCTTTTTCTTTAAGCTTTTTAATCTCGTTATAGTCAGCTTGTTCGCTCCACTCTTTGTTATCTTTGAGCTGGATAAGTAACGCTGAATATCGACCAACCATATTTCTACGGTCAGCATCTTTAATGCGGGCCCAGTGCTTTTTGAGCAACTTGGTTACATTGGCTTCCCATGCTGTTGTTTCTTTGTTTTCCTTCGACTCATCACCGTCAATAATCGTTGGCTTATCTTGCCAGCAATCATCAAGTAGTCGATGCACAGCCGAATGAGCCACAGCATTACGCTCATATGTGTCATAGTAATTACGAAACGCCAAGCGCGTTGGGTAGCCAAATTCGTCATAAAGGTTGGTTCTCTTTGTATTGCTAGATACACCGCCAGACGCATAAAGCGCACGACCTCTGGCTATATCAGCAACACTATTAACGAGCAATTCCAGCCCCTCTTTTTGTGTTGTCACTGAAATTCCCCTTTAAAAATAAAATGCACCTTTTGACTTCTGAACGATGTACCCATCAAGCCCATATCTAACAGCATCCCAGCAGTGGTTGTTAGCATCCAAAATCACAGGCAATACTTCACCAGTGATCCGGTCTGTTTTGTATGAGTAAAGACGGGCTTCTTTTGCTGTTTCTTTACAGCGAGGATGAATGATGATTTGTTTGAAGCCTTTAAGGAATGTCACGCCATCCTCAACGCTTCCCTGCCATTTTTTGGCCGAGGAAATGTTGAATCCCTGCGTCTTGATATGGCTAATAGTTTCCGGTCTTGAGTTGTCCGCTTTAATGGGCCACTTTCTAGCCTCTGGAATTCCTGTGAACTTGGCATCATCGGTTACTTCCCACTCTGCCAATTGCTTATCTGTGGCCCCATCTTTACCAGCGTAGAACTTCCACATGTCATTAAGCTCAACTCCAGCACCATATGCTTCGTATTCAATGTATAAATTCCTGTCCAACATAAACATACGAATAAGAGTGCTTGGGTCTTTCGCAAATCCGAAGTCACCACCAAATAACAATCTGTCTGCTTTTTTGTAGAGGTCATCGGGGAATGATTGAACAACGTATTTATTCGCTAACACCTGCTTATCAGAGTTTTCAAGATAAGCACCTTCCCATATCCACGCGTAGTCTGAATATTCAAGGCTGTTAAGATCATCAAGCCTTTCTTCTTCCAGAACATCAGGGAACCATGGATTATCGTTGTAGTTCATTTCAACGATAATTGAATTCTTCGGAGGTGTTTTTCTGAATCGCTTGTCTGTGGCGCTACCATCCTTTTCAGGGTTCCATGTTATCCATATTTCAGAGCCTGACTCACGGACGGTGGGCCTTAACTTTTTCCATGCTAAATCTGATACTGATTCCGCTTCATCCACCCAAGCCAGTAACACCCTTGCTTTAGATTTAATGCTATCTAGGTTATGCCTTAGCCCACAGAATACATAACTAACTTTCTTGCACTTAGTGCGAATGTATTTCTCACCAATATCAAAGTAATCATCCAGCCAAGGAACAGATCTGATCGCCTGTTTAACTTCTTCCATTGATGATTCTTCTAGTGAGTTCATATACTCACGACCACACAGGATAACTCCGCTAATTCCTTGCTCTGCTGCCTGATATGCCTTTACCGCGCTCATCATTGCAAATGTGCGGGTCTTTGCGCTACCGCGACCGCCATAAGCACCGCGATACCGAACTCCTTCTTTTGCGAATACTGGAACTAATTTGGCAGGGATGGGTAAATCAACAGTCTGCTCCATCAGGTGATACTCCTACCAATCTAATAACTGTTGGCTTTGTCGCCATGCTTCCATCGGATGATTGGTGATCAACTACTACCTTATCAAGCCCAAGAAGCTTCGCCTTACCCATAGTTGCACCAACTGCCGCAGCTGATTGAGGTGTCTCCGCAGATAAAGCAGCCTTTCTTGCTTCCTCTAGCTCAGCAATTAAATCATCTACAGTCAAATTATGCCTATCCAAATGACTATCTGTGAGCTCCTTGATACGGACCGTAATAGGACCGTTCTTGAGAAGCTCTTTTGCTTTTGTATTTACCGTCGTCGCCTTCATTTTATCTGCGGCATACGCCACTCGATAAGCTTCGGACGCATTACCTGTTTCGACGTATGCCTGACAGAATTTCTCTTGTTTGACTGTCAGTGCCATATACTCATATCCTCATAACAAATTAGAAAGCCCACCATGATGAGCTTTGTGATTGGTTATTCTGCTACTTCATCGTTGAATAACGTTTTCTTTGTTTCCTGCACTCGTTGATAGATGGTGTCTACCTTAGTCAGTAAATCGACGGAGCCATTGTCAAAGTTGCCATTGTTACCAGACCATAATTGAACAAATAACTCATATTCAAGCTGGTCGTCATTGATGAGCTTAATGGCCTTTGCGGTTGCTGCAGTGTTGTTGCCTGTTAGCTTAAGTAAGCCTAAGCGGATTTTCTCTTTTGCTGTTAGTTCAGTAGTCATGCTTTACCTTGTTGTTGTGTGCTTAATAATAAAAAAGGCCGCTGAGCGACCTACTTGTAATCCAGTGCGATTTGCAGTTTGCTTTCTGCTTCTTGCTTATTGTGTAGCAAGTGGGCTTTTCTTCCACCTCTACCCCAGTAATTCATTGTTCTTGCACAGTCGCTAACGATTGATGATTCTTGATTGAATATATACCCAGCCATATTCGCTTCAGCCATAAAACTAGCAACTGAGATTAATTGCCCTGAGAAGTATGAGTCTAAAACTTTGTATGCCGCATATTTGAATGATGGGTTTAGCCATGCTGCGTAGTCATACGCCACGAACTTACCACCATAAGTGCCGCCATTTACACCTCTCACAGTGAAAACCACAGATTCGTGGTTTTTCTCAAGCTCAGATAGAAACTCTTTTGTTTGCTTGTTTCTCAAGTAGTGATATGGAGATTCAGACTCACTCTTTCCGCTTGCTTTCCACATGTCCGTTAAGCAAATCATGCCTTCTTTGTCTACTCTGACCTTTGTTCCTAATAGTATTAAATCATTCATTACGTTTCTTCCTATAGAAAGTGAACCTGTTAGCACAGAAAAGCCGCCCCAAGAGAGCTCGCCAGCTATAACGGCAGTTCTCAGGATCACTTTCTGTAGGCTCTTGGTGTTTTAGATGTGCGTGCTATGCACAGGGTGAAATGCGTAGAGGTCGCAACCATCATCACGTATCACTACGTTACTTTGGTCGCTTACGGCTTACCCGTCAGCAAGAAGGATCACCTCCTGTTACCTTGTCGGGGTTATTCTTTTGGAATGCTTTTATCCAACTCTTCACGGAATTGAGATGGTTTATCGAAGCCTTGTGTTGCCATGGTATTTCTCCATTAAAATCTCTCAATGCGCTGAGATAAAGTTTCAGAGTAACTACGCATGTGACCTAACTGCTGGTTTAATAACTCTTGGTCGCGATGCTCCAGCGTCTTACAGATATCACCATTAATGAAAGTTGTCAGCTTTGTGATTTTGTCGTCTAACTCAGCTTTCTCATCTACTACTCGTTGTTGATGTGGTTGCATTTATCAGTCCTCAAATGTACCTGCTCATATCCATAATGGATTAATGAGCGCCCTATCCAAAGGCCAGTATTTTGATGCGCATATCAAAAAGGCTGGCTATCCTTATCGCAAGGTTGGATGATTAAGTTAAAGCGGGGGAATCCTCGCTTTTTCGATTTCCCGTATTGCTTTCTTGTCCAAGTTGCACGCCTTAATTACCGACATCAGTTCAATGTTGTATTCAGCGATATCGCCCCACGTCATTTTGTCGGGGATATCTGGTATCGGGCAATCAGCTAGTAGGCTTGCAGGAATGGGGATGTGAGGTGCTAATACATATTCAGTCTTTGTACTGCCGCATCCTGTTAATAAGGCTATCAGAAGCAGTAACGGGAGCGCAGTCATTATCCACAAGAATAGCTTTGACGTCTTTCTTGGTTCCCTGTGCGTCCAGTGTGTTTTGTTGTTTAGCATCAATGGCTGCTCCAGAGATACGGTCAAAGATAGATATTGAGGTGTAGGCGTTGTCAGATATGAGTGATTGCTGGGATAGTGATTTAGTTAGCGATTTATTAGCATCATTTAGCCTATCAATTTTACCGCTTTGCCAGCCAATGAAGGCACACATAGCCAAGGTAATGACAGCGCTAACAATTATCTCGCCAAGTTTCACAGCAAGCTCCACGCTTTTTCGAATGTAGCCTCGCTGTAGGGTGGTTCATATCCCAGCTCGACAGCAATAATGGCTTTTGCTAATTCAATCGCCACCTCTTTATCATTCACTGTCAAGCAATCTTCAGGACTAACACCTAGCGTTTTTGCGGCGCGTTGAATATAGCCTTCAGTGTTGTTTTCGCTTGGAGGGGCATAGCGATTGATAATCTGACGAACTGAGCATAGTCCGTATTTCTTCTCGTAAGTTCGCATTAATACGAAAATTGCTCGGATACCATATTCAGGAGAGATGAACTGACAGAAGTCTTTGTCTGTTTGCGTAGCTGATAACCCTTGCCACTTTGAACCATGTCGAATATTGCCGGGGTTATTGTTACGCTCACCACGTGCTATTTTTCTAGTCATTATTCACTCCCGCTTTACCCTTAATCATTTTGCTCAGCGTTTCTACGCCCCAGTAACCAATCAGCACGCTAGTGAAATAGGCAAACTCAGGGTTCATTCCCATAGCTGCCAGCAAGTCTTTAGCAAACCATCCAAAGAATGCACACAGTGCACCATCTAGCAGGGTCTTTTTCCAACCACCGCCGTTATACATACCTCGAAGTATTGCAACAGTTCCAGCCAGACCAGCCGCAGCCGCTTGCTCTTTCGCTGAAGATAGCCAACTAAGTAGATGATCCAGCCAATCAGGAGTGTTATTCATACATTTCATACTCACCCCCTACGTTGGAGGAATTTAGTTAATAAATAGCCGCGCACAATCTCTATGCGTCAATTAAGTGTGTGTGATTAGAATTCTGTGGCGGCGTATACGAAAAAAGGCCGCGCTAGGCGACCTCTTGAAATCAGTTGTTCGGTTATTCCGAACATGTGAACTATCCGGAAATTCCGGAGAGTTGGAAAGCAAAAAGCCCCTACCGAAGTAGAGGCTCTATTAATTATTTAGACACTCCGAACGCGATAACTAGCGGAGGATAACATAAATATATCAGGTAATAATTTTTTTGCAACTATTTGCATTATTTTTTCTTATTCGAATTTATCATAAATCTCCTTACCATTATTTAGATCAACAGTGATTGCCTTATGCATCTTTGCCTCAATTATTCTAATGCACCATCTAACCCTATCTCTTGCTTGAGGCATAGTTAATGCCCCGCTAGTGATCTTCATTAAAAACTGAGCGATAGTTTCTATTCTGTGTCCATATACATAATAGTTAACTGCAACTCTAATGAGTGGAGAGTTAGCGCCAAACACTTTAATAAGCATACTATCGACATACCCACCTAAATCATCAGAACACTTTGGAACTGAACGATGCTTAAGATTTGCGATTATTTGCGAGAGTTTTTTGATAAGCTCATTTCCAGTGTAGCCACGAGAATGAAGCCCTTCGATTATCGCTGTTATTCCATCTGCTGTTATGGCCCCCCGACCAGATACAGATTCCATAAAGCGACCGATTGGGCTTACTTTTCCTTTTTCTTCCAACCCATCATAAGCCCATGATCCCCAACCACTAAGAATATGGCTAATCCAGACCCTTTCGTGAGGTTCTAGTCCTCTTGTCGGGTCAATGTCTCTTTGCCTCTTGATCAATGCAAGTAATGCTATTTGGTCTTGTGGTAAGTCGTGTCTTGCGGTTACGCAAGTAAAGAATTCGCCGTCATTTAGCTTTAAGAAATAATTAGCCTCTCGAATAGCTTGGTTTTTATCCTTGAAACTACCCAGATAAAACTTATGGCCAAGTCGATTGATCTGGATACGCCACCGTTTTGTTTTCCTTTCAAACGATATGCATCTAGCGCCAGAAGTATTGTTTTTTCCTATCCGCCTATTCCATGAGTTTTGTGCTGAAGTAGCCAGCCTTAGATTTGATAGTCGATTATCTGAAGTGTTCCCATTGATGTGGTCTATATCATTTTCAGGCCATACACCATGCATATAGAACCAAGCTAATCTATGCGCTGCATACTTTTTGGAATTAACACTAACCCCGATATAGCCATCATCACGCATGTAACCTTTGACCCTGACGCCTTTATGAATGTTGCTAGTGAAATTTCCAGTTTCAGGATTGTATCTAACCTTTTCCCTAATCATCGCTAGTTCTGGATGTGAATCAGGAAGTATTCGCTTGTCGTAGTGGTACGTGATCATCTTACCTCCGGCAATACTGTGTGATACTTGTCTGACCGAGTCGTATACACCATGCTTTGCTTTCCTCTGCTAGCCCTGCTGTGTTGCACTACTTTTAAAACGCCACTCTTTCTTTGAATTACTGCATAATGGAATCCATAATCTTCATGCTGCCCTCTCGCTTTCCTTATTGCGTCGCATAAGTCAAAGGTGATCATCTTTCAGCTCCTTCAATTTTTTCCTGAAAACCTCTTTGATGTTTTTGCATTCATCAATAGTCCACTTGTGCCGCTCATGATCACACTCGATGGACTCAACGGCTTTCTGCCCTATTCGATTAATAAGCTCTACGCGATACGGAACTAAGTTCCCCGACTTGTGCTGATTGCAAACAACGCATTGCCGGTTAATATTGCGTTCGTCAAATCTCAGTTGTGGAGCCGCAGCAGTAGTCCGGTAATGACCAGCATCCCACTGAGCAGATTGAAACGTTCCGCATGATATGCATGGCAAATCACGGTCTCTTTCTCTGATATATGCGTTGACGGCTTGTTGTGCTTGTTTAATCCAATAACTGCGGGGTTTTACTGCTAACTTGCGGGCTTTGAGTTTATCGCGGGCTTTTACTTCTTTTTGCTTCTGTTCTTTCTTGAGTTTGGCTTCTAGTTTTTCTCTCTCCTTACTTCGTCGCTTGATTGCTAATTCTGCTCCATGTTCCGGACTGCACCACTCTATATTTTCGTACTTGGGATGAAACCACTCTCTGCATATTTTGCAGCGCCGTCGCCTTGGGTTAGCCATATTTAACAGCCTCCACAAAAATACAAACAGCGGTAACTATTAGGCCAACAATGAGACCGAATAATAATTGCTTCTTCATACCCTCGCCTCGCTAAGCAAAGAATCCATGCGTTTTAAGAATGCGCTACCCATACCCTGTACATTAGCCTTTTCGACATAGACCATTCCACGACCTACTATTTCATCGTCTATTTTTTTAGGTTCTGGCTTGAAAACCTCAGTAAATTCACGTTTAACAATCTGCACAGCATCAGGTGATATTTTGTATTTCAATGTACCTTTGCTTTTCCCTACAACTGACACAGCCGAAAATTTACGCATTAGGCTGATAATATAACTTGCCGTTGAATAGGGTATCCCTGTTATGTTTTGCGCTTGCTTTATGGTGAAATATTCAAGCTCTCTAACCGCTTTGATTATTTCAATCGCATTCTTACCTTGCTGAGTCATAACTTCTCCTTGTTTAGATTGTGACGATTTATTAACTCCCTGCGTGATTCGTTCAGATAATCAATTACTCTGTGTAATTCATCTAAACGTTCATCTAATTGCTTTAGCTTTTCTTCAGGCGTCATTTTCATTCTCCAGCTCATCAACGAGTCGGTTCATGTACCAACGGGCTTTTTTCAAATCTTCGACCGGATTAACTTTCTTTTCATATCGCCAGACGTATTTTTGTATATTGCCCTTGAGATATCCCAAGAATGCTTCATGGGTCATGCTAGCCTTAATAGCCTCTATGCACTCAATACCGCCTGATGCATAGTGAGCTGGGTTATTTACGTTATCTGTCATCGCTCTTGCTGCTCCTCAAAAGAATGTTAATAACCGATTCTCAGTGATTTCATTACATCCCCTGAAAATGTGTTTTATTGCTGCGTTAATCATGGCTTTGTAACAGCGTTCGAATTCGTCTGAATCCATGTTGGCAAATGACAGGCTCTTAGCTTCTGTGCGCACATCACCGTTTAGCCTTACAGTTTGCTCATAAAACCCTGCAAGTATCGTCAAATCCTTCCTGAAGCGCTCAAATTGGCTATGCTCATCCATACAGTCGAGTCCTGCTTTATTTGCGCACCAGTGGTCGAAGCAGAATTTGAAGAATACGAACATTTTTCGATGGAATGCGGGGTTTCTTGTGAGCTTGGCGGTTAGTGAATACATCTCGCCATTTTTGAATTTTGTTAAACGTGGTAGGTCGTGTTCGAATGCTGGTGCAAATATGCCATTGGCGCATTTGACCATTTCTATTTCCAAGTTAGCCTCCTGTATTTTCCTCAACTAAATTGAAGTTTTTGCAATTACAGTTAGGGCAAACTAAATCAACCCAGTCCTTTTTCTGCACTTTCTTGAGTTCTTTCCGCTCTAAAACTTTACGACAACGACGACACTTTAATTTATCACTCACTGTTAGCTCTCCTGTTCCATGCCTGCTCAGCCTCTTCAGCATCTGTATATCCAAACTTATTTGATGGGCAAATAGTGTTAGAACAGATGACCAAGTGACCTAAATCCTCGAAGTAGTAGTATTCACCGCGCCCTCCGCAGAAGGGGCATTTCTTTAACTCATTCATCATTAGCCCTCCTGTTCCATGCTGTAATGGCTTCCTGCTTGGTGCTATATACTGAAGTTGCTACTTCACATCGGTTACATGCGACTGAAAATCTTTCGCGTCCAAGAGATTTTATGCTCCAGTTTTGAATGTATGCCGTGTCCCCGCAAAACGGGCATTTTTTTAGTTCGCTCATGTTACAACTCCCACCATTGGTATTTTTGCTTAGCTTGCAAAATTAGCTCTTGCCAAATTGCTACGGCTTCTAGTCTTAGTTTGTGCTCGTCCATCATTCACCCTCTGGCATTGGTGGGAGTGGTAAATCCTTGATGTACATCCAGTGGTCGAATGTTTCCAATGGAGCCGAATCATAGTCGCTGTTATTGTGTGGTATCCATCTAAGTTCTTCGCAGTCAACACCGCATGAAATTAGCTCATAGGTTATGTTTTGAACATGTTCGCCAAAAATAACAATTACCGCCTCTCCTTCGGTTGGCAATCTATCGCTCACCTTAACCCAATTAGTTCCCTGCATTAGCTACCTCCCATTAACTTATTAAGTACCAGCCTAAACAACTTTTTAGCTACTCTCATGCAGCGATAAGGCTTGAAAAAGTGTCGGTTATAATCTTTCGTTTGCTTGATGTATTTGCGCTTTCTTCTGGTCGCCTCATCCGTGTAAGCCCAGTTCAGTTCTGTTAACGTTGTTCCTTTCATCACTCACCCCCAAACTACGCCAGCTTTGACTAACTTATGGCAATGAGAAATAACCTCTCGTCTTCCAACCTTATAGTTAATTCTCCACGGTGAAAAATAAGGTGTTTTATCTTCATTATTTTCACCAGCTCTATATAAGTTTTCCCAATCTGTTGTCATTGTGATGAGGTTTTTGTGTAGTTCAAAAAATGAGTCATATGAATCAAATTCCCCCCAGTAATCAAACTCCCCCCAACACCACTCATTAACATCCAAATAAAAGTTATCCTCCTTGTATTGACTTGGCATAAGCTTAAGTAGTAATTCCATTGCTCTTTTTGTGAATTTTTTCTCTATGCGAGGTTTTCGCTTAAAGTACGTTTTCATCTAAAAGTCCTTATGATTTGGTGTGTTAGGCTGCTTGCTTGCGCCATAACTCCTGTTGGAATACTTTTGCCCCATTGACTAGCATGTCGTTAAAATCGCCTGTACCGTCAATCCATCGGACGCTGACTTTTTCAACATCGTTGTTACTTAGAATATTTCGATTGCCACACTCAAAAGCGGCTGCTAGCCCTGTTCCGTTGCTGTCCGTGTCTGCAAATATGATGAGATGTTTAACGCCTTTCGGTGCTCTAAACTTACGCATGAAATTGGCGTTTAGCGTTGACCATGTGTTGCAGCCGTATACTTGCTGACAGGAAAGAGCAGTTTCTATCCCCTCGGCGATCCCCAGCGTTGATGCTACTGGGGTCATTCGAATGGCGATAGAACCAGCAAAATCTAAATAGTTATCTTCCTGTAATTTGGTAAGGCGTTTATTTCCTTCAAAGTTTGCCTTTTTTTCACCATCCAAGAACGTCCTATGCAGATAACAGCCAGCACCGCGATCATCTGTTGCAATTGACCAGAGCGAAGTAAATCCGTTCTGTTGCGTGCTGCTGTATCTGATATGCTGAGACGGTAAAACGTTGATCCCCCTGCCCATCAAATAACGGTGAGCGGATGTATCTTTAAGAGGGATTAGTGAGGCGAACTTTACGATAACTTTTGAATGAGTGGCTTTTACATCTGATTGGGCTTGCGGTACTGCTTGGCCTGAATAACTGTTTCCGATTAATCGGTCTATCTCACTGGCTAAAACTCTAAAATCTTTTTGCTGGGTAAGTTCCAGTAGCTTCCAACCATCCCCAGCCCCACATGAACATATCCAAGACCCCTTTCCGTTTTTATCGTCTATCCTGAATTTCCCTTTCTTGCCACATATTGGGCATTCACCTAAAAAATGTTTTTTCCCTGTGATTGGCGGTAATTTGTAATACTCAAATATTTCAGGCCATCGCCCTACTACTGCTTCTACCGTCTTCACGATTATCTCCTAAACTGAGTTGTTCTCGTATGCCCTTCAGGTGTGACCTTGCAGAGTCCATTTTTTCAGACTCTGTTTTCGGCTTTACCTCTTTGGCGTTTTGCTTCTCCTGCATTTTTGCAAAGGCGATATTTTTTGACCGAATGTAATTACTGACTTCGGGTGTTATTTCCTGTGGTGAGTCGTGTAAACCACGAGGCCATACACCAAATTTTTTCTTGTACGTGTGAGCACACCAACCATCTGAAATCGGCTTGCCTGATATCTCACGCTGTTTTTGATAAAACTTGATTTGTGACCACCAACTCTGTTTTTGCTCCTTGGTGAATATCTGCTCACCCGCTTTCAGCTTTTTGAGTTCACGAGTTTCATCGACTTGAACGTTTTCCCCCATCAGTGGTTTAAATCCACACTTAGGGCAAACATAAACACCTGCTGGCTTCATGTAGTGACACGATGGACACTCTTTAGGTTTTTTCTCAGCTTTTTCTTTCTCGCTGTAGCCACTTTGAGTTTTCATCCCATCGTTTTTCTTTTGCAGATCGTCGTATTCGATATCATCAGGAAAGCCAAGTAAGTGAACTGATCCTGAGTGGTCGAATATGAGACACTTGTCTTTTCCTTTCGCTGTTCTCAATCCGCGCCCAAGGCACTGAACCCATCTAATTTCTGACTTTGTTGGCCTTGCGTAGATGATGCAGCGAACATCACTATCAAACCCTGCAACAAGAACCCCAACGTTTACGATGATTTTTGTCGCCCCACTCTCAAAACGGTTAATAATCAATTGCCGCTCATCGTGTGGAGTATCTGCCGTCATTACCTCAGCGTTGATCCCCGCTCGGTTAAATTCCATCGTGACGTAGTTTGCATGGCTGACATTGACGCAAAAACAAACCGTTGGCCTGTCCTCGCCATGTTCTAACCAAAACTTGACGATGTTCCCGACTAAATCAGAATCTCCCATGATTTTGGCTAACTGTTCCTCGTTGTAGTCATTGCCGAATGCCGACAGTTTTGATGTTTTCACACCGCTAACATCAGGATTATCTGGCGCATAAAACTCGTAAGGACTCAGATCCCCAATTTCGATTAACTCCTTCATCGTCGTTGGTTTAATCAGTGTTTCGTAGTATTCCCCCATCCACCCAGCAAATGGCGTTCCTGACAATCCAACCACCCGAATATCCGTATCTCGGATAATTTCGAGTATTTTTTTTCGCTTCATGTGGGCTTCATCGATGATAAGTAAATCGATATTGTCAGGAAATTTGCGACGAATTAGCGTATCTGCTGATGCAATCTGAATTAGCTTGTCAGGGTCATAGAGTGGATGATCTCGCCACACATAACTGATTTCGTCTGGCGGCAAACCATATTCAACAAACCGTGTGGCTGTCTGGTCTAACAACACTGTGTAAGGCGCTACAAACATAACTCGCAGCTTCCTAGAAACTAGGCCATCTGCCATGAATGCGGCTATTGCCGTTTTGCCAAACCCCACACTTGCCGAAAGTAACATCGTTCGATGCTGATTCCAGTTTTGCCTGAGCATATCCAATGCGGTGACTTGCTTAGCTTTTGGCGTTATACTGAGCATGATTAATTCCTTTTTGCGTTACGCCCGTTTGCCTCCCTCAAGGTTTTTCGGGCTATCTCCTCAAGCTTTTTTGAGTTAATGGCTTCTGCTGCGTCATTAAAATCAATAACCTGAGCACCTTTCCTGTCCATCGTGTAGTAACAGGATTTCGATATATTCCAGCTCCTTCCCCCCCAGTTAAATTCTGGATTTATTGCGTATATGCCACGCTTGAACTTGATTAACCCTGCAACCTCAAGCTCTTTGTTGGCTCTCTGAATACTTCGCGCTGTGACGTTTAACTCACTTGCTACCTCTGCCGAAGTTGCAACAAAACGCCCATGCCGCCAGTCACAATTCTCAACGATATGTCCGTACAGCTCCGTTGCTACGGGAGACAATCCAGCCATTCGTTTAAACAGCTCCTTGGCTTTAAAAACTCGTGACCATTTGTGCATAAAATCGTAACCTATTGATTTTTAACAAAGCGACCGAACCTGTCGCAAAAAGCGACAAACCCTGTCGTTTTGATGTTGATTAACCTCATGATTTTTAACGAATTTCTTAATTACCCTCTCCTTGTCCTTATAGGGGTAAATTCAGAACTCGGATTTTCTTCTTTTTGGTTTTTGAATCAGATACTTATGCCTAGTGCCATGTGTCAGCATTGCTACACTTTCCAAGGAACAGGCCATATTTTTGTATTGAATTCGGTGATTCAGGCGACGCCTTGAGATGGTTGGTTCATCTGGCTAGTGCCTTGTTGAAAAACTCTCGGATCAGAAACATGTCCATCGAGATAGGAAGCATAGTTTTTTACAAAGTTTCTTAATCGTGTATTTGCTGCTTTTCTGCCAGCATTTATTTTTTTGTAAGATATAGGCTCATCATCGAAATACTCTTGATAAACCTCAGAATATTTAACGGATACCTTTGGCCTTACTGATGGCCTTAGCCTCAATAACATTTCTCTTATCCAGCTTTCATCTTGTTCAAAATAATAATTTGGCATTAAAACATTGACGTTATACTCATAATTATCCATATACTTTTTAACTCCATGAATTTAAAGCCCATTAAAATTAAATTAACGAGCTTATCTATGAGTGATCAAATCATTTGACTAACACTGAATATTCGTCCAGTATTAATGGGTAACTACAATTAGATGTTTAAACTAATTTGAGTCTCATCGGGTGCCACCGTTGGGACTTTTCTTTTTAGAACATTGAAACTTGCTTACTGGCCTGTTTAGTTCTTCGCTTACTTCCTGTTGGCTTCTTGTTACCATTCTTATCTATCCATGTTTTAGCTACGTGATAGCAATCATCAAACATTGCGCCACGCTTACTGGCTTGTGAGCATCTTCTGAAGTGAGATAGCCCCTCATCAGCTGCTAATTCCAAAGCCCCCCCCCTGATAACCTGAATCAGTGAGTTTTTTAATGATATTGCTGCGGATAAATTCATCAGGACTCATTGATATTTACCTCCTGTAATGAACCTGTTTTCCATAGAGAGAATTCGCCTACCTGTTTCCACAAAAAGCGATATTCTTCCTCAGATATTTTCCTCTCACCTTCCAGTACAAAATCTTTAATCCCCGAAGCTGCCAGCGTTTCGCATAGCTCAGGAAATTTGTCAGTTCTGCGTAGAATGGTTGAGTCATGGACACCTAATGTTTTGGCCACTACCGATTGAGACTTAGCTCTCAATGCTTGTAATGCCGTAGCGATTAGATGATTTGATACGAATTGATTGAAGTTTTTGCGTGTTGTTGCGTAGTCCATAATTTAATATTCCATATTATTGATACAGTTAGTCCGTTGCTCACGATCCTGTGAGTTGTGGTTTCTCCCGTTTGCAAGGAGAGCGGATAAGATGTTAAAGAGCGATTTAGTGCTAGGCTGCATTCGTTTTTAATTGGGCGAAAACCAATGCTTCTTTTTTTACTTCTTGGTACTTAAACTGCTTTGTTGCTTCCTCAATATCGCCAGCTTTTTCAGGTGACGCTCGGCGGTTGCCGTAAGCGATCTGGTTCAAGTAACCAACACTCGTCCCTGCAAGCTGAGCAAGGAGCACCCAGTCATCTTGACTGGCTTCTTTTCTCCATCGGAGTAATTCGTTGCTCATTGTATTTACCTTTGTTGTTACAAATTAATCAAAGTTTATCGTAATGATAAATATTTAGCAAGCAAGATTTATCAATTTGCATATTTATCATTTTGGTAAAAAATGTGAGCATTAGGGAATGGAAAATAAAGATATAAGACGCGCTAATTTGCGTGCCCTTATGAGCGAATATCTCTCATCTGGTTATAACAAAGCTCAATTTGCAGACAAGCTAGGCATGCCTGCCGCTCAGCTAAGTCAACTTACCAGTGACAAGGAAGTGCGAAACATTGGTGATGTTTTAGCTAGGAAAATTGAGGATTCACTGTCTCTGCCTAATGGCTGGATGGACACCCTACAGGCAGAAAGTAAGAACGAAAATCACAGCAACGATAGATATATCTTGCAAAACATCTCCGATAAAGGTACTGATCATACGTACAGGATTGAACTGTTAGATCTAGAATACAGTTGTGGAGGTGGCAGCTTGAATCATGATTATCCTGATGTCGTAAGAGCTGTGGAGCTAGAGCCTGAGCATGCTAAAAGAATGTTTGGTGGTAGAAAAGCATCATCACTAGGCATTGTTACCGCTGTTGGTGACAGTATGTTAGGTACTATCGACCCGGGATCATTAGTAGTAATTGATAAGACTGTGAATAGGTTTATCAGTGACGGAATTTATGCATTTACATTCATGGAAGCATCGCACATAAAGAGGCTTCAACTTCTAGGCGACAAGATGATAGTCATTAGTGATAACTCAGTTTATCAAAAATGGGAAATCAACGAATCCAACGAAAGCCAATTTAGAATCGAGGGGTTTGTCGTCGGTAAGTGGGAAATGAACTATACCAGACTAGGTTAAAAACGAACATTATTCACATCAAGCCAGCCATCAGAGCTGGCTTTTTTATTTCCGCTAAATTATTTACCAAATCAATTTATCCAACAATCAATAACTTAATCATAATTTACCAATAAATGATAAATTATTTATCAAATTGCTATTGACCTTAATTTATCATTACGCTAAATTTAACTCATCGAATGGAGCGAGAATTTATCAAAACCATTCATGCTCTTTAATAATTTAGCTTCCTCCTTGCAAACGGGAGGCCAAAGTAAAGTTAGCTTTGGGATTGGTGAATGCTAAGGCTGATTAGCAAGATATGGATCGGCAATAACTCAGTAAGTCGCATGTCGCATGACGTAACACCGAAAGTAGGAGATCAGCACCTACCACCAATCACCAAAGTTAACTAACTGAGGATTTTATTATGAACTCAAGACAGCGCTACAAATTACGCAGAAAAGAGAAGCGCATGGAACAGCGCAAAGAAGAATCACGGAAGGTTAATTCATTCGATGTGATGGCGCAGATAATCGTTGAGTTGAAGAAACTCAAATCAGCATCAGACACACGCAAGCAACCACGACTACGCAAGCCGATTATGAGTGATGGAAGCATCACAGCAAGGGGATGAGTATGGAGCTAGTAATTAATGTCACTCAGGAAGAGTTAATAGAAATGGATATGAGCGAAAACGAGTTAATAGTTTCAGTAATTATGGCGCTTGATAGTCACCACGACTATGTAGGGTATGGTGTAAGCGTGGTTATTAATGACGATGGCGTTATTTACTAGTTAACTAATTACAGTCCATCAAGGTGGGCTGTGGTGAGTTGATTAACGAACAAATAACAAGACCTATAACGAGTCTTTTTTATTACCTAAATATAGGAAAATAAACATGAATGCCGATGAATTAAGAAAGATTCTTGATGAACACAAAGTATATTTAGAATCACTTGGTGAAAGCGGGTCTAGGGCTAATTTTAGTGGTGCTTACTTGAGAGATGCTAATTTTAGTGGGGCTAACTTGAGAAATGCTGACTTGAGCTGGGCTAATTTGATTGAGGCTAACTTGCGCATGGCTAATTTAAGCGGGGCTAACTTGCGCGGGGCTAACTTGAGGGATGCTAACTTGCGTGGGGCTGACTTGAGTGGTGCTGATTTGAGAGTGGGTATCTTGCCAGATCACACCTACGCAATCATGGGTGAAGAATACCCTATCACAATCACAAACGGTGAATATCTTCGTGCTGGTTGTCAGAATCACACTATTGAAGATTGGCGTAAATTCACTAGGAGTGAGATAGCGGAAATGGACGGCAAGACAGCGCTTAAATTCTACCCTCGCTTGCTGGATATTGCTGATTTTTACCTAGGCAAAGGTGAGCGTCCAGAGTGGTTAAATAAGCCAGATAGCGAAGAATGTGACGATTAATAGATAGGAGATGGAGATATGTGTGATTGTTTAAATCATGTCGAGCGAGAGTTAAAAGAGAAGTTTACAGCCCGTGTAAGTGAGGGTGGCGAAATATCTAACGGTGAAACTGGGTGGGATAATCAAGTTATTGATTTCACATTTGGAAGAACTCTTGTGATGCTTAATTTTAAATTCGCCTACCGTGCCAAAAAGAAAAACGGTGAAATGGCGAAAAACCTAACCCGATTAGACACAAAAGTAAAAATGTCTCACTGCCCTTTCTGTGGCGTGAAATATGACAATTAGCATCGTGTTTAGTTAATAACGGAGAAACAATATGTTCGATTACATCAATGAGACCTATGGGTTAAACATCAAAAAAGGTGACCGTGTTCGGTATACATATGGTAATGGCTCAAAAGAAGGAACAATAGTTGGAGTTCATGCAGCAAGCCTGAAAATAAAAATGGATGGCGATAAGTATGCAGATATTTATCACCCAACTTGGGAACTTGAGTATCTCTAATTAATAACGGAGGGAGTATGACAGAACAATACGAATATGCATCGATTCGCGTAGAAATGGCTAGTGATGCGACTATCAGAGATTATTTCGCCAACGCGGCTATGCAAGGCGATTTAGCTTCACAAAGCGCAGAACTCGGTCATTTTCCAAATGATATTTCAGATGAGCACTTAGTTAACAGGGCTAATTTCTACTACCGCATGGCAGATGCAATGTTAAAGGCTAGGGGGTGATATGGAGCTTAAGCACACGCCAGCACCGTGGGTTGTCGATGATAATGGGATTTTCTTTGATATCAGAGATGCTGACGGTGTAAATAATATAGCTGATGTTTGCGCATCACAGCATGCCTATGATTATAGCAACCACAATAAAAGTGGAGTTGCATATGCTAACGCCTGTCTAATCGCAGCAGCACCAGATTTACTACAAGTACTACAGCTAATCGTAAGTTATCACGATGACGGAAATAGAGACTTGCATCGCGAAGATTTAGAAATGGCTCGTAAAGCGATCGCAAAAGCCATAAGTCAGCAGTAACCCACCGCACCAACACCAGACACTTTCAACTAATAACAATCGCTATCAATCGATAAGTGAGGGATTTCTTATGCCAAAAATTAACGAATTAAAACGTCAGGAACTCAGCTATCGACTGAATAGCGAGAGCTTCAAGGATGAAGTTAAAAACAAAATTAAGTGGGATTGGGTAACGGTTGTTATCGCCCTACTCATTATTTTAACGCTGATATCGAGGTGACTTATGCAAACACTAACGATTGAAGGTAAATGGATTTACATATCTTCATCGCCAGCAGCGCACCAAGGACAGCGCATTTCACTAGAATTTGATTCACACGCAGGGATAGAAACCAACGCCACGGAATGGCTGATATTGAGTTTAAATCCAACAAAGGAACTATTGGAGAAAATACTCAGGGAACGGTATGAGGACGCGGCATGAAACAGATACTAGATATGTGTTGCGGTAGTCGCATGTTTTGGCTTGACAGGCAAGACAACAGAGTAATTTACAGCGATATAAGGGTGGAAAAACACATTCTATGTGATGGCAGGAAGCTAAATATAACACCAGATATTATCGCTGATTTTAAAAACCTACCCTTTTCTGACAACTCATTCCATCAAGTTGTATTCGACCCGCCGCACTTAATTCGCGCTGGCCACAATGGCTGGATGTTTAAAAAGTACGGTCGATTAAATAAAGAATCGTGGAAGGAGGATTTGGCCAATGGGTTTAGTGAAGCATTTCGAGTTCTGCGTCCAAACGGAACATTGGCTTTCAAGTGGAACGAAACTCAAATTCCTACAAAGCAAGTGTTAGCTCTTACTGACTATAAACCAACAATAGTTCAACGCGTCGGCAAGAACGACAAAACTCACTGGATATTATTCATTAAGGACGCAGCATGAGAATTTCAGAGTATGAACTCAAGCAAAGGCAGGATGCCGAAAGACGACGCAGGGAGCGCGAGGAAGAAGCTGAATACTATCGCATGGAAAGCTTAGGTGTTCAGCAGCAATCAACCCCCACTCGATGGATGCGAGGTGAATATGGGTGAGTTATCAGTCAGAGGGAAAGAGGTTTTGGCGGCGACAATTAAACTCATGGATGAGTTAAACGCAGAGCGGCAGCAAGGAATTAAAAACAATCGCCCTTCTTATTACGAAACTGGAATTATTCATCGAGTTAAGAAGCAATTATTTTTTGAGTCACTCAATCACCCACCATTACCAGATCACATCCAAAAAGAGCGAGACGATAAATTCAGGGAAGCATTACATAAAGCTAATCCTGATTGGGCGCACTTTGACCCTTATAGAGATATTCCAGAAAACCAATTTGGAGGACGTAAAGTTGGTGACTAAATATAGAGTTGTAGATACAGAAACTTGCGATTTTGATAGTGGGATCGTTGAGATAGCAAGCATCGATTTAAACGACACGGAAATTGATTATAACTCGCAGCAATCCCACTTTGTAAACCCTCAGAAACCAATCTCAATAAGCGCAATGGCTATTCACCACATCACCGATGAGATGGTTGAACTATCCCCGCTTATTGAAGAGGTAATTGATGCTTATAAAGGCGCTGATTATCTGGTTTCACACAATGCAGAGTTCGATAAACGGATGATGCCAGAAATGGATGTGCCTTTTATTTGCACTCTAAAACTAGCAAGGCGTTTATGGCCTGAGCTAGAAAGTCACAGTAATCAATATCTGCGCTACGCACTGAAACTGGATATTCATGTGCCAGAGGGACTACACGCTCACAGAGCGCTATATGACTGCATTGTTACAGCATCATTATTTAAGCGGATCAAGGTTGATTCAGGGTGGTCAGATACGGAAATGTTAGAAATAACTAATCAGCCATCACTATTAAGCAAGTTACGTTTCGGCAAGTACAAAGGAATGACATTTACCGAAGTTAAGAAAGAAAACGCAGGGTATTTGACTTGGCTACTAGGTCAGTCTGATTTAGACCCTGATGTTGAATTTAGTATTAATTACTGGTTATCGAGGTAACTAATTATGGGAACAGCAACGTTAATTATTGGTGAGTCTGGCACTGGGAAAAGTACCAGCTTACGCAATATCAAACCAGAAGAAACGCTATTAATTCAGACGGTAAGGAAGCCGTTGCCGTTTCGGTCGAAAGCATGGAAGCAATGGAATAAGAGCGACCCAAATACATCAATATTTGTTTGTGATAGATGGGATGCAATAGCGTCATTCATCTCAAAAGCAGCTGAGTATGGCAAAAAAATAATAGTCATTGATGACTTTCAATATTTGATGGCTAACGAATTTATGCGCCGCTCTGATGAAAAATCATTTGATAAATTCACAGAGATTGGCGCCCACACATGGAATGTGATTAACGCCGCCATCGGCAATACGCCAGATGATGTGCGAGTTTACTTTTTAGCCCACACAGAAGAAACGCAGATGGGCAAAGTAAAAATGAAAACTATCGGCAGGATGCTGGATGAAAAAATAACCGTGGAAGGCATGTTTACTATCGTACTGAAAACACTGGTCAAGGATGGTCAGTATCTATTCTCAACGCAGAATAGCGGAAACGATACGGTTAAATCACCAATGGGGATGTTTGAATCCCACGAAATAGAAAATGACTTAGAAGCCGTTGACGCTGCAATTTGCGAATACTACGGAATTGAAAAAACTAAAGAAATGGAGAAAGCAGCGTGAACAGCAATGTAATTTTTACCTACAACCAAGAAGATGCGTTAGCGGCTGGTCAGAGCGGATTTATCAATGAGTCTGGTGCCTATGTGATTACTATCGCGGAGGCAAAGCTAGGTACATCCGAATCTGGCGCGAAGTTTATTGAGTTCTCTGGTGATACGGACGATGGTCGAAAGGTTAACTATCTAAGTGTTTACAGCACCAAGAAAGACGGTGAAATTAATAAATTCGGCTACAACATGATTAACGCAATCATGGGTTGTGCTGGGGTTATGCAGCTAACTGAGAAAATGATTTCTGTTAGCCACTTTATCGCACCTGAATTTACTGGCAAGCGTGTTGGGTTAGTTCTGCAAAAGACGCTAAAAACCAAATCAAACGGCAGTGATACCTACAGCTTTGATATTCGAATTCCGTTCTTTGCCGACACGCGCCAAACACTACAGGAGAGGGTTGACGGAACCGCGCCAGTAGCTATCGATAACATTCTTTCAACCCTGAAAGACAAGGACGAGCGCAAGCAGCAAGGTCAATCAAGCCAAGGTTACGGATACCAGCAAACCACTAACGATAATGACGCGCCATTCTGATTAAAGCCCGTTAATTCGGGCAAACCCTCCCCTATGTGATTTAACCAACCAATTAGGTAATAACCATGGTTTTATTTAACGAGAGACCATCCTTTGATAAGGCATGGTTTGCTACCTCATTCCGTGTCGTAATGGCTGGAATGGGTGATGATACGGCAATGCTCATTGCTGAAATGTACAAGCGAGGTTACGAGCCTGACGAAATTGTATTTTGTGATACTGGCTCTGAGTTCGAACACACCTACCATTTCATCGGCTGGCTAAGAAGTTGGTGTAATGAGAAAAAATGGTCAAAAGTCGTCGTCCTACGCAAGTGGGACAAGGATGGAAATCCGCTTAGTGTTATTGATAGCGCGGAGAAAAACAACACTCTGCCAGCCGCCGCATTTGGCAGTAAATCATGTTCACTTCGCTTTAAAGTTGAGACGGCTGATAAGTATTTCAATAATCATCCAGAATGCCATAAAGCATGGGGAATTAAGGGTAAAGGAGAGCCGCTTGATTCACACACTGGGAGTATTTTACGTGTTATTGGTATTAATGCCGATGAGCCACAGCGTGCAGATAAATGGAAACCAGAGCATAAATGGACGCAAGTTTTCCCTCTTGTAGATTGGAATATTGGTGAAAAGGAGTCGCTCGCGGTTGAAGAAGTCGGCTTGTATTACCCCGGTAAATCTTCATGCATTTGCTGCCCTCATTTGACTGGCTCTGAGTTAGTCATGCTGCGAGATACTTATCCAAGTGATTTTGGTCGAATCATAGCAATGGAAAATAACTATATTCGTCACGAACTCCGACCCGACTCAACGACAAAGGGAATGTGTCGCAGGAAAACAATCAACCAAAAAATCGAAGAGTATGAGCAAGACCAGTTGGATATTGCCGAAGGCCAATGCCAACTATGCTTATTACATTAACCAAAGGATATAACCATGCCTGTAACTACTGAGGTGGTGAAAGTCTATTACTCGCCAACTAGGAATAGGCGATATTTCAGAAAAGAAGCTGCAATTAAAGCCGAAGCTAAAGCGCGAATATTCAAGAAGTACCCATCTGAGCCTTATGAATCCGACACTGGATATGCTGGCTACAATATTTGGGATGATAGACCTGAATTCTATCAGCGCGCATTACGCTTTCTTTCTTACCTAATTAAGAAAAATATCAAATAAACAAAGGATATATTTGCAAGGATGCAAACAGGAGATAGATATATGAACGATTTCACGCACCAAGGACAAATTATGAAATTTATCGTACCAGAGCCAGACCCTAAAGATGTTTGCAACCTTTGTGGTGGCAATGTCGGAAAAGACAATTTAATCCAAGGTCAGGCAGCAAATATTTGTTTTGACTGCTCGGATTTAGCAAAGCAATTAGCAGATGAAAAACGCAAGGAAATGACATTTAAGCAAGTTAGAGAATTAGGTGATTTTCTTGAAGGTATCGAAGGTGGAACTTCAATGTATGAAATAGCTGAAAAAATATATGACGCTGGATATAGAAAGGTGGAGTGATGGATAAATCAAGGCAACAATTTGAAGAGTGGTTCAAAAAAGAGTATCCGTTAATTGAGTCTCAACCAGAAAATACTTTACTTCAATCCGTAAAGCGTCAATGCCACAAAGCATGGCAATCATCACGAGAGAGTTTGGATGTTGAATTGCCAGAGCCATTTATTGCAAATGAAACTTGGTGCTACGACGAAGATTTAGTTAATCAGGCATTAATCAGTAACGGAGTGAAAATAAAAAATGGATAAAAACGAAATTAGAGTTTTGACTTCTTATGTGAAAGGCATGATTGCAGATAATAAGGAGCCAGAAAAGAAAGTTATTATTGCATTGTGTAACGAATTAGAAAAAATAACTAACTTGCAACCAGTAGCTTGGATGTACCCTGTATTTCATGATGATAAAATGCAATTCACCACTGATGCTGTTACATCTGAAAATATAGATATTCATTTTCAATCTCATGGTTCACCATTTAAAGTAACCCCACTCTACCGCCTAGATAAATAACCATGCAAATAATCGGATATGTATTACTCATGCTAATACAGGGTTCTGCTGTCCCTGTATCTGAGCAAATATACACACAGCAAGAATGCGAGAGCCGTGCTATGCAGATAATGATAGTGCGGAATGTTGAGATAGTTTGTGGTGAGGTGTTCAGATGAGAGAAATTAAATCATTAGCAGACGGTGACAATTTAAATAACGAAACATGGAATAATTTTATTGAACGCCTTAAATATCATAATCAAGGCGAAGGTGTTAATTATCATGCAACTGCTTACCCTATCTTCACTGTAAGAGAGAAAGTAACCGTTACTGGCAGCGAAGATAATAACGTGGGTATTTGCTGTGAGGGTGAATACTTCGATGATGTTAATGATGCGTTCGATTGGCTAGATGAAGAAACAAAAAACACACTGAAATCTCAATCCGAAGAAGATGCTAAATGCTCATGGAGCAATTTAAGCGACTACGACAAGGCTAACTCAATCATTGATATTGCTGACGACTCATATATTTACTACTGGAAATGGGATTACAGAACAGTAAACTCACATCTAACCAAAGAAGCCGCTGAGCGATTTATTAAGCGCAAACAACACGACTACGGCAAATTATCAATATATGTTGAATCCGCTTATTGGTGTTGGGAATTGCGAACAATAATTGACGCAATGATGAATGGTAAAATTAAATACGTTGGTGATGAATAATGAGTAAATACACCGAGCTATCTGACTTCGAGATTAATTTAAAAGTAGCGCACATTATGCTGGGTAAGGATAACTATGATTGGTGCCCAGATAAAAAGGAAGTTTACCTTGCAGGTATTGATGGTGGTGATTTCTTGCCGCATGGATATTTCGACCCTTGCAAAAATCCATCCGATGCAATGCCGATTATTATTGAGAATAAGATATGCACCGCATTTGATGTATTTGCAGAAGAACACGACGGCGGTAATTGGGTTGCTTCACCTGCGTATGGTTTTGCAAGTGAAAGAACTAGAAGCAATAACTTATATCGCGCTGCTATGGAATTATTTCTATTAATCAATGATGCGGAGAATAATCAATGAAACAAGTTCAAGCAATGACGACACTAGTATTAATTGATGGCGTTACGTATCAAATAGCATTACCAAAGCAATATGTTTGTCTTCAAGCTAAGCAAGCATTGATGTTTGCTCAAGAGTTCGGCGGTGGAATTATCCCATGTACGTTTACTCACATAAAGCCAATGGAAGCGGATGGATTTCCTTTTAATATAAGTGATAGCAAGGATGAAGGCTGATTACGGAGGTAGCCACACACCAAAGGAATTGCGCGATAGATGGCAAACTCCCCTACCTTTATTTACAGCATTGGACGCTGAATTCTGTTTCTATTTAGATGCCGCCGCAGATAAAAATAACCACCTTTGTATTCATTACCTCACCGAAAAAGACGACTCGCTAAATTGCGATTGGGAAAGTTACGGCGCTATTTGGGTGAATCCCCCGTACAGTGAAATTCAGCCATGGATTAATAAAGCTGCTGAGCAATGCAAAAAGCAATTACAGCCTGTTGTTATGTTAATTCCTAATGATACATCAGTAGGCTGGTTTAATTCTGCATTAGAAACAGTTGATGAGGTTAGGTTAATTATAGGAGGAAGAATTAGTTTTATTAAGGCCGGAACAGATAAAACTAAGAATGGAAATAATAAAGGCTCAATGCTTTTAATATGGCGCCCTTACATTAAACCACGAAAGATAATTAGCACTGTCGATAGAGATGAATTAATAAATATCGGCAACAAAATATTAAATGAATGGAAAATAGCATAGGTGAATTATGAAATTAATAATTCGCGGCGAAGTCACGCCCACAGAAAGGATTGCTATTAATGCGGCATTGGAAGCCCACAAAAAGAATCACAATCGAACCGGAATAATCGTTAATCAAAAAATAAAGATAGGAAAGAATATCTACCCTGTCGAAATTCAAAACTGTCAAAAGTCTTATATGGTAACAATGAGAAATAAAAGGCAGAGAATATGAATGAGCAGATATTAGAAAATGGACGCAGAAAGATAGCAAGGGAATGCCGTGATAAATTAAAGCAACTCAAAAAACTCAGCGATAAACAAAGCACAGCAATACTCAAAGATTACCTTCCTAAATTCCAATTAACACTCAGCGAAAAGCACAAGAAATTCCCACCGATCATGTGGTTGACTTATTACGTCAACTCTATCGATAAGGAGGTTAATAGTGGATGACTCCCTTTATACAATAAAAGAATACGCACCAATGATCCGACTGTCATCTTCAACGGTATACCGCAACCCTGCAAGATACTATATGTTCAGGGTCGGTAGCTCATGGCGCGCAAACAAGGAAAGCCTGAAAAAGTTTGAACAGGCACAGTTTAACGATAATAATGTCTATCGGCTGGCTGTAGTCGGTAGTGGGAGGAAAACATGCCGATCTACAAAAGAGGTAAGAAATACTGGGTTGACGTTACAGCACCAAGCGGAGAAAGAATTAGAAAACCTGCTGGCACGGAGGATAAAGTCAAAGCCCAAGAGTATCATGACAAGTTAAAACATGACCTATGGCAAATGGAAAAACTGGACAGAATGCCGGATAGGTCGTTTGAGGAAATGATGTTACTGGCTTTAAAAGATGCCGAAGGACAAGCGTCATTTCCTACAAAACTGGCCTACGCTGAATATTTCCAACGTGTATTTAAAGGAAGGAAAATATCTACAATAACCAGTGATGAAATAGCCAACTCTTTGCCCGTTTACAATCCAAAAACAAAGAGAAAGCTATCCAATGCAACACAGAATAGATATCGTTCTTTTATTATGCGTGCCTTTTCACTTGCTCACAAGATGGGATGGTTGCTTAAATCGTCCTACATACCAAGAATGAAAGAGCCCACTGTCAGGGTTCGATGGTTAGAAAAATGGGAAGCTGAACTTCTCCTATCTAACATAAAGGTAAAATGGATGAGAGACTTCGTTTCATTAGCCCTTCTCACTGGAATGCGAAGAAATGAAATTCTGTCGCTTAAATGGAAGAGCGTAGATCTAGTTAGAAGAGTTGCTCATGTAACTGCTGATAATGCAAAGTCAGGACGAGCTAGACCGGTTCCGCTAAATGATGTGGCCATTGAAATTCTAAATGGGATTGACAAGGATAGTGATTACGTATTTTCCAATAATGGAAAGCGAAGGAGTTGTCATTATCGAGAGTGTTATGATCAGGCATTGATTGATTCCGGCATCACTGATTTCACTTTTCACGACCTTAGGCACACGTGGGCAAGTTGGCACGCACAAAGTGGAACTCCACTCATGGTGCTAAAAGAAATGGGAGGATGGGAAACATTAGAAATGGTTCAGAAATACGCTCACTTTAGCGGTCAACATTTAACCAAATATAGCGAGCACGTCACAATTTCGACACAGCCGAAGAATGAGGCCAGTAAAAAGCCACACTTAACACTTTTAACTGGCTGACATATAAGGATTAATTTCAAACATCCAGAATTCAAAATCACTTCAACTTTAGATTATGAATCTGAAGCCGCAATTATGGCCAACATGCATTTAATTACCAAAGGAAGAACGGTCATTAGTGTCGCTCATCGCTTAAATACGATTATGCATGCCGATAAAATTTGTGTGATCCGTGAAGGTGAGGTTGCTGAAATCGGTACGCATCAAAATTTACTTCAGCAAAAGGGGATCTATGCCAATCTGTGGCACCAACAAACCCGTTAGTTAATCAGAAAAAGCACCTTTTGAATATTATTTGGTGCTTTTTCAAACAAACAGTTCTTTTTTTTACTATCAATGACTTTCACTGAATATGGGCTCTGGCACAAGGGCGGCAGCTAGGGTATGATTGCGCGCTGGATTATTGGTACACGCCCATTAGTATTAAAGAAATATGGCAAAAGAACAAACTGATCGCACCACACTTGATTTGTTCGCTGAGGAACGCAGGCCTGGGCGACCTAAAACAAGTCCGCTATCGCGGGATGAACAATTAAGAATTAATAAACGTAATCAACTTAAACGAGATAAAGTCAACGGGCTGCGCCGTGTTGAATTGAAACTCAATGAAGACGCTGTCACCATATTAAATCGGTTGGCTGATGAAAAAAATATGAGCCGGAGCGAGTTAATAGAAGAGATGCTCATGTCACAGCTCGCGCAGGTTTACGAGCCTTCAGACAGATAGCTTTGACTCAGTTAACCACACAAATTCGACAGATTTATTCAGCTTTTTTCGCCAAAATAAGGCCAAAGTTCTATTTATTCAAATTTAGCCCTATCTGGCCCTTTTCAAACCAGATTGGAAAAACAAGAGGTTATTCACTTTATGGCAGTCATAGGCATTTTCTTCGGTAGTGACACTGGTAATACAGAAAATATTGCCAAAATGATCCAAAAGAGATTAGGCAACGATAACGCTGAAGTTCATGATATTGCTAAGTGCAGCAAAGAAGACATTGAAGCGTTTGATATTTTACTTCTTGGCATCCCAACTTGGTATTATGGTGAGGCTCAGTGCGATTGGGATGATTTTTTCCCAACTCTCGAAGAAATTAATTTTGAAGGCAAACTTGTTGCTCTATTTGGTTGTGGTGACCAAGAAGACTATGCAGAGTACTTCTGTGATGCGATGGGTACTATTCGCGATATTATTGAACCGCGTGGTGCAGTAATTGTAGGTACTTGGCCAACTGAAGGCTACCATTTTGAAGCCTCTAAAGGTATGTATGATGACAATCACTTCATTGGTTTGGCCATCGATGAAGACCGCCAGCCAGAGCTAACTGAAGAGCGTGTTGATGCATGGGTACAACAAATTTCAGAAGAGATGTCTCTATCTGAGATCCTAAGTTAACGAACAAGTCAGCGTAGGATTGCTGATATAATTATAATAATGAGACAAAGCATGGTTTCTATTTTTTGTTTCCATGCCTATAATTGTAAATCAGTTTCGAAGACAACTGAATATATGTTAAAAATGTCTCATTATTGTTAAATTTTTGATTTAAGATACAGGACAAACCCGCATGACAGACAACAATAAAGCATTGAAAAATGCTGGACTCAAAGTCACTCTTCCAAGATTAAAAATATTGGAAGTACTTCAGGAGCCTGAGTGCCATCACGTCAGTGCGGAAGATCTCTACAAAAAATTGATTGATATGGGTGAAGAGATCGGTCTAGCTACGGTATACCGCGTATTAAACCAATTCGACGATGCTGGTATTGTGACACGTCACAACTTCGAAGGTGGTAAATCTGTTTTTGAGCTGACTCAACAGCACCACCATGACCATTTGATTTGCTTAGATTGCGGTAAAGTTATTGAGTTTTCTGATAAATCAATTGAAGAGCGTCAAACCAATATTGCTGCGCGCCATGGCATTAAACTCTCTAACCACAGTTTGTATCTCTATGGTCACTGTGCAGATGGTGATTGCCGTGAAAATGCCAATGCACACGAAGCGAAAGAGTGATTTAGTGGTTTCTAATCACACGATAAAATCGTAATAAAAAGGTGCTGATAAAGCCCTTGATTACTGAAGGACCTCATGTATTACATGGGGTTTTCTTTTATCTATACATAAACAACCTCTCCTCTTGCTACTGACTACTATCTCTGCAACATCCACCATCAACAAAAATCACTTTATATACTTTGTATAACGGCTCCAAAATCTACAACAAGGTCATAAAACCCTACCAATTGTTGTACCACTACTATTTTATACTCTAAATAATTCATGGTGCAGCTAAGCGACAAGTGAATGAGTCGCTAGGAGCATACATAAGTATGTGACTGGCGCGAATGAGCGTAGTCAACAACGCTGCAACTTGAAGTATGACGAGTATATCATGGGGAGCGCACCCCATATCCTTACTCACAAATGTGGACAGACTGTTTTACATTACCTGATGTAGCCCATAAATTGTATACACAACCCTTTCCTTTGATCGATGTGACCATTATTGATGATAATGAGCTAGTCAATCATCGAAAAATTGCTGTGATGGAATTAGCCATGAAGCATAAACAGCGACGAAATCAGTTTCAGATAGTGGTTCCGCCATTGGCTCGCGCCCTCAACCAGCACTATAATAACGACGATGACGTAATTGCCATCCTTAATTATCTGTTTACTACTCTAGACACACCAAATTTTGAACAGATACTACGGGATCTTGAACAACAAACGGAAAAACACAAGGAGCCCATCGTGAGCATTGCACAACGTTTACAGAACAAAGGCCGGCAAGAAGGTATTTTACAAGGAAGAGCCGAGGGAAGGATTGAAGGAAGGGTTGAAGGAAGAGTCGTAGGCATGCGTGAAGCACAAATTTCAATGGCTCGTAATCTTCTGAGAAATGGTATTAGCCTTGAATTAATTATGGAAAGCACAGATTTAAGCCGAGAAGAATTAATTTCTCTGCAATAATGCGATTACAAATCGAAATTGGTGGCACCTAACCAGTACCACCAATATTTATACCCTATTTTAATGTCACAATCTCCGCACGACTTGTTCGTGTACCCGCAGAGTTTTTCGCTCTAACCTGCACATTACCACTAACTTTTGGAGGGTTTTGTACTGAATAGATTTGCCAGTTGTCACTGTCTTCTAACGCATATTCGATCACTAAACCTGGATAGCTAAGATTTGCCAGCAAAACACCATTTTCAATTTTTGCACCCGGTACAGGAATACGGTAGGCAACACCCGCTCTATCTAATCTAGGCAATTCTTTTATTCCAACAACTGTTGCAAAACGGTTCCAATCATCAGCTAACTTTTGTTGTGAAACATAGTGAGTCTTACCACCACTATATTCACGGCCTGCTTGATAAGTATTTTCCCATTGCGCTTTATGCCATGCTCTCTCTGCCAATGGCAAGATCCTTGGGAATAGCATGTATTCTACTTGAGTATCTGTTCTAACAGCTTCACTCCATAGTTGCCCAGACAAACCATAGATCCCCGGCCAAGGTTTATCACTTTTCGCCGTAAACTGATTTCCATCCCTATCCACAGATGTTTCTGCATTTTGAGGTAAATTATCTGGTGCAAATGAGAAAACTTTTTGCTCATCACTAGCACGGGTCGCCCAATAATAGCCACTCTCACTTGGATTAACTTCATATGGCATATCTAGATAAACATAATCAGGGTTTGAAATAACGACTTGATAACCTTTATTTGCCCAGTCATTTGCTGAATCAAAGCCCCCCCAATAGAGGGTATCCCAAAAATTGACTCTCACATTTTTAGTTGCAAAGTCTTTCGCACTTGCAGCATCTTTCAAACCATCTTGCCATGCTTGCATGGTGGTGATCCCTTTTTGATGTAAACCTTCACTCACTTGTTTGGCAAAATGGCTAGAAAGGTGATCAAAATCGCTGATATCACCGTTTGCGATAAGCACCTGACAGGCTTTTGATTTTGCCCACGGCTTATCTTCTATCTGTTTATCAATAATCCCTTTACCTGGTTCAATCTGACCATCTTTATCTTGGAACCCAGCACCTAAACGAATATTTTTCGCTTCGTCACCACCAAAATGCCATGTTTTCAGTGGAACTCCAGCTTCCTCATGCATTTGCATCACTTCACTAACAACTTTATCAACAAAGTTTTTAGATGAATCTAAACATGGGTTTAAGTAGCTACGCTTATCATAAAATTGTACGGAGGTTGTCACTGATGTATCTGATGGATCAACTAAACGGTATTGTTCCGCTCCTTTCTCATCTCCAGCGGCTTTTAATTTATTATAACGTGCTTCCATTGATACCACCGCGGCTCGGGCATGTGCTGGCATATCAATTTCAGGGATCACTTCAATATGGCGATCTTTGGCATAACGTAAAATGTCAATATAGTCATCGCGTGTAAAATATCCGCTCCCCATATTATTATTTTCAGCGCCTGAACCTAGCTGCGGTAACAAACATTTTTGCTCATCAAGATCATGACAGCGCTGGCTCCCCACTTCGGTTAACTCAGGTAAACCAGGGATTTCAATCCGCCAGCCCTCATCATCGGTGAGGTGAAAATGGAATTTATTAAGCTTATAGCGAGACATTTGATCAATTAAACGCATGACCACTTGTTTACTATGGAAATTACGTCCAACATCCAAGAAAACCCCTCGATAGTCCATGCGAGGCTTATCTTTAACAGTCATCGCAGCAATCGTTGGTTTATCAGATTCTGTTATTGCGGAAAGAAATGATTCAACACCATAAAATAACCCAACATTATCATAACCAATAATCCGTGCTTTTTGTGGTGTCACCACAAGCTCATACGCACCACTCACTTGGTTATCAGCAGAGAATTGGCTAGGTGCGATTTTACCTTCAACCAGAAAGCCCTGATTATTTTGCTTAAGTTTTACTTGTTGCAAATGCTCATCAATGACTGCAAGTTCACCTTTAGTGAGCCCTTCTAAATGTAATTTTATACCTTTAGATAAATCAGCATTTCCTTGCTGTAGTGTGATATCAAATGGTGTAGGTAAAATTTGACCTCGTAACTGCTGTTCAGATAACGCCTTCAAAGAGAGATTTTTTTGATAACGATTTTCAGGAGTCATAAGTACGTTGTTGTCTGCTCCTGTTCTTTTCCAGTTATTCAGTTCAAATGGCGCTACAAATTGGGTCGTATCCTGAGTATCAGTACTTTTGAGATTACGTGGTAATGCATCACCAGATGTTGCATACCAACGCGGCATAAAGTCTGAATAACTCACTTGCCAATACTCGCCCGTTATTGGTAACACCACTTTTTCATTCGCTTTAATACCTTTAAACTGATCTGTTGGTGTTATTTTGTGTAAGTCACCCGTAACATGAGTGATCTTAAATTGCGGGTTATCTTGCTTTAATATTTGTCTAATGCTGTGAAAATAGAGAGCCCAATCATCAGACTCGATAGCGTTAGAGCCATTCGTTAATGTGATATCAACACGATTACATGCCGCCCAATCAGCGCCTAATGTGGCACAATCAATACCATGCTCCCCAGCTTGGTTATCAATGACATTAATTTTCACATCCATATTCGCTAATGCATCGACGACTTGGTTTGATGACTGTTCAGCGCTCACAACAGTTGAAAATAGAGTTGCTGAGATTAATAGTGATAAAGGGCTTAAATAATTTTTTTTCATTGTGACCTCAATATTAAATTCAAAATCAGCCACTGCCATATTACTTATTGATAGCAGTGACCGCGCTATCAAAAAATAGTAAATGGCATCATCACCATAAATTTAATGTCTTTTTCATCTTGGAATATATTGCCAAACCCACCACCATAACTTGGTATATCAGTATGGTTATCATATTTAGTAAAATGTAGTTTAAATAAAGTGTCTTTAGCTCTACCTGTTTGAATAGTATATAAAACATCAAAATTCCAAGCGCTTTCTTTTAATTTTACATCTTGTGCGTATTGAGAATTAGTACTTGGCTTAGCATCCCACCCATAAATATAAGATGTACCGACTTTCCAGCCAGCCAGATCCCATTTAGCTAGATCATACATAACACCTGCATAGACTGCTTTTTCATTATTAGCGTTATAATCTGAGCGCCCATCCCACCAAATATCTAAACGACCATTTGAAGTCGCATAACCAGGGGTCATTCGTTGTAAAAAATAACCTTGGTTGCCTTTTGCTTTTGAATAAGTACCTTCTAATCGAAAATCAAATTGATCATAGGTATATCCCAATGTCACCGCTTGCAAAAAAGCCAAACCATCATAAACATCATTCACACCACCGTCGGATACTTTATCTTTAGCGCCATAGAATTGGTATGACATACGAAGATCACGTGATGCGACAGGAACAGCGTAAGAGGCTTTAGCAAAATATTGATCCATATAATCTTTTGCTTGCCCGTAGGCGCCTTCCAAAACTAATGAATTTTTGAAATCATATTTGAAGCCAATAGATTGCAGATAACTAATACCTGTTTGTCCATCAGCTTCACGAAAGTTATACATGTCGCGATACCAAGGCGCTTTATAGCGATCAGTCCACATATATGACATGCTTAATGCACCATTTTGTTCAAAATCAAATGCAGCGCCGATTTCAAAACCCCGATAAGTGCCAGGCATATAGCTCCAATGGGATGCTAGTAGTGTTTGCCCTGTTGGTTGAATATACCCTCCACGCCCCCAAAATGGGCCATATTTCATTTTTGCGGCGGCTTTATAAACACTCACACCACTGCGATCGCCAGTCCATTTTTCATCCCAACGCGTTTTCGCGTCACTAAAACCAATCTCATTAGGTGCCGCAGGACCGCTATTTGATAACTCAATGGCTGTAAATGCGGCTAAATCTAAACCAAGCACATCTTGAAAATAACCAGAAGAATAATCGAGGCTAGCATTGACGGTAGAATGCTTTAGGTTATCGACATACTTTTTATATTTATCACTATCGGGGGACAAATCTTTTCTTGAACGATCACGCTGCCAATAATACAGCCCTCCCTTAAGGGTTGAATCATCAAGGAATTGCTCAGCAAAACTTATTGGTTGATAACTTACTGGAGCCAATGCAATTGCTATTTTTAGTGCAAGCAACCCCCTGCCATGATTGACATTTTTATTAACCATTCGGTATTTCCTCTAATCTTTTATATTATTATTGAATTATTATCTTAGTAGTAGCTCATTAGGTAATTATTAGTTTCAACATATAAAATACGCGTTCCTACTTAGCCTATTTTTCGCGACGCGAATTATCAAGACTAAAAATAGATTTATTCCTAAACCATGAGCTAAGACACATTAATTTTTCTATTTATTATCAGGATTAATTATTGGTGATAATTATATAAACCATATTAATATCCTAAATTAATGGTTAAGTTCAGATAAAACACGACATGAAACTAGCCCTTATAAGACTTATTTCAATATAAAAAATAACCTTCTATGAATGTAATCGTTTCAAGCAAACTTGATAAGTTGCAACAAAACTGCTTTAGTTGGTAAATAGTTTTTTATTTAAAAATAAACTAAGTAAATATTTGTCTTTCAATAAAATAGCTTTAGTCTACGTTCGTGAGCTCTCAAATATTTCAGGTGCAGCTTGATATTATTAGTAGTAGAAATAGTCCAATAGCAGAGGCAGAAAAGTGTAAAATGCTGCAACTTGAAGAGGATCAATCAAGACTGTTTATATTGAGTAAATATGAATAAACATCAGCAGGAAGGTTGGCGCAGTTTACTTACAGGTAAAAATCTTAGCTTAACACTCGCTTTATCGGGTGGTATTTGTCTTCATGCAATTAATGTCTATATCACGATCACTACATTACCATCCGTTGTTCGTGATATTGGTGGCATTGATTTTTATGCATGGAATACCACTTTATTTATCCTTTCTTCGATTATTTTATCCGCCCTCACATCACGCATACTTAATCAATTAGGACCTAAAAAAAGTTATGGGTTGGCTACTGTTATTTTTTTAATTGGCTCTGTGATATGCGCCATAACACCATCAATGCCAATCATGTTATTTGGACGAATTATCCAAGGTGCTGGTGGAGGTATTTTACTCACACTCTCCTATTCAATGGTGCATATTGTTTTCGCTCAACATCTATGGTCACGCGTATTAGGGATGATGTCGAGTATGTGGGGAATGGCAACATTATTAGGGCCCGCTTTAGGCGGTATTTTTGCTGAATATGATATTTGGCGAGGTGCTTTCTGGTGCTTAGTTTTAGTTGGGATCCCTTATTTATGGTTAACGCTAAAAGTATTACCCGCTAAAAATCCGAATGAGCATTGCCCACAACAACCTATCCCTTTACAAGCATTGTTACTTCTTTCTACCGCCGTACTGGCTATTTCTATCGGTAGTTTAAGCCAAGACAAACTTATTCCTGTTGGTGGTATGCTTCTAGCAATACTATTATGTGTAAGACTAGCGGTTATTGAACGCCGTGGTATTAATACGCTATTTCCCAGTGGAACATTTCATTTATCTGCTCAACTTGCGCCAATTTATCTGACGATGGCATTACTAGGTTTAAGTGTACAAACAGAAGTATTTGTACCTTATTTCCTACAAGTGCTGCACGATATTGCTCCATTAGCATCTGGCTATCTAGCAGCCCTAGTGGGAGCAGGATGGTCAAGTGCTGCAATTATTTCTTCATCACTTAAACCAGCCGTTACCACTAAAATTATTCGTTTTGCACCGTTACTCACCATGAGTAGCCTAATTATACTGACACTGTTTATGACAAAAACAATTTATATCGCATCTGCGCAAATTTGGGTTATTTGCTCAATGCTGTTTGTCACTGGTGCAAGCATTGGTGCAACATGGCCTCATTTATTAGCTAGAGTACTACAAGTTTCTTCAGGTTCTGAATCTCAAAAGGCATCTTCAGCGATCACCACATTACAGTTATTCTCAACTGCTTTTGGTGCTTCTTTAGCAGGTATGATAGCAAACCTTGCAGGCCTTTCTTCTCCAGGAGGAGTTGAAGGTACTCAATCTGCAGCAATATGGCTATTTGTGATATTTTCATTTGTTCCACTATTCGCACTCATCACCGCAAATATTGTGGCAAATCGAATTTCAGTTACCCGTTATTAAGTGTAGGCACATATAAATTATAAATAAGGGGGGAATCCCCCCTTATTGACGATCAGATTAGTATTTTTCGAATAATGCTTGGATTTGTTTTGGATCTTTAGTTTCAGTGAGAGCTAATTGTAATAAAACGCGAGCTTTTTGAGGGTTTAACCTTTCTGATGCCACAAAGCCATATAAATTGTCATCAACCTCAGCATTGCGCGTTGTATAGCCTGTTGGTACACGGCTTGAACGCACGACTACGATCCCCTCTTTCGCAGCAGTAGCGAGAGCATCAAAAACTGTTTTATACATGTTTCCATTACCAACACCTGCGCTGACAATACCTTCAACACCCTCTTCTCTCAGTGCTTTGATTGGTGCAGCTGATGCATTTGCATAATTGTAAATAATATCAACTTTAGGCAGTTTATCTAATTTGCTGACATCAAAAGCAGCTTTGTTGGTTCTTGGTATCGCAGATTTATAAAATGTCACTTTACCATCATGAATAAAACCTTGTGCCCCAGCATTGACTGCGTCAAAAGCTTGTACTTCAGTTGTACTCATTTTTACCACATCACGCCCTTGAACGACTTTATCATTCATAACCATCAGCACGCCACGATCCCCCGCAGATTGATCCGTTGCCAGTACAACTGCGTTGTAAAGATTTAACGGACCATCGGCACCCAGTGCCGTTGATGGCCTCATCGCGCCTACTAATACAATCGGTTTCTGGCACGAAGTGGTGAGATCAAGGAAAAAAGCTGTTTCTTCGAGTGTGTCAGTGCCATGAGTGATTACAAAACCATTCGTTTTATCACACTCTTGGTTAATTTTTTTTGCTAGCGTTAACCAAACTTGATCATTCATATCTTGAGAGCCGATATTGACGACTTGCTCACCACTGAGATTAGCAATCTTTTTTATCTCTGGTACTGCATTAATCAACGCATCGATCCCAACTTTTCCTGCTTGATAGCTTGATGATGTTGACGAATCGCCCCCACCAGCAATCGTTCCTCCGGTTGCTAATACCGTGATATTAGGTAATGCAAATGCCGAACCAGTACAGAGCGAAAGCGAGATAGCTGTTGCCAGTAATACTTTGTTGCTAAGTTTCATCCTATAACTCCTACTTATATTAACTGCAGTTATTATGTGGAATTAGAACAATATTTCCGTGATGACGCTTATTATTTTAGATGAAATTGCTGGCTATCTGATAATTTTGCGTGAGCTATAATACAAAAATCCGTATCATAGGCGCCAATTATCCCTCAAACTAATAAGCCATAGAACTGATGAGCCAAACATTTATTCCAGGCAAAGATGCCGCCCTTGAAGTTTCCATCGAAGCATTTCAAACTAAACTGAAAAAGCTAGGATTTGATATTGAAGAAGCCTCATGGCTGAATCCTGTACCCAATGTTTGGTCAGTGCATATCCGTGATAAAGAATGCCCTCTGTGCTTTACCAATGGTAAAGGAGCCAGCAAAAAAGCGGCTTTAGCTTCCGCTCTGGGTGAATATTTTGAACGTTTATCCACAAACTATTTCTTTGCTGACTTCTATTTAGGCAAATCGATCGCAGAAGGTGATTTTGTTCATTATCCAAATGAAAAATGGTTCCCATTAACTGAAGACGATGAATTGCCAGAAGGCATTTTGGATGCACGTTTACGTAAGTTTTATGATCCGGACAATGCACTAGCAGGTAGCCAATTAATTGATCTGCAATCAGGCAATGAAGAACGTGGTATCTGTGCGCTACCTTTCACTCGCCAGTCTGATAATCAAACCGTCTATATCCCGATGAATATCATTGGAAATTTGTATGTTTCTAACGGTATGTCCGCAGGTAACACACCAAATGAAGCTCGCGTTCAAGGTCTATCTGAAGTTTTCGAACGTTTTGTTAAAAACCGTATTATTGCAGAAAGCATCAGTTTGCCTGCAATCCCAGAAGAAGTGATGGCACGTTACCCAACCGTTGTTGAAGCGGTCAATACACTAGAAAATGAAGGCTTCCCAATTTTCTGTTATGACGCATCTCTCGGTGGTCAATTCCCTGTTATTTGTGTGGTGTTATTTAACCCACAAAATGGCACTTGCTTCGCTTCTTTCGGTGCACACCCTGATTTTGGCGTTGCATTAGAGCGCACCGTCACTGAGTTGCTTCAAGGACGTGGATTAAAAGATCTCGATGTATTCAATGCGCCAACTTTTGATGATGAAGAAGTCGCTGAACATACTAACTTAGAGACACACTTTATCGATTCAAGCGGTCTGATTAGCTGGGATTTGTTTAAAGATGATGCTGACTATGACTTTGCTGATTGGAGCTTCAAAGGTACCACACAAGAAGAATTTGCTACCCTGATGGCGATATTCAATCAATTAGATGCAGAAGTGTATATCGCTGATTATAACCACCTCGGCGTGTATGCATGTCGTATTTTAGTCCCTGGTATGTCGGATATTTACCCCGTTGAAGACCTGCATATTGCGAATAATTCGATGGGAGCACATCTACGCGAAACCATTATCAATCTACCTAGCAGCCAATGGGAAAAACAAGATTATCTGGCCTTAATTGAACAGCTAGATGATGAAGGTCTTGATGACTTCACACGTGTACGTGAGCTACTCGGCCTTGCAGTAGGTAAAGATAACGGCTGGAGCAACCTGCGCGTTGGTGAATTGAAATCAATGTTAGCACTTGCTGGAGGAGATCTTGACCAAGCCCTTGCTTGGGTTGAATGGACTCAAGATTTCAATAGCTCAGTATTTACGGCTGAACGTGCTAATTACTATCGCTGTTTACACACTTTGTTGTTATTAAGCCAAGAAGAACAGCGTGACATGTCACAGTACTACACTGCATTTGTCCGTATGTATGGTCAGGAGGCAGTTGATGCTGCATCAGCTGCATTAGTGGGAGATGCAAGTTTCTATGGCTTGTGGTCAATTGACGATGAATTAAAAGCATTACCTGCTCACCAAGCGCTACTGGCTGCTTATGAAAAATTGCAAAAAGCGAAACGTGAGAACGCTTAATTTTTCTTGATTTAATCCTTTTTAGATAATGGCCTTCGGGCCATTATCTTTTCATAAGTTAAATTAATTAAAAGTAAACTATATTTTTTAATAATTGGGTAACAATCCATCCCATTTATTTACTTTATTTTTAGGTTAAGCACTACAACATAAAAAATTTTTATAAAATTTAAAATTTATTTATACCAATAAAATCAAATATATAGTGCTAATTTTTACTTTTTCTTAACAAATGGTAACGGTAACTTGCAAGAGTTCATGATCCATATCAAATTTCTCAGTTATGCCGTTTGTTACTATTATTGCGTGCTATAATTAATCAACTTTGTAAGAGAGTGTTAGTATGAAAGCTGACAACCCTTTTAATCTTTTGCCTCCTGCTGTAATGGCTCAAGTAGCGGATGACTCTGGTGTCTACAAGGCCAATAAACATCCTGCAATTACTTACTTGTCAGCATTCACTGCCGGTATTTTTATATCCATCGCATTCGTTTTTTATATTACTGCGACCACCGGCGCGCAAGCAGCTCCATTTGGTTTTACTAAATTAATTGGTGGCGTGTGTTTCTCTCTTGGATTGATGCTTGTTGTGGTTTGCGGCGCAGATTTATTTACCTCCACCGTACTCACCATAGTGTCAAAAGCCACAGGCAGGATCACTTGGGGACAAATGTTCCTAAATTGGTTCAATGTTTATATCGGTAACTTAATTGGCGCACTGTTTTTTGTCGCTCTGATTTGGTTTGCCGGCCAATATACCGCAGCAAATGGCCAATGGGGTCTAAATGTTCTGCAGACCGCAGACCACAAACTACACCATACCTTTATAGAAGGTGTTTGCTTGGGTATTTTAGCTAACTTGATGGTTTGTTTAGCAGTTTGGATGAGTTATTCAGGTCGTAGCCTTGCTGATAAATTATTGGTACTTGTGCTCCCTGTCGCCATGTTCGTTGCGAGCGGTTTTGAGCATAGCATCGCTAATATGTTTATGATCCCATTAGGCATCATGATCAAAGAATTTGCACCTGTTGAATACTGGGCTCAAATTGGCGTCTCACCAGAACAATTCTCTCAACTGACTGTCAGCAATTTTATTACAGACAACCTGATCCCCGTCACTATCGGTAATATCATTGGCGGAGCTCTGTTGGTTGGTCTGATTTACTGGTTCATGCATTTACGTAGTGGTCAAAAACATTAATAGCCACTGACACACACGAAAAGATTTATTAAGATCCTTAAAAGATCCATTGTTAAAAGGTAAAAGTATCATGTCAGAATTAAATGAAAAATTCGCTTTAGCATGGCAAGGTTTTAACCAAGGTAACTGGCAGAATAACGTCGATGTACGTGACTTCATCCAGAAAAACTATACTCCATATGAAGGTGATGAATCTTTCTTAGCAGGCTCTACCCCAGCAACTGATAAGTTGTGGGAAAAAGTCATGGAAGGTATCAAAATCGAAAACCGTACTCATGCCCCCGTTGATTTTGACACTGATGTTGCGTCAACGATTACTTCCCATGATGCGGGCTACATCGCTAAAGATTTAGAGCAAATCGTTGGTTTGCAAACTGATGCTCCTCTGAAACGTGGTCTTATCCCATTCGGTGGGATCAAAATGGTTGAAGGTTCATGTAAAGCCTACGACCGTACCTTAGATCCAAGCCTGAAAAAAATCTTTACTGACTACCGTAAAACTCACAACCAAGGCGTTTTCGATGTCTATACCCCAGACATTCTGAAATGCCGTAAGTCAGGTATCTTAACCGGTCTACCTGATGCTTATGGTCGTGGTCGTATCATCGGTGACTACCGTCGTGTTGCTCTGTACGGTATTGATTTCCTGATGAAAGACAAATTCAATCAATTCACTTCTCTGCAAGAAAAATTAGAGAAAGGTGAAGATCTACAAATGACCATCCAATTGCGCGAAGAAATTGCTGAACAGCACCGTGCACTAGGTCAAATCAAAGAGATGGCAGCAAAATATGGCTATGACATCTCTGCTCCTGCAACTAATGCACAAGAAGCCGTTCAGTGGACTTACTTCGGTTACTTAGCGGCAGTTAAATCACAAAATGGTGCGGCAATGTCATTCGGCCGTGTTTCAACCTTCTTAGACGTTTATATCCAACGTGATATTGAAGAAGGCAAACTGACTGAACAAGAAGCACAAGAGCTGATTGACCACTTAGTCATGAAACTACGTATGGTTCGTTTCTTACGTACGCCTGAATATGATGAGCTGTTCTCTGGTGACCCAATTTGGGCAACAGAATCACTAGCAGGTATGGGTCTTGATGGTCGTACACTTGTGACCAAAAACACCTTCCGTTTCCTGAATACACTGTATACCATGGGCCCTTCTCCAGAGCCAAACATGACTATCCTGTGGTCAGAGCAACTACCACTTAGCTTCAAAAAATTCGCTGCAAAAGTTTCAATCGATACATCATCAGTGCAGTATGAAAACGATGACTTAATGCGTCCAGACTTTAACAACGATGACTATGCTATCGCATGTTGCGTTAGCCCAATGATTGTTGGTAAACAAATGCAGTTCTTCGGTGCTCGTGCTAACTTAGCGAAAACCATGCTGTATACCATCAACGGTGGTATTGATGAAAAACTGAAAATGCAAGTCGGTCCTAAACATGCACCAATCATGGATGAAGTTCTTGACTTCGATACTGTGATGGATCGTATGGATCACTTCATGGATTGGTTAGCAACTCAATATGTGACTGCACTGAATATCATTCACTATATGCATGACAAATACAGCTACGAAGCTGCATTGATGGCTCTGCATGACCGTGATGTATATCGTACAATGGCATGTGGTATCGCGGGTCTGTCAGTTGCAGCTGACTCACTGTCTGCTATCAAATACGCAAAAGTTAAACCAATTCGTGATGAAGACGGCATTGCTGTCGACTTTGAAATTGAAGGTGAATACCCACAATTTGGTAACAACGACTCTCGTGTTGATGATATCGCTTGCGACTTAGTTGAACGTTTCATGAAGAAAATTCAGAAACTGCACACTTACCGTAATGCAGTGCCAACTCAGTCCATCTTAACTATCACTTCTAACGTTGTGTATGGTAAGAAAACAGGTAACACACCAGATGGTCGTCGTGCTGGCGCACCATTCGGACCAGGTGCAAACCCAATGCACGGTCGTGACCAAAAAGGCGCGGTTGCTTCACTGACTTCAGTTGCTAAACTGCCATTTGCTTACGCGAAAGATGGTATTTCTTATACCTTCTCTATTGTACCAAATGCATTAGGTAAAGATGATGATGTGCGTAAAGCGAACTTAGCAGGCCTAATGGATGGTTACTTCCACCATGAAGCCTCTATCGAAGGCGGTCAGCACTTGAACGTTAACGTCATGAACCGTGAAATGCTGTTGGATGCGATGGAAAACCCAGAGAAATATCCACAGTTAACTATCCGTGTTTCAGGTTATGCAGTGCGCTTTAACTCATTAACTAAAGAACAGCAGCAAGACGTTATTACTCGTACTTTCACAAGTTCAATGTAATAATTAGATTAGTAAATCAATTAAAATAACTAAAAAGCCCCACTACTATGGGGCTTTTTTAGAACTAAACCTGAATACTTTAAATTGCTCACGAATAGCCTCACATTAAGTATGACAGGTATTTTTGGAGTTCCTGCTATGTCGACCACAACAACTATTCCAACTCTTGATATTTCAACCACCTCGCCGCCAGCAACGCTTGGTCGTATCCACTCATTTGAATCATGTGGAACCGTCGATGGACCGGGGATCCGTTTTATCGTCTTCTTTCAAGGCTGCCTGATGCGCTGCATGTATTGCCATAACCGCGATACATGGGACACCCATACAGGGCAAATCGTTACCGTTGATGAATTAATGAAAGAAGCAGTGACTTATCGTCACTTTATGAATGCCACAGGTGGTGGTGTCACCGCATCCGGCGGAGAAGCGATTTTACAAGCTGAATTTGTTCGCGACTGGTTCCGTGCATGTAAAGCACAAAACATCCACACCTGCCTTGATACTAATGGCTTTGTTCGTCGCTATGACCCAGTTATTGATGAATTGATGGAAGTCACTGATTTAGTGATGCTCGATTTAAAACAACTTAATGATGAAATACACCAAACATTAGTAGGTGTTTCAAACCATCGTACACTTGAATTTGCTCGATACCTTGCGAAACGCAATCAAAAAACGTGGGTTCGTTATGTTGTGGTTCCAGGTTGGAGCGATGATGACCATTCTGTTCATTTACTTGGGGAATTTACCAAGGACATGAAAAATATCGAAAAAATTGAGTTACTCCCTTACCATGAATTAGGTAAACACAAGTGGGAAACCATGGGTGAAGAGTACAAATTAGATGGTGTTAAACCACCATCAAAAGAAACAATGGAACGAGTAAAAAGCATACTTGAAAGTTATGGTCACAAAGTGATGTATTAACTGATTATAACGGTTCTATTATTATATACTCTCAATAATTCGAGGTGCAGGTAGGCGACAAGTGAAGATAGACGGGGAGCATAGATAAACTATGTGACTCGGCTAGCTGAACGTAGTCACTTATTCCTCAACAAAAAGCGCTGCAACTTGAAGTATGACGAGTATAGAGCCGTTATTTTCTACAACCTATTATTCACTCCTTTAAAATTCTACTTTTAACAGTAAGAAATCAATTTGAGTCGTGTCTTTTATTTATCCAAATAAAGTGTTATTTCCCTATTTCCAATTCTACATTGTCACGATAAAACATTATTTTCCCTTAAATAACAACTTCATAACTTAAAAACAATGGTTACCAGAATAGTCTGCTTTGAATAGTATACGTTTGCTTGCATAATAAATTGTTATCTATATTTTTATTTTTTGTTTTTTTGACTAACTATTTTCAATAATAATATATTGCTAATTCTCTATAAATTACGGGTTAATACTAGATCATGAATAGTGAAAATTTCGATTCACAGAGTGCGCCTGCTCCCTCTGAAAACCAACCGAGTCAAGTTGATACTTCAATTTTTCTTGCAGAACCTCGAGCTGTTGATGCAGGTGAAGGGATTAATTGGATCAGCCAAGCTTGGGCAATGGTGAAAGAAAAATTAGGCATGTGGGTTCTTATCAACATTATTTTCTTTGCAGTGATACTTGTTGTTTCTATGATCCCATTCGTTAACTTTTTCGTATCGTTTATTACGCCAATTCTAATTGGTGGCATCATTGCCATTAGCGAAAAACAACGTAGAACCGGTGAAGTTGAAATCGGGCTATTATTTGCTGGATTCCAACAAAAATTTGGTGCCCTATTTGCTGTAGGTGCGATTAACTTCGGTGTCTCATTAATCGGCGGTATCATTGCAATGATGATCGGCGGAACAGCATTACTGAGCATTGTGTTAGAAGCAAGCCAAGGTGGCCAAGTTTCCCCTGAAACAATTATGGCTCTAAGTGGTTCATTCTTCTATATTATGGTTATTATGATCGTTGCTGGTTTAGTTGGAGCGGCAATGACTTGGTTTGCTCCTGCATTAATCATGAATCATGATTTTAAAGTGGGTGCAGCTATTTCTGCAAGCCTAAAGGCGGTTAGCAAAAACATCCTGCAGGGTATCCTATTCTTCGTCGTGATGGGCATTATTATGTTCATTTCTGCAATCCCATTCGGTTTAGGTCTCTTAATCACATTCCCTATTATGTATGTCGGTTACTACACTAGCTACCGCAGCCTATTCTTTGCTCAAGCAACTAGCAAAAACCAACAGTCACAACAAAGTTCAATTATTAGCTAATTGAACTTTTGAATATAATCATAACCACCCGCATAGCGGGTGGTTTGCTCAAACTCTATAAAGACTTGTTGCCAACTGTACCTAACTTATTGACAGTAAAATATTTGCCACTGCTGGCGTCCTCCTCTGTTAGCGATGTAGACGTAATGTACTGACAACAGATGATATAGCCGCAATCACGCAGGCGACACCAAAAACATAGATGGCAAACTGCACACCAGCGCCCCCTGAGATGCCATTCAACAATGTAATAACCATAGCAACCAATGCCGCACCGATCGACTGCCCTATCGTTCTGGCGGTTGATAATACCCCAGAAGCTGTAACCGTTCGATTGGCAGCAACATTGACAAACATTTCCTTATTGTTTGGTGGCAGGAAGAGGCCATAGCCAACCCCACAAATGGCCACTCGCCATAGGAAATCATTCACCGTAGCAAGTTCCGGCAACAGAGCCAATAAACCTAAGCCAATACAAAAGATCATTACTCCGACGGTAGATATTTGAGTCGGATTGAAATGGTTTGACAACCTTCCTGCTATCGGGGCGCAGATTACGACAGCCACTGGCCATGGTGTAAAGATAAATGCTGACTCCAAAACCGAGTAGTTATAGGTCTGTTGCAATACAAAAGGTAAGCCTACCAACGCCATCCCTTGAGCCACGAACATGGAAACGGAAGAGAGCACTGCGAAGGTATATTGTCGTGAAAGAAATATATCAAGTGGTAATAATGGGTGCTTTGAACGTGCCTGGGCGGTAAAAAAGAGGGTAAAGAATACCACGGACGCCACAGCGCAATAGATCAACATATGACTCTCCCAGCGGCCAATTTGATCAACTGCGACCACCATCAAACCCAACGCAGCCACCGAACTTACCGCTCCCATCCAATCAAAGCCGTTCTCAGTTTCATAATCTCGCCCTAATGAGATAAACGAGAAGACAATAGCAAGCCCCCCAAGAGGAATATTGATATAAAAAAGCCAAGGCCAAGATAGATATGAAATAATAACCCCTCCCAGCACCGGGCCGATAGCCGTTCCCACTGCGAATGCTAACGCATTGAGCCCAAATATCGTTCCCAATGCTTTGGGTGGAAATATAACCCGATATAACCCCAACCCCACACTTATCATTACCGCATAGCTTACCCCTTGCAATATCCGCATAAAAACCAATACTTCGAAGGTTGGCGAAAAGCCACACCCCAGAGAAGAGACCGTGAATAACACCATTCCTATGGTATAAAAGCGTTTCACACCAATTCGGGTTCCCAGAGATGCACAAACCAACATTGTCGCCGCACAGGCTACCTGATAACCGTTGGCAATCCAGATACTGGATGCTGAATCAACCTGTAATGTACTGGCAATTGAGGGCAATGCAATATTGACAATGGAACTATCTAGCGCCGCCATCAACACACCTATCAATATGGCTGCTGCGGCTAAATAGCGCCTTGGAGGCTCAAAGCCTTGATCGAGTGCGCTAGTATGACTATTGCTAACTAACGACATATTCACAGATCCTTAATTAGAATGAAGTTACGCACACAAACTTTCGCTCGCGGCATACTCTCCTTCGAGATAGGTCAACATTCCCAGCGTCAGTACCTCTTCTGGTCGTGCTATCACCGGAGTACGCAGTGCTTTCCACTGCTGTTTGCTACCGTTGATACGAATGCTTCTAAGGAAACAGTAAGCCGTGAGCACATAAAACCGATCACGCATACACTCCCCTATAAGTGGAAGCATGCCGGAGATCCCTCTGATTTCCGAAATTTCGTTAAGAATATTGCCGTAATCCTGTTTAGCTAGAACAAACATTAGCGCGTCAGACATCGGTATCATTTTAACAGCGTCCTTAACCCCAACCGCCAATTCATGCCAAAAAGAAAAAGCAAAACGAGAAAAACCGAAAAGCGGATCGAGGCCACGAACTGAAAAATCAGGATCGATAAAGTTGGTTATAGTTCGCTCTTCGTCATAAAGCACATTGCCGAAATGAAAATTGAAATGCGCCTGTTCTACTGATCGGAATGTTTCTCTACGAGCCATGGACAGCGCTTTTTCAAAAACCTCTCTGGCAGTAATGCTAAAACGGATGCCATTAAGTAAAACAGGCTTGTCAAACAGGTCGTGTGCAAACCACGCTCCTTGCCACTCCTCCAGTAACTTGGCAGGCATATTGTGGAGCTGCATAGGCTGGTTATCTGTCTCCAACCCTATCGCTCTTTGTATTTCATCCAGCGTATTCAGAACGATTTTACGCCGCGCTGCGAGCGGCCGCCCTTCATCAAACACGATATTCGATAACGAAAGCGCCTCTTTCTTTTCAAGTACATAAAATTGCCGCCCAGCGACTGATCCCTCGTGTAGAACTGGTACCATAAGCTCAGGGTAAATAGCGTGTAATGCATGAATTTGCTCAATTTCAGCCTTCAGCTTACTATTAAAAGCGGCTGACATAGCTGTCTTCACCACAAAACCAGAATTTAAAAAATCAACAATATGTGAATGTGTCATTTTTCAATCTCCTGAAAGGTCGACACAGATAATCCTTGGGCAATATTGCGTGCTACCGCTCGAACAACTGCCGTATAACCGACCGTATTGTTAACGAAAGATTGGATAATCACTTCACTCAGATTTTGCTTTACCAAATAGTCTGGACGGAGAATCAGTAAATGGTTGGCGTCAGAGAGAATAGTTGAACAACGATGTTCATAAGCATAAGCTCGCCCTCCCAGAGGTGAACGCGAGGCCATAACCACATAAGGATGAGCATTGCTAATACGTTTAATGACTGCTTCAATTAATTCGGTAGTTAAAGCACCTTTATCTTCTACAATAAAGCGATTAACCTGATACCCCGGAGCATGAACCGGCGCACGTAACGATATGGTATTCACCAGCGGAGCCCACGGCATAACTTTTTTCTGACTCATAGAAATTTGGGAAAAACTTGGGCGCAGATTGTCACGAGCATCCTGCATACGGCCTTCAAACGAGCGTGTACCCAATACGCCATTCGGAGTATCTGGATGCACAATATCAGTTTCAATTGACACAATCTGCGAAGCATTACCATTAATGGCACCCAATGCCTCAACCACAACACGTAATGAAGCATGCATGCCATTGGTCTGACAGGATCCTAGGCAGTACATACCGGAACTCACTACCTTACGCTGTATCGTAATAATATCGTCACTTGTCAGGTCGCCAAGGCAACCGTAAATGCTTTTCAGACTATCGGCTTCTGCAACCCCCAACACTACGTCGGCCAATTCCTGCATATTACGAGCTACAGGACTGTTCTGATTAACATCCTGTTTGCTGGTGGCGATAAAACCGATATCAAAGTGCCCTTCTACTACCTGCGGGTATTCTTTGGTTAAGTCACCAAAAAAGAAATGAATTTCACGACCGTCAATTTGCAGAATATTATCATTAATAATGTTGACTCGAGACTGAATGCCGGGTTGTGCCATCGCTAAACGCGCCACAATACCATCAATTGGATGTAATTCAGGATAGTGTTTATCGACCGCAGGCGGATTCGTTATTACAGTCTGTACCACAAAACCATCCTGTTGAGGATTGTTTTGAATCAGAAGATTTGCCCCAATCTCAGCACCGCAGCCAGCCAATATAGCCTTTTTCACTTCAATCACCTTTAGCGTTATAAAGTTATGGGAATAATTTGGGGATAAATTAATCCCAGGAAAACATTTTCAGGAAGTCGGTAACACTCATAGCTTCCATCTTCGTGTATGAGGTCAAGATATCGGCTAACTTATCCGCCCGCTCGCGTAGCGGACTGTCGGCAAGATTCAGATGGAATTTAGTGAGCAGTGCGTCGAAACATTCTTCACGACGGCGGACATGTCCAAGCGGATATTCAATAATTTCCGAAATTTCTTCCGCCACTCCACGGTATTTTATATAGAGTGCATTTGGGATCGCGCGTTTTTCTGGATTATAGTAGCTTTCAGTGAATGAAGGTCGTTCAGTACATGTGATTTTGTGGCGTAATATTTCTAGATGCGGATCGGAAGCCAACGGATCGTGAAAATCTTTGACTGTTAAATTTCCGGTTTGCAAGCCTACCGCGACCATATATTGAAGGCAATGGTCACGATCAGCTGAATTATTCAGCAGGCCTAATTTATCAATGATTTGAATAGCTGGCCGTGTTGTTTCTACTCGCACATATTCTATAGCTTCAGATGAATATCCGGCTGCAAGCATTCTTTCGCGTAAATTAATCGCTGCCTCAACTGCTGTTTGCGCATGATATTCAGCAGGATTGGGAACTTTGAACAGAATATTTTTGATAACAAAATCAGACAGTTTTCGCGTCAAGTTGAACGATTGCCCACGAAGTACCACATCATCAAACCCCCAACGTTTGGCCGTTAGCGCCGTGGGATATCCCATTTCATCGGCCTGAGCAAACAGCGCAAATTGCAAGCCACGAGCGGTAGCATCACCTGCAGCCCATGATTTACGCGTTCCTGCATTTGGCGCATGTCGGTAAGTTCTGAGTGCGTAACCATCAATAATTACGTTTGAAAGTGCGCTAAGCGCCTGATCCTTTGATAACCCCATAATCTGCGCAGAAGCAACAACTGAGGCCACTTTGACTAGCACAACATGGTCAATGCCTAGCGCATTAAAACAGTTCGACAGGCACAGCACACCATGTATTTCATAAGCGCGAATCATGGTATTCAGAACATCAGCCATATTGACAGTTGGCTGATTGCTATCGGAAAAACTCTTCCATGCTGCTGCAGCTAGGATTGCTCCTAAGTTATCCGATGGATGCCCCCATTCTTGCGCTAGCCATGTATCGTTGAATTCTAGCCAACGGATCATTGAACCAATCTGAAAAGCCGCTTCGATAGGCCCTAAACGTAGGGCTGTCCCCATAACTGGAACACCTTGATGGTTTTTACTGAATTGCACACTACGCATCAGCCTAGAACAGTCTGCATCAGTAGAGGCAGCAATTGCACATCCAATTGAATCCAGCAAACAAAAACATGCCATATTGAGCGTTTCATTATCAAAGGTTGTTTGCTCATAAGCATAATCAACTAGCTCAGTCATTATTTTATCGAACTCTGTGTGCGCCATATTTTATCCTATAAACAAAATAGAAGTTTTAATCATATGAATAATTAAGGCCAGAAAACGACATGACTGCGAAAAGCAAAAAAATGTAATACATTGATTATTAAAAATAACCGGCCTTATTGGTAATAATCGTAATCAGTATGGTAATAAAAAACCAACGAATAAAATCGAGGGATTTATCGAAAATATTGATACTTTAATGATACTTAACCAAGCGTTACCGATAGATTAGAGATTTAGGACATACTAGATAATAAAAAATATGTACATTGATGCCACATCATCCGTACAGTTACTATCAACAGCCGACATAACCTATAGTGACAATTAGGAATGTAATCACAAACAAAGCATCACAATTGATAAGCATTATCGAAACATTAAGATAACCTTTAGGATGAGGTCTCAAATGAAGCTAAGTGAACTTCTTGCTTTCGTGACAGTCGTGGAGACAGGGAATATAACCCGAGCTGCGGAGCGTTTGAATCGAGTACAATCAAGCATTTCTTATCGAATACGAACTTTGGAGGACAACCTAGATACCACCTTATTAGACAGAAAAACCGAGGGATGTACTCCTACTGCACAAGGTCAGATACTTTATGAGTATGCGCTTAAAATTCTGAATCTAGCAGATGATTGCAAAAACAACATTTCTTACTCTAAAAGTAATCAATTGACCATAAAGGTCGGAATAATTGAATGCTTACCACCTTATATTATTAGCTCCTTAATTGATTTAGGCCAAGAGCTAGGTTGGAACATCGATGTTTCAATCGGCAATACAACCAGCTTGCTCAGCGCCTATGATAAAAATGAATTTGATGCAGTCATCATTGGCGCTGGCTTTTCCAACGCACAGCATGCACGGTCTATATTACTTTCCAGCGAACTAGTCCTCATCACTGAAAAAAATCAACCAACGATAACTGACATCTCCAGTCTGGATGGAAAAGTCTTTTTACTGAGTAGTAAAAAATGTGCAACATTAATACGCAGCTTCAATATGCTGTTCAATGAAGGCAATATTACACCTAAACGCTTAGTTGAATGCGGATCATACCCTGTCCTGTTTTCAAGCATAGCTGCCGATAAAGGGGTATCTTTGGTGTCACGTTGCTCTATCAGTAGTGAAGTTAAGAGCAAAATAAAGATCCATCAGCTAGCCAGAGAGTTTAATGATTTCAAAATTGAGCTGGTCTATCGTACAGACAATAATTACCTAGATATCACTAAATTCACCAGTATGGTGGTATCGGTGTTTCAAGATCCACGGTTGCGCGATATCGATTATTAGCCATAAGTAAATTGCCAGAGAGAGTCTCAATAAGAAAGCGACACCATCATTTTGCCATGATCTGATGGAGTCTTATGGGGGAATAGTAGATAGCCTTCAGGAGCTAATTCATCAAAGAGGATACTGTTTAATTTCGCAAAAACTTTATCCTACAGCTTGAATGGCCATTTTTTAGCCAAATCTGCCGTAAACCTTTACTCAATGCGAACGAAGAGATAAGGCGAAAAACCTAGAAGGCCGAAGTGCCCCCAATAGTTGCCCAACAAATGGACGATCCGCTGACTGATACGGTGTCTTTTCCGGAGAAACTCCGCCAGAGATCTATGCTGAGCGCTTAACGGAGTAGCCTTTCATCATAATAATATACGGAAACAGGCATTACAGGCAACGGGGCTCGTCGTCTCAGCCATGGAGGGAAGCGTAAATCCAAGGTACAAACGGTATTGTTCTGAGAGGTGGGAAGCTTCGCTGTTTATGGCGAAAAGCAGTCACTGGTGATTTAATTTATTGACGGAGCGAGATTTTTCCCGCTCCGTGTTATTAACCGAGGATCAATAAATTGATTAGCCTATATATTCAAGACCTTTCATATACGGACGTAATACTTCTGGCACTTCAATGCGGCCATCTGCCAACTGGTAGTTTTCCAGCACAGCAACTAAAGTACGGCCAACCGCAAGACCTGAACCATTCAAAGTATGAACAAGCTGAGTTTTCTTATCACCCTTGCTACGGAAGCGCGCTTGCATACGGCGAGCTTGGAAATCCCACATGTTAGAACATGATGAGATCTCACGATACGTATTTTGGGCTGGTAACCAAACTTCTAAGTCGTAGGTTTTACGAGCACCAAAACCAATATCACCCGTACATAGGATCACTTTGCGATAAGGCAATTTCAGTAATTGCAATACTTTTTCAGCATGCCCCGTCAACTCTTCCAATGCTTCCATCGATTTTTCAGGATGAACAACTTGGACTAATTCAACTTTATCAAACTGGTGCATACGGATCAGGCCACGAGTATCGCGCCCATAAGAGCCAGCCTCTGAACGGAAGCATGGCGTATGTGCCGTCATTTTCAGTGGTAAAGCATCTTCATCTAAAATTTCGTCACGCACCAAGTTAGTCACTGGCACTTCTGCAGTTGGGATCAATGCATAAGTACTTTCTGCTTCTTCTTCCAGTGGCTTAGTATGGAATAGGTCTTCACCAAATTTTGGTAATTGGCCTGTGCCGTACAGCGTGTCATGGTTAACCAGATAAGGAACATACAGTTCTTGGTAACCATGTTGCTCTGTATGTAAGTCCAACATGAACTGCGCAAGTGCACGGTGTAAACGAGCAATTTGCCCTTTCATCACCACAAAACGTGCACCTGTCAGTTTTACCGCTGCTGGGAAATCTAGCCCACCCGCTAACTCACCAAGGCTAACGTGATCTTTAACGTCAAAATCATACTGACGAGGCTCACCCCAACGGGCAACCTCAACGTTATCTGAATCATCTTTACCATCAGGAACTGCATCATCAGGCATATTCGGGATACTTAATGCAATATCACGGATTTCTTGTTGCAGCTTATCTAATGCGATCTTAGCCGCATCCAATTTTTCGCCTAATAGGTTAACTTCTTGACGCAGAGGCTCGATATCTTCACCACGCGCCTTAGCTGCACCAATGGTTTTCGATCGCGAGTTACGGTCTGCTTGCAGGGATTCAGTTTCAACTTGTAAAACTTTGCGGCGTTCTTCTAATTCACGCAGCTTTTCCACATCAAGGGTAAAACCCCTGCGAGCCAGTTTTTCAGCAACCGCGTCTAGCTCCGTACGCAGTAAATTGGGATCGAGCATGCTTATCCTGTGATTATTGTTAGTAAATACGAAATGAGGTACAACGCGCTCCGGCGTTACCCTCTTCACACCATTTCAAACCTCTATACTCGTCATACTTCAAGTCACAGTGTTGTTAACTACGCCCACTCGCGCCAGTCACATACTTGTGTATGCTCCTAGCGACTCATTCACTTGTCGCCTAACTGTACCTTGAATTATTTAGAGTATACTACTTCAGTGGCTTAAAATTTATAAAAAAATATTGCGTTATAACCTTACCGCATTGCCCACATTAGCGATAGCGTTTTGTTGAGCTATTTTGATCCTGCTGCGCTAACCAGTTTAATTTTTCGGCTATTTTGCCTTCTAAACCACGATTTGTTGGGTGGTAATACTGAGTATGCTGCATTTCAGGAGGGAAATACACTTCACCCGCAGCGTAGGCATTGTCTTCATCATGTGCATAGCGATACTCTTTGCCTGCTCCCAACTCTTTCATTAGTTTAGTTGGGGCATTACGCAAGTGAGCTGGCACGTCATAATCAGGCTGCATTTGCGCATCAGCTATTGCAGCTTTATAGGCCGTATAAACCGCATTACTTTTAGGTGCACAAGCTAAGTAAACAATCGCTTGAGCTATCGCTCTTTCACCTTCAGCAGGCCCCACCCGAGTAAAGCAATCCCACGCTGAGATAGCCACTTGCATCGCTCGTGGATCTGCATTACCGACATCCTCAGACGCAATGGCTAACAAACGACGAGCAACATACAGAGGATCACCACCAGCAGTAATAATGCGCGCATACCAATACAAAGCCGCATCAGGCGCTGAACCACGAACGGATTTATGCAAGGCTGAAATTAAGTCGTAATAGCGATCGCCTTTGTTATCAAAACGAGCCGTTCGTTCACCACTGACCTCTTTGAGTAACTCAGCAGTGAGGATCCGTTGACCATGGCTGTCACTTTCCGCCATGTCTGCCATCATTTCAAGCAGGTTAAGTGAGCGCCTCGCATCACCATTAACCAACTCAGCAATGAGTTTGCGTGTACTATCAGGTAAGATGATATTTTGCCCGCCAAAACCACGCTGCGTATCACCCATTGCTTGTAATAACACTTCTTCGATATCACTGACATCGAGTGACTTAAGCAAATAAACTCGCGCACGAGACAACAATGCTGAATTCAATTCAAAAGAAGGGTTTTCTGTTGTTGCACCAATAAAAGTAATTGTACCGTCTTCAATATGAGGTAAAAAAGCATCTTGCTGGCTTTTGTTAAAGCGATGAACTTCATCAACAAACAGTATGGTTCGACGACCAGCACTGCGATTTTGCCGTGCTTTTTCGATGGACTCGCGGATCTCTTTAATACCTGATGTCACCGCAGAGATGCGTTCAATATCCGCTTGCGCATAATGGCCAATAATTTCAGCCAGTGTCGTTTTACCTGTCCCCGGCGGCCCCCACAAAATCATTGAGTGCAAATGGCCTGCTTTTATCGCACGAGGAAGCGGTTTACCCTCGGCAAGTAAATGTTTTTGGCCTATATACTGTTCAAGTACCTCTGGGCGCATACGCGCAGCCAGAGGTTGAAATTCATTTTGTGAAAAATCGAGAGACAGGTTACCCACTATTTCCTCTTATTTACCACCAGAGCGTTGGTCATCTAATGTGACGCCTTTCGGTACCGTAAAAGTAAATTTACTTTTATCAACGTTACCATTTTTTTGTTCTTTCAGCTGATAAGCACTGGTTTGCCCATCTTGCTCAACCGCCGCAAATTTTTCAATCGTTCCTTCTGGAGAAACAGTAATTGAGAAACGTTTTAACGTGCCGTTGGTCAGCTTAGGTTTCAAATCAAATGTATTGCCCTGTTGAATGATTGAGTATTGTTTCCAATCTAACGGGTTGTTGCGAGTAATCAGTAAAAATGGTGTATCTTGTGTTGCATCCGCCAGCTTAGTGACGGTAACTTGTTCAACAAAAGGATTATAAAACCATAAGTTTTTACCATCTGAAACCAATACACTTTCATCAGGTGATGTCATATTCCAATTAAATAAATTAGGGCGTTGCAGCCAAAGTTCACCGACCCCTTCCTGTATTAAATCACCTTCAGGACTGGTTACTTTTTGGGAAAAGCTAGCGTGGAAGCTATTGACCTTATTCAGGCGTTCCTGAAGGTCTTGGCTAGCATCAGCTAGTACTGAGCCGATATGTAAACTCAAGGCTAAAGCACCCAATAACATCATTTTTTTCATCGAACAAAGACCTTTTGTTGATACCTAAATAGGCATTATGCCTTTACTAGTAATCAGCTTGCCGTGGAGAAAGCACCTCACGGTTACCATTATGCCCCGGCTCACTGACAATACCTTGTGCTTCCATTTGCTCAACAATACGAGCAGCTCGGTTATAACCAATTCTGAATTGGCGCTGAACCCCTGAAATTGATACGCGTTGTTTATCAACCACAAACTCTACCGCTTGGTCGAATAATGGATCCAGCTCTTCATCAGCACCATCATACCCGCCGCCTTCACTTTCTTCACTGCATTTCGTAATGCTATCGATATACTGAGGACGACCACGCGCTTTCCAATCATTCACGACGGCATGTACTTCTTGGTCTCGCACAAATGCACCGTGAACGCGCACTGGAATTGATGAGTTAGGTGGCAGATACAGCATATCCCCCATACCTAACAATGACTCTGCACCACCTTGATCAAGAATAGTGCGTGAGTCAATTTTGCTTGAAACCGTAAATGCAATTCGAGTTGGGATGTTAGCTTTAATTAAACCAGTAATAATATCAACAGATGGGCGTTGAGTGGCTAAAACAAGGTGAATACCCGCAGCACGCGCTTTTTGCGCCAGTCGAGCAATCAACTCTTCAACTTTTTTACCTGCTGTCATCATCAGATCAGCAAACTCATCAACCATCACCACAATATATGGCTCTTTTTTCAGCATTGGATGTTCCATTTCCATGCTGTCACTTGGTTTCCAATGCGGATCAGGTATTGGGCGCCCCATTTCTTCGGCAGCTTTAATTTTATCGTTATAACCTGCGAGGTTACGCACACCAAGCGCTGACATCAATTTATAGCGACGCTCCATTTCATTGACACACCAACGCAATGCATTGGCGGCATCTTTCATATCCGTCACAACTTCAGTGAGCAAATGTGGGATCCCTTCATAAATTGAAAGCTCCAACATTTTCGGGTCGATCATGATAAAACGCACATCTTCAGGCTTCGATTTATACAAAATGCTCAGGATCATCGCATTGACCCCAACCGATTTACCTGAACCGGTGGTCCCTGCGACTAATAAGTGAGGCATTTTAGCCAAATCGGCAATAACAGGGTCACCTTCGATATCTTTACCTAATACCATCGTCAATGGTGATGAATTGTGCCTAAATTGCTCACAATCTAATACTTCTCTTAAATAAACGGTTTGACGTTTTTCATTAGGTAACTCAAGCCCCACATAAGGCTTACCTGGGATCACCTCGACCACCCTCACCGCCGTAGTAGAAAGTGAGCGCGCCAGATCTCGAGATAAAGTGGAAATACGAGCCGCTTTTACCCCCGGTGCTAAATCAAGTTCAAAGCGCGTGATAACTGGCCCCGGAGAGAAGCCAACCACTTCAGCTTTGACACGATAATCATTTAAGCGAGCCTCAATCAACCGAGCGGTCTGCTCTAGTTTAAACATATCGACAGGCTCCTCTTGTGAGGGAGGGCTAGCCAATAGGTCTAATGATGGCATCGGTGTTGTTGGTTTTGGCAAAGGCTGATCATTACGCACCAAGAATGGATGGAACAAACTGTCCTGCTGCGGTTGTTGTACTTGTTGCGGCTGTTGCGGCTGTTGCGGCTGTTGCGGCTGTTGCGGCTGTTGCGGCTGTTGCGGCTGTTGCGGCTGTTGCGGCTGTTGCGGCTGTTGCGGCTGTTGCGGCTGTTGCGGCTGTTGCGGCGCGAAAGTGTGACCTTGGTGACTTGGAATATCCAGTACTGACGTCACATTTCTACTTAAATTTTCCCCTTGGAAATGACTTGGTGAACTCGTTGTTGCAGTTGTACTAAATGATGGCATAAACAATGGATCGGTTGGCTCATCATTTACCAAATCATCAACAGGTGAAAAACTATCTAAAACAGAAATATGTTCACTGAAATCAAACTTTGGCTCAGTTCGATAATCGGCTTCTTCGTATTCATTCGGCGCTGAAAAATCATTTTCAACATGCCTAAACTGATGCGTTTGAGGTTCGACTTGTTCAGTTGGTGACACGGCAGAAGGCCAACGATGTTCAATCTCAGGTTGTGTATAGTGAGGAACAACAGGCTCAATTTCCTCAGGTTGCGTCTGAACCTGCACACTCGGTGAAAAAGTCGGTTCAACGAGATCATTATTTGAATCCTCATCTGAACCATAACGCTCACGTTGTTGCTGCAAGAACTGCTCTCTTAGCATATTTTCTTGTTCAACATCATCATCTTGTGTTTGATGAGTGCTTTCATCAGTCGCAGACCACTGCTGATAAACTTGCTCGCGTTGTTCTGCTTCTTCTTTGCGACGTTGCAACTCAGCGTCACGTTGAGATGGGATACGAATGCCATACAACTCCCTACGCGTTGGCAAACGCACAGGGTTTGGGCGAGGTAATTCAGGCTCAAGGTTTTGCTTCACTTGTGCATGGCGTTCAAGCGCAGCGACTGAAATACCAGCCGCCGCTAATGCAGCTGGATCCGCCACCCTATCAGCGACCGATTGGCCACTTGCCTGTACCACTGCATCGCTAACAGAAGACGTTGGCATTGATGACATCGTTGCCGCAGTACTTTGACGACTTGTTGGCGCCGATGGTGCTTGGTTTGGATTATCCCAACGCGTTGTTTCGATACGGGTATTATTAACTGGATGATTTGCACTGTCGTTGACAATATCATTTTCGGTTGGCTGATAACCATAATCGTCTGCTTGAGCTGCCGGTTGCTCAGATTCAACATTTTTAAATTGAAAATCTCTATCATATAAAACAGGCTGATAATCATCAGGTACTTCAAAATGATAAGATTCTTGTGACTCAGATGCAGTGAATGATGGTAGCTCTTCTTCTGGTTCAGCGACACTTGCTTGGGCGACTGGCACTGTTGGAGAGATAGTTTCAACAGGCACAGTTTCAACAGAAGGCTCATCAGCCACCACTTCTGTGGTAGCCAACTCACTAATTGTTGGCGCAGAAAATAACACATCATCGCTATCAACCTGCATGTCATCTAGCGCTTGACGCTCAGCCTCTTGGGCGCGTTGTAGCGCACCTTCTGTCTCTTCAACATCATAATCATCATTATCGTCACCGCGTGCGCGATTAGTGGCTAATGTCAGTGGGATCAATACTGCTGCACCAATTTTCTCTGCGATGGTGAGCCATGACCAGCCAGTAAATAAAGTGAAACTAATTGCCCATAAAAACAATAATGCCAATGTTGCGCCTAAGGAATTAAACCATGGCATGATGGCATTACTGAACACGCTACCAATCACCCCTCCCGAAGAGAAGTTTGGTAAATCATCAAAGTTAAGTGCCGCCAGCCCACATGATGACAAAATCAGCGCTAAGCCGCCTATCAGCCGCAGTGAGAGCGAAAAGAAATCGATATAGCGACGCTGGCTTTCATAATGGTAAATCGCCCAACAGCCTAATAACAGTAGAATAGGAATGGCAAACGCTAATATCCCAAATGCAGAAAAGAGGATGTCTGCACTCCATGAGCCAACACTGCCCCCTAAGTTTTTCACGGGTGCATTCCATGTAGTTTGCGACCAACTCGGATCAGAAGGGCTAAAACTCACCAACGCAACCATTAAGAAAATGGCGCTTAAGCAAATAGCGAGCAAAATGACCTCAAGTAGCCGTCTTCCACTACTGAGTTTTTTAAACCGGATGTGTTTGTCTTCTGTATATTCTTGGCTCATTACTGTTTCTTTACTTTCTGAACGATGGTGTCACCAATATCGAGATGAATTAACAAAAATTCGCAATGCTGATAAGCGGAATAGTGAAAGCCATTCTAGCACCAATCACCTAGTTATGCGTGACTTGTTGCCACTATGGCAAATTAAACGACTATAGACACTGCAAGATGCAGTATTTCATCTTACAGTTGAGGATTCAATTTCTATTTAACGTTAAAAATCTTAATTATTTATACCTTTAATATCAATAGATTGAAATCAAAAATTAGGTTTATTTAGGATATATTCAGAAAAAATCATACCGACTTGCTACTGTCTTGTAGAAACTCGGCCTAAGAAAGTGACAGTAAAGCGGAGGTTTGCCCCTAAAACGGAACAACGCTGAGTAAACTCAGCGTTGAAACTGCAGTGCGACAACAAAAGCTTATGTTGTGCAGAAATGAGACTATCGAAGGCTGTTAGCGTGTTTTGATAACCAGACGGTTACTTTGCTTAACTTCTTCCATAACTACATATGTACGAGTATCGTTTACACCTGGCAGACGCAGCAGAGTCTCTCCAAGTAATTTACGGTAAGCGGACATATCTGGCACACGCGTTTTCAACAGATAATCAAAATCACCAGAAACAAGGTGACACTCTTGAATTTCTTCCAGTTTTTGAACTGCAGTATTGAACTGTTCAAACACATCTGGTGCACCACGGTTTAAGGTAATTTCAACGAAAACCAGTAATGATGCATCTAAGTAATGAGGGTTCAGTAATGCGGTATAGCCAGAAATAAACCCTTGTCTTTCCAGACGACGAACACGCTCCAAACATGGCGTTGGTGATAAACCAACACGTTTAGATAATTCTACGTTCGAAATACGTCCATCTTTCTGAAGTTCGTTAAGTATATTCCTATCAATACGGTCGAGGTCTTTTCCTGGACGCTTTTTATTGTCAATCATCTCTTTATCTCTCTTTCTCTAGTTGTTATTTTCCACACCTATAAAACAGCACCATCCTCGCTCATACTTTATTTATTTAGGTATTCGTGTTCAGGAGCAAATTTTATGCGCAATGCTGAAATCGACGTGAACAGAAAACCTGCCCACAATGATTACCTGTTTGTTAAGTTATAAGTGTTGTAAAGTTAACTTTCCGGCAAGAACAAAAATGCACCGTTTACATTGGCCTGCTAGATAATTAACTCTTACATAGATGTTTTCGCAAATGCACAGCCGATTGTCAAAGCAAATGAATAAAAATCAGTACAAGATTTCGCTTTTTTTTCTATTCAAACGTTTCGCCGGCAGGTTTCAAGAATATTCCTAAAAATATTACCGTGTGATACGGACATACTTGCCATGGTAAATTTTCACTTTAATGACTATCATCTATCGCAAAAATAGGCCAACCATAATCGAGTTAGCAGTTAAATCCCTTTTTTTAACTAGCCAATTCTCCTACAATCCCATTATTGCTATTTTTTGGATTAAAAACGAGGTATTCATGAGCACAGCCACACATCGCAAGTTAATCATTTTGGGTTCAGGGCCAGCAGGATACACAGCAGCTGTCTATGCTGCACGTGCAAATTTGAGTCCAGCGCTGATTACTGGGGTGGAAAAAGGTGGTCAGTTAACAACAACCACTGAAGTTGAAAACTGGCCGGGTGATCCTGAAGGCCTAACAGGTCCTGGCTTAATGGATCGTATGTACGAACATGCGACTAAATTCCAAACTGAAATCATTTCAGACCACATTAATAAAGTTGACCTTCAGCAACGCCCTTTCCGCTTGTTTGGCGATGAAACTGAATATACTTGTGATGCCTTAATTATCGCAACAGGTGCTTCTGCGCGTTATATCGGTTTGCCATCAGAAGAAGCGTTTAAAGGACGTGGTGTTTCTGCTTGTGCCACTTGTGATGGTTTTTTCTACCGTAATCAAAAAGTTGTTGTCGTTGGTGGTGGTAATACTGCCGTTGAAGAAGCGCTGTATTTATCGAACATCGCATCAGAAGTGCACTTAATTCACCGCCGTGATAGCTTCCGTGCAGAAAAAATCTTAGTTGATCGCTTAATGGATAAAGTGAAAAACGGCAATATCACTCTGCACACTGATCGGACGCTGGATGAAGTTCTGGGTGATGAGATGGGCGTAACGGGTGTACGTTTACGCAGTACTAAAACAGATGAAACTGAAGAACTACAAGTTATGGGAGCATTTATTGCTATCGGCCACAGCCCAAATACAGGCATCTTTGAAGGCCAGCTCGATCTTGAGAATGGTTATATTACTGTTCAGTCAGGAACGCATGGTAATGCAACGCAAACCTCTGTTCCTGGTGTATTTGCGGCCGGTGATGTTATGGATCATATATACCGCCAAGCGATTACCTCTGCGGGTACCGGTTGTATGGCTGCCCTAGATGCAGAACGCTATCTTGATGGCTTAACTGATAATAAATAGTTTTTATTAGTAAACTTCTTTCATAGGGCACCGCAAATGGCGGTGCCTTATTTTATTGACGAAACGGGATAAAAGTGTGGTTTTCCCCGTTCCGTATTATAAGTCACCTTATCTCTCCACCCGCATTGGGCGAAGGTTTACGGCGAATTTTGCTGACAAACTGAACAATAAAAATTTAGAATAATTTCATGATAAATGTATTGCCATGCTGATTACTTGTTGATTGACAGGCTGCCAATATAAAATATGACGGCGTCAAAATTAACTTTAAAACGATTAAAAACATATATATAAGAGAAACTTCAATAACCAAATAAATATTGAAAAATAAATGACATTCATTTAAATAACACACATTACATTTGGCATTTATAAATTAGATAAAATAATTTAAAAAAAATAGAATAACGATTCTTTTGTAGAAACGAGTTATCTCACAACCATATTTTTACCTTTAAAAAACAATTCACTAACAACCCACTGTACTAATTTAATAACAGGCTTTTATTATGTAACAAATGATAAAGAAGCTGCTATACTCGTCGTTCTTCAAGTTACCGTACGTTTAGCGCACGGTACATTCTCAATAAAACTACACCTGCACACTAATCATTATGGATAAAACAAGACAGACTGAATTGGTACGTTGGTTGAAACAGCATAGTACGTCAGCAAAACGCTGGTTACGCATTTCTATGCTATTAGGCGTTGTGAGTGGCTTACTGATTATCGCGCAAGCTTGGTTCTTGGCGGTGATACTACAAGCACTGATTATGGAACATATTCCTCGAGAACAATTGATCACCTCATTTATCTTACTATTGGTCGTGTTTGCGCTACGTGCGCTCGTGACTGTGATTAGAGAACAGGTCGGTTTTCGCTGCGGTCAGGTTGTACGCCAAGAAGTGCGTACACTGGTATTAGATAAGCTGCAAGACTTAGGACCAGTGTGGGTGAAAGGAAAGCCAGCGGGTAGCTGGGCTACCATTGTCCTTGAGCAAATTGAAGATATGCAAGAGTACTATTCACGCTATCTTCCACAAATGTACCTTGCAGGTATCATTCCTATTATGATCTTAATTGCCATCTTCCCATTTAACTGGGCAGCGGCGTTGATCTTATTTGCAACAGCTCCCCTTATCCCAATTTTTATGGCTTTAGTCGGGCTCGGTGCCGCTGATGCTAACCGCCGCAACTTTGTCGCCTTAGGTCGCCTTAGCGGTAGCTTTTTAGATAGACTACGTGGGCTAGATACTTTGCGTTTATTCTTTCGTGAAAAAGCAGAAGTCGCGCAAATTCGTGAATCTACCGAAGACTTCCGCTCTAGAACCATGGAAGTGCTGCGTATGGCATTCCTTTCTTCTGGCGTTTTAGAATTCTTTGCATCGATTTCCATTGCGATTGTGGCGGTCTATTTTGGTTTTTCCTATCTTGGTGAATTAAGTTTTGGTAGTTATGGCTTACCCGTCACCTTGTTTGCTGGTTTTCTCGCTTTAATTTTATCCCCTGAATTTTTCCAGCCATTACGCGATTTAGGCACCTATTATCATGCCAAAGCACAAGCCGTTGGCGCAGCAGAAAGCTTAGTGACTTTGCTAGAAAGTGATGGTGAGAAAAAAACTAAAATGGGTGATAAAGCACCACAGGATAGCCCTATCCATATTCAAGCCGAAGGATTAGAAATTTTTTCTCATGATGGCCAACGATTAGTTGGACCTCTCGATTTTACCATCGAACCTCAACAACGTATTGCGTTGGTTGGGCAAAGTGGCGCAGGTAAAAGCTCCTTACTTAATTTATTACTTGGTTTTTTACCCTATCAAGGTTCGATTAAGATTAACGGTGATGAACTCAACCAACTTTGTAGTGAGAAATGGCGTGAACTCATTGGCTGGGTTGGTCAAAACCCGCATTTACCTGAGCAAACATTGGTTGAAAACATCTGTTTAGGTAAACCCGAAGCTACAGCAGCAGAAATAACACAGGCTATTGATGATGCCTATGTCTCTGAATTTTTACCTATGCTACCCGATGGATTGAATACTCGTTTAGGTGATTACGCAGCGAGGCTTTCTGTTGGACAAGCACAGCGAGTAGCTGTCGCGCGGACGCTGTTAAAGCCATCACGCATTTTACTCCTTGATGAACCCGCAGCCAGTCTTGATGCTCATAGTGAGCAGCGTGTCATGCACACACTAAATAAGCTAGCCCAGCAACAAACAACGATTATGGTGACACATTTACTGGAAGAAACCGTGGATTATGATCAAATTTGGGTCATGTCCAATGGGCAAATAATACAGCGTGGTAATTATACAGAATTGAGCCAATCTGAAGGGCCATTCGCCCGCTTATTGGCTCACCGTAGTGAGGAGCTTTGATAATGCGAGTTCTATTACCCTTTTTAGCCCTTTATCGCCGCCATTGGTTTTTGATCTTATTAGGAATGATCTTAGCCATTGTCACCTTACTCGCCAGTATTGGCTTATTGACCTTATCAGGCTGGTTCTTAGCAGGTGCAGCAATCGCAGGTTTCCCAGGGTTGTATTATTTTAACTATATGCTACCCGCCGCAGGGGTACGTGGAGCCGCAATTTTCCGTACTGCTGGCCGCTATGCGGAGCGTTTAGTTAGCCACGATGCCACATTTCGGGTGCTGGCTCACTTGCGTGTATTCGCATTTAGTAAAATATTGCCGCTATCCCCCGGAGGGATCAGCCGTTTCCGCCAAGGCGAAATTCTTAACCGCCTTGTTGCCGATGTTGAGACGTTAGATCACCTATACTTACGTGTTTTATCACCGATTTTTGCAGCATTTGTGGTCATTTTCGTTCTCATTTTTGGATTAAGCTTTCTTGATCCTCGCTTAGCGTGGACACTTGGCTGTGTCATGCTATTCCTCCTGTTCACATTGCCTTTTGTGTTTTATCGTGCAGGTAAACCTATTGGTCAAGAACTCACGGTATTACGTGCCCATTACCGTACAGTACTCACTTCTGCGCTACAAGGGCAGGCAGAGCTGACCTTATTTGGTGCCCTCCCTCGTTTTCGTCAAGCGCTATCAAATATTGAAGAACAATGGCAAGTCCGCCAGCAACAGCAAGCTAACCTAACAGGGCTGTCTCAAGCGATCATTTTATTTGCATCCGGTTTCACTGCAACATTGCTTTTATGGATGGCAGCGGATCATGTTGGTGGTAATACCAACCCCGGCGCGCTTATTGCCTTATTTGTTTTTTGTGCCTTAGCAGCCTTCGAAACACTTGGCCCTGTCGCCGTCGCATTCCAACATATGGGGCAAGTCATTGCTTCCGCAGAACGCGTATCACAATTAATCGACGCCAAACCTGAGGTAACTTTCCCAACCGAGGGGCTCTCGCTGACTCAATTAGATAGCCTTGTGCTAGATAATATTTCGTTTACCTACCCTGAACAGCCATTCGCTGTTTTAAATCAGGTTTCACTGACATTACAACAAGGCCAGCACCTTGCATTATTGGGAAAAACAGGTTGTGGTAAGTCTACGTTATTACAGCTACTCACTCGAGCATGGGATGTTAACAGTGGTTCAATCAAACTGAATGGACGTAATATCAGCGACTACAATGAACAAGCACTGCGCTCTATCATGTCTGTTGTGCCTCAACGAGTGCATGTGTTTAGTGATACATTGCGCAATAACCTGTTGCTAGCCAATGATAAAGCCACAGATAAACAGCTCAATGAAATTCTAGAGCAAGTAGGTCTTAGTAATCTGCTGGAAAATGAACAGAAGCTAAACGCATGGATGGGTGAAGGTGGTAGACAGCTATCAGGTGGAGAGCAACGTCGTTTAGGGATTGCCAGAGCCTTATTGCATGATGCACCATTAATTTTAATGGATGAGCCAACTGAAGGTCTTGATGCACAAACTGAGCAGCAGATCCTCACCTTACTCAAAGAAAAATGTGTCAATAAAACGTTAGTTGTGATCACTCATCGTATGCAAGGCTTAGAGCATATGGATATGATTTGTGTGATGGATAATGGTGAAATTGTTGAGCAAGGCTCGCATCAAGCGCTTTTAGACTCAAAAGGCCGCTATTTTCAATTTCGCCAGCGTCATTTGCAACAACAGGCTGTTTGAGGCTCATCATGTATCAGTTGGATGATGATTCCATATTGTTCCCGCCAGTCCACGAGGCAATGCGGGAGCCTAACGGCTTATTAGCTATTGGCGGTGATTTATCGCCTGAACGCCTTAATGCGGCCTATTACGATGGTATTTTCCCATGGTTCAACCCCGGTGAGATGCCATTATGGTGGTCACCGGATCCTCGAGCCGTTTTAATGGTCGGTGAATTACATATTAGCCGTACCATGAAAAAACTATTGAAAAAGCAAAAATATCGCGTCACCATTAACCACGCATTTAAGGATGTGATAGAAGCTTGTTCAATACGGCAAGAAGGCACATGGATTTTGCCTGAAGTTCGCGCAGGGTATCAAGCATTACATCAACAAGGCATCGCGCATTCTGTAGAAGCTTGGTATGGTGAAGAGCTGGTTGGCGGCCTATATGGCGTGAACATGGGGCACCTATTTTGTGGTGAATCGATGTTCAGTAGAATGGATGATGCATCTAAAGTTGCTTTTATTACATTCTATTTTCATTTTTTGCGCTATAATGGGCAGCTTTTTGATTGTCAGGTACTTAACCACCACACCGCCTCATTAGGCGCAAAAGAAATATCCCGTCGGGACTTTTTACATATTCTTTATCGGTGGCGTAACAAAGCGATTGACCCCGCCTGCTGGTTACCGCAATCGATTGAAATGCCACCATTATTCACGTGATGAATTTTGGTTTTTAGTTATTTTATGCACTTACTGCTCAAGAAAAATCGCTTTAAAATGCGACATTTCTTTACTTAGTGAGGGTTTTTGGGCATTATCTTGCCCGTTAAAAACCATGGTTATTAGACTTAGAGGATTAGATGGCCAAAGAAGATAATATTGAAATGCAGGGCACTGTAATTGATACCCTGCCAAACACAATGTTTAAAGTTGAACTGGAAAACGGTCACACGGTGATTGCTCATATTTCTGGTAAAATGCGTAAAAACTATATCCGCATCCTGACAGGCGACAAGGTAACTGTAGAGTTAACCCCATACGACCTAGAGAAAGGCCGTATTGTTTTCCGTAGCCGCTGATTCTATTACTTCAGGTAGGGCCTGATATAGCCACAGGTGGTGTGAATTTTTCACAACACACCTGTGGTCTATTGATCAGAATACTGCATCCTCCGGGGAGGCCTTGTGCACGCTACTGAAGCTATATGTCAGTGTGTTACTTTTTTCATCAAGCCCGATACTGACCGAGCCGCCATTCGTTAACGAGCCAAACAGTAACTCATTTGCGAGTGGTTTTTTCAAGTTATCTTGAATGACGCGGGCCATAGGTCGGGCTCCCATCGCCTTATCATAACCTTTTTCGCATAACCAACGACGTGCCGCTTGGCTCACTTCAATTGAAACTCCTTTCTCATCTAATTGAGCTTGTAACTCAACGATAAACTTATCTACCACTTGAGTGATGATTTCAACCGATAACGAATTGAACCAAATAATGCCATCAAGACGGTTACGAAACTCAGGTGAGAACGTTTTCTTAATTTCAGACATTGCATCCGTGCTGTTATCTTGATCGGCGAAACCAATCGAGCGACGCTGTGTCTCTTGCACGCCTGCGTTGGTGGTCATCACCAAGATCACATTACGAAAATCAGCCTTACGGCCATTATTGTCTGTCAGAGTACCATGATCCATCACTTGCAGCAGGATGTTAAACACATCTGGGTGTGCCTTCTCAATTTCATCAAGTAGCACTACAGAATGTGGATGTTTAATTACCGCATCCGTCAGTAAACCGCCTTGATCAAAACCAACATAGCCAGGAGGTGCACCAATCAAACGACTTACTGTATGGCGCTCCATGTATTCAGACATATCAAACCGTAACAACTTAATATCAAGTGCTTTAGATAGCTGAACGGTGACCTCAGTTTTACCAACCCCTGTCGGGCCAGCAAATAAGAACGAGCCAACGGGTTTATGTTCTTGCCCCAGACCGGCACGACTCATTTTGATCGCTTCAGTTAATGCAGCAATAGCATTATCTTGCCCGAATACTAACATTTTCAAGCGTGCATCGAGTGTTTTCAGACGATCTTTATCACTAGACGAGACCGTTTTTTCAGGGATCCGAGCAATACGAGCAACCACTGATTCAATTTCAGGAACACCAATAGTTTTCTTACGTTTGCTTGGCGCAACCAAACGAGTTCTAGCGCCTGCTTCATCAATCACATCAATCGCTTTATCCGGTAAATGCCTATCGGTAATGTATTTAACCGATAAATCTACAGCGGCCTGAATCGCCTTCGCTGTATAGCGTACATCATGGTGTGACTCGTATTTCGGTTTCAAACCATTAATGATGCGAACCGTTTCCTCCGCAGTTGGCTCTACGATATCAATTTTTTGGAAGCGGCGAGCAAGTGCTCGGTCTTTCTCAAAAATATTACTGAATTCTTGATAAGTGGTTGAGCCAATCACGCGAATACGACCACCTGATAGTAATGGCTTAATTAAGTTCGCCGCATCAACTTGGCCACCAGAAGCGGCACCAGCACCGATAATAGTATGGATTTCATCAATAAACAGGATACTTTTGCTGTCTTTTTCCAGCATTTTTAACAATGATTTAAAACGTTTTTCAAAATCACCACGATATTTTGTCCCTGCCAGCAATGAACCAATATCTAATGAATAGATAGTGCAGCCTTTCATCACTTCAGGAACATCGTCTTGCTCAATGCGCCATGCCAAGCCTTCTGCAATAGCGGTTTTGCCGACCCCCGACTCGCCGACTAATAATGGATTATTTTTACGGCGACGACATAACACTTGAATGGTTCTTTCTAATTCAGCCTGACGCCCAACCAGTGGGTCAATTTTCCCTTGTTTAGCCTGCTGGTTAAGGTTGGTGGTAAAATTATCCATATGGTCATCAGAAACAGGCTGTTCTTCATTACTAGCCTGATTACTAGACGCATCTTGCTCTGGTGGAGAGTTATCTTCACCTTTAATGGTGCCATGAGAAATAAAGTTCACCACATCTAAGCGGCTAACATCGTGTTTGCGCAATAAATAAGCCGCTTGAGACTCTTGTTCACTGAATATCGCGATCAACACGTTCGCCCCATTCACTTCACTGCGGCCTGATGATTGCACATGGAAGACGGCGCGCTGTAAAACCCGTTGAAAACTCAACGTTGGCTGGGTATCACGGTTATCATTTTCTGGCAGTAAGGGTGTGGTTTGCGCAATAAAGTGCTCAAGCTCTTGCCGAAGAACAACAAGATCAACTTTACAAGCATCTAATGCCTCACGAGCAGACGTATTACTCAATAACGCTAGCAATAGGTGCTCCACGGTCATAAATTCATGTCGATTGTCTTTCGCTTTTGCAAATGCGACGTTTAGACTAAGCTCCAGTTCTTGATTGAGCATAAGCACCTCCCAAAATTGATATTAAGCCAATTCACACTTTTTCTATCGTGCAAAGCAGAGGATATTCATGTTCGCGTGCGTAGGTATTAACCTGTGCTGCTTTTGTTTCAGCAACCTCTGCTGTAAAAATACCGCAAACACCCTTCCCCTGAAAATGGACATCTAACATTATCTGTGTAGCGCGTTCTTCATCAAAAGAAAAGTATTTTTGTAACACTTCAACAACAAAATCCATTGGAGTGTAATCATCATTATTTAATAGAACTTTATACATTGAAGGGGGCTGTAAAACTTGCTCCACTTCATCCTTAAAAATGACGTCTGTTTTAAATGTACCAAAAAAATCGCTCATTACTTGTCGTGCTCAGAGTTAAAGTTCAATTAAGCATAGCCTTTATTATCAATGATTTCTATTAATCACGATAACACTAAAACAAGGCGGGAATCATTTAGCTTATCAATTATTGATCCACCATCTTGACAGTGTAACACGCAATTTAAAATAACCGATATGCCCAATATTCTGTGATCTCCTTCAAAGTTTGCAAAAGAGAGAGCGTTAACCATATCAAATTTTTATCACTTCGCCATAAATCCGTAAACTGATCTCTTGACGTCCTAGGTCAATTCACTACAGTATGATTTGCAGACAGTCAATATGGGTAATTATACTTAGTCGATGCGTAGCATTTACGCATTTATGTCAAACACAACTTGTAAATACGAAGGACGATGTATGGAGACAGGTACAGTTAAATGGTTCAACAATGCCAAAGGCTTTGGTTTCATCTGCCCAGAAAATGGGGGTGAAGATATCTTTGCTCATTACTCCTGTATACAAATGGATGGGTACAGGACACTTAAGGCTGGTCAGAGGGTCAATTTTAGCATTAATATTGGCCCTAAAGGGAACCATGCCAATCTCATCATTCCGATTGAAAGTAGTACGGTAAATAATACAAGTGCAGAGATTGTATCTCAAGAATAACTCAGTTTAATATACTCTAAATAATTCGAAGTATAGGCAGGCGACACGTGAAGATAGACAAGAAGCATAGATGGCTATGTGACTCGACGAACGCAGTGTAGTCTCACTTATACCTTAACGATAATTTGAAGTATAACGAATATAGAGCACAGCTAATTACTTTTCATTTTAATGATCATACATTTGTATGGCTGGGTAGTTAGCTGTGTCTATTTTTTAAATCATCTTAATGCTTATGGCCATGAGTTTGCAAAAATGAAACATCGCCATAAAGAGATCTCAGCAATGCAAATTGCTCCTCATCATAGAATTGGCAATTACCATGACCAAACTCTTTCGCGACTTCAATCATGAATTTCACTGATGCGGCAATATCAATCTCATGGCTTGCCCCTGTTGAGCAACCCGGTACAACTGTTTGAGCGCAAATAGCCACGCCAACAACAGGTGCTTGGGTCGATACCGCAGGTTGCATAATACTATTAATATGATGTAGCCCATTCCCATAAGGCGTAATATCTTGCACTGCAAGTGGGAAAGTTACCGCATATTGCCCGCTACTCCATTCCATTAAACGAATTAAGTCTTCTGAAACAGGTAAAATATAACCTTCTTTTACCGTCGGCGATAATGCGTAGCCTTTGTGGTTAATGAGTCGATTTCCTTTTGTTGTATCAACCGACAAAATAGCGTCAGCATCAGGGATCGCTTCATATTTATTCATGCTTTCATCACTAAGTGGCGAATCCATAAAATCAACCGGTGAGTGAGGACGTGTTGGGGCTGTTGGGCAAATATGGGTAGTGATAACCACATCTCCTAATAAAATATCCCCTTTTTCTCGCATAGTTGCTAGTTTCAATGCTGTTGCAATTGCAGCAATCGCACCATCGGCATCTGAAACAACACCGATACGAGAAGGTCTCGCACCAATTCCACCTAAACGGCCAATAATACCGAGTGTCGGCGCATTTTTGCCTTGTCGTTTTCCTTGAGAGCCTGGAATGACGATACGAACAAAATCACTTTGGCCCTTTTTATCTTGTACTGTGATTGAAGATGCTTCAATTGCTGTGAAACTCTTAAACAAGGCAACGATATCATCCCCACTAACAGCGGCGCTATCGATCAACTCGTAAGCACACAGGGTCTGTTTTAAACTCATATTTTTCCCTTGGTTTTACTACTTTCAGAACAATACCTGCCATCACCCTAATAAAAGAGTGATGGCAGATTATGTTCTTATTTCCTGGTGAAGGCGCATATTTACGCACTACAAATATTTATATTTTTATATTTTAACTTGGTAACAACTTGATGGTAATAACGTTATGACTCGGTACTGCGTTTTAACCAATAAGGATCCCCTACCATACTGCCGAGATAGGATGCTTTATGGCATATTTTAGAAGCTAACAGCTCTAATAATTCAGGTGTAATCTGTGATGCAGGCAAACTCAAACACAACGCATACAATGTGCCTTGTGAAGGGTCATAAACCGTACTTGATACCGATGCAACCCCCGCAACAGACTCATTGATTGAATAAGCCCAACCACGTTCTTCAATTTGATTTAACTCTTGACGTAATTTATCTTGTTTCTCTTGAGGCTCTTGGCAAATAATCACCTCGCGTTCACTCAAAGAATTACGTGATAGCAGTGCTTTACCCGTTGAAGTACCAGCGATTGGCAATTTAGTACCCGGTTGAGTGATCACTTGAAGTAAGCTGTTGCCAATACGTGCATGCACCACTCTGACTTTGTCTTTGTCCCTCAAAGATACATAAGTCGTAAAACCTGTTTCTTTGGTTAATTCATCAAGCGATTCAAGCGCCATATCAATTAGCGGGTTCATACCTCTCGCACGATGAGCCAATTCCATAATAATTAAGCCAGGTCGGTAAATAGGCGCATCATTTTTCTTTTCAAGTAAACCGTACTCTGCCATTTGCTTTAATAAGCGTGATGCTGAGCTTTTAGGCATTCCCAATTCATTGACTAAAGTTGTGACTGTCAGTTCATCGCCTGAGCGAAGAAATAAACGATATACGTCTACCACGCTGGAGAGAATACTCATAGTTCACCCGTAAGCTGAGGATCTTGTACCAACTGCTGATAGCTAAGAGGTTTTCTATCCCTTAAGTAAGGAATGCTCAGGCGGGTATGTGCTTGAGCCAGAAAATCAACTTCGCCAATCAGTAATTGTTCGCTATCACAACCTGCTTCATGCAACACTTGCCCACGAGGGCCTAATACTTTACTGCCACCAAACAGGTGCAGATCGCCTTCATCCCCCCAACGGTTAACCGCAAGCAGATGACAACCATTTTCTAATGCACGGCAAGCCGTATTGATATCCCACATGTCTCTGTCCTGAATACACCAAGCAGAAGGAGCAATCAGTATTTCAGCACCTTGTAAGGTTAAAATACGTGCAACCTCAGGGAATCCCATGTCATAGCAAATCATAATGCCGATTTTACCAATGGGGGTATCAAAAACAGGGTAGCTGTTTCCACTATTAAACCACTGTTTTTCAATGCCAAAAGCATGAACTTTACGGAAAACACCACTAATTTCATGGCAATTAGGAGTCCAAACTCCCACTGAGTTGTAAACTTCACCAAGGTATTCACCTCGCTCAGCAAAACCACTCACAATGGTAAGATCTAATTTTGTCGCGAGAGAGCTAAATAATTGATAGGTCTCACTACCTTCGCTATCACTCAGATCCCATAATTTTGTTGATAAAAGGTCTCCGCGATAACCTGTTGTCGCCAACTCAGGGAAACAGATCAATTTAGCGCCTTGCTCTGCCGCTTGATGGCAGATATCTGCCATTCGTTGTAAGTTTTCGGACTTCTCACCAAGCGTAGAATTAAATTGTGCAAGAGCTACCTTTACACTATTTTGGCTCATTGCCCTCACCCTTAATCTGAATGATTAACTTTACGGAATTGCACGGTATCGACGCCTTTAATTCGAGCTTGCAAACGCATAGCAACCCAATAGAGGATCGCGCTGACCACAAGTGAATTAAGTGCAGGCACACCAAAATCACTACTAAAAGGACCTAATGCAGAGCTTAACCAGCCCACAGCCACTGCGATCACCCAAACAATCAGTGTTATCGGGTTAAACGCTTCACACATTGAAGGCAATTCACCTTTAGCTCTTGTGGTGTCTAGCTCTTGACGATCGCGCTTCAATAAGTAGTAATCAACCACCATAATGCCAGCAACTGGTGGGATAGCGATGCCTAGATAAATCAGGAAACCGATAAAGTTATCTAAAATACCTAACATTGAAGCGATAGTACCAAAAATACCAATCACCCAAGTAAGATAACGACGGTCAAACTTCTTATTAAACACAGCGTTAAGTAATGTAGAAAAACCTAATGATGATGAATAAAGGTTGATATCATTCATTTTGATAGTTGAAAAGATAACAATCGATGCACCAATCAAACCGGTTAATGTCATCATCAAATCAAATACTTGATAAGTGTGCAGCGCAAGTGCCATCAATACAGAAATCATATTAACTAGCAGTTCGCCAAAAAAAGTCCCGATAAGAGTCATCCAGAAAACCTCTTTTGGGCTTTTCATAAAACGACTAATATCGGGTGTTGTAACAGCTGAAATAATAAACCCGCCAGCGACCATAGTAATCGCCGCAGGCATAGTCATAAGAGGCCCTGATGGTTCAGTATGACTAATAAGCTCACCAATATCCTGCCCTGAAAGCAAGTTATAAGTGGCCCAAACTAACGCAAGTAAAAATAGCGGCGTTGAGATATTGGCGGTAATAGATAAAAAGCGATACCCATATACCGTAATAACCGTCACCGCAATGCCTGTAATAAGCGACCAAGTCCCTGGTGTTAGCACATTCGTCGCTTTATACATTCCATCCGCAAAGAAACCGTTTTGTACGCCAAACCAACCCATCAGTGAAATCGCAATTGCGCCACCAATTAAAGCAGAGCCTAACTTACCAAACCCAGACCACCGTGACAGTAGACTGATTGACATTCCTTCACGACACGCAGCCGCCCCTAGTGCCCAGCTAACAACTTGTAAAATCACTGAACCTAGCATGGTGGCCCAAAACGCTTGCCAAAAAGTCAGCCCATAACCGAGGGCTGCACCTAACATCACCTGTGAAACACAGGCAAGTGAGCCAATTCGGATTACTAGTACTTCGTAGAACGGCCGACGAGCACTGAAAGGTACTCGAGCCAGAGAATAATCTTCACCTGTTTTATTCGCCATTTAGAATTCCTGCTGTGTGGATCTTTGCTATTGAGTTTATATTGGCTTTAACATTTTTGCAGTTCCATTTTACGGAACTCGGTTTCATTTATTCTACGAGACAAATGATATCCATGATCGATACCAAATCGCAAGTAGAATTTATCTTTTCGGACATTTTTTTAATGTCGAAATCGTACTATAACGGGAAAATTGACCGTTGGGGAGCGAAATTTATATAAAAATAAGTGCTTTGCACTATTCAACTAATGATTAGTGATACTTCACAAAATAGAAAAAATTTTATTAATATTCATTTCTGAGGCGATTAGGCAGGTCTAACTTAACGGTACAATTACCATTATTTATTATTTCAAGCATTGCACTTCGAATAATTTTAACATTCATTACAAAGCGCGTGATAAACCTTCTATCATAGCGCAAATGAGCAACCATCACCCATGAAGTTACTCTGAAAATGAATCAGTCAAAATAAAAAACACTCAACAAATTCAATAAAGAATAAGTATAAAGGTCAGTTAGTTACTAGAAAAATGTAGAGTGAAAACGGGATATCCGCTCCCCTCTACAAAAGATGAGTAAAGGGGAATCCCCACCAGCTATTCCCTAGCTAATGCATCAATTGGATTCAACCTTGCAGCGCTTCGAGCAGGTAAAAAGCCAAAAATCACCCCAATTGCTGTTGAGCAAAGAAATGCGCTTATCAACGCGATGGGCTGAAAAACAAACGTCCAACCTGGAAGCGCCATTTGAGCAATTAAACTAATGCCGTAAGAAAGCGCTATCCCCATCAGCCCACCAATCAAACAAACCAATATCGCTTCGATTAAGAATTGCTGCATTACATCGCTGGTTCGTGCGCCAACCGCCATGCGAATACCAATTTCTCGTGTCCTTTCCGTCACAGAAACTAGCATTATGTTCATGACACCAATTCCTCCGACAACCAATGAAATAACCGCCACCAGTGTCAAAAAAAGCTGCATGGTGCGCGTAGTTTTTTCCGCAGTTTTTACCAACGTATCAATGTTGTAGGTAAAAATATCTTTCTTGCCATGACGTAATGTTAACAAACGAGTAATTTGCTGCTCAGCAGTTTTAGCGTCTACACCTTCTTTTACTCTTACAACAATACTGTCGAGATAAGGACGGTTTAAAATTTTGCTGTTCACCGTTGTATCAGGCAGCCAAACTGATAAAGAATTATTCGAACCAAAAATAGATTTCTGCTCAGCCAGTACACCAATAATGGTTTCTGGCATATTACCTATCAATAATGTTTCCCCCACAACATTTTTTTGATTGGGAAAAAAACGCCGCTTTGTATTCGCATCAATCACCACCACTTGTGCTCGACGTTCAACCATATCAGGGGTGAAATTTATTCCCTCAGAAAACTTCTCTGCATATACCTGAAAATAATCACGACCAACGCCTAACAATTGCGCCGAAGCATCGAAATTTCCTCGACGTAATCGAGTGGATTTAGATAATTGTCCTGAAACCGCCTGTACATAGGATTGTTGAGCGATGGCATCCACATCCGCTACTTTTAATGATTGCCGATCTTGAGCATCATCACTGCCAAAATCTTCTCCGGGGTAAACAGAAATGGTATTTGTACCAATCGATTTAATATCGTTGAGCACCATCCCTTGTGCCGCATCACCAATCACCATGATCGAAACAACAGAAGCGATACCAATAATAATGCCTAACATAGTGAGCAAAGTGCGCATTTTATTGACAACCATCGCTCGCCACGCCATCAGTAATGCTTCGCTGAACCGCCCATAAATTTGCCCTAACGAAATGCGCCGTGGAATATTTTTTTGTACGGGTGGTTGTTTAATTGATGCAACGGCACCTGAATCACTGAGGATTTCACCATCTTTGATTTCAACAATACGTTCTGCCTGCTGAGCAACTTTCGGATCATGAGTCACGATAATCACAGTATGCCCTTGAGCACATAAGCCTTTGAGGATTTTCATCACCTCTTCACCTGAATGGCTATCGAGTGCCCCTGTCGGCTCATCGGCAAGGATCACCTGCCCTCCATTCATCAAAGCGCGTGCAATACTGACCCGCTGTTGCTGGCCTCCTGATAATTGGCTTGGTCGATATTCAACACGTTCACTTAACCCTAGTTGACTCAATAACTCTATTGCCCTTTGACGACGTTGTGCTTTGCCGGCACCTGCGTAAACAGCGGGTACTTCCACATTTTGTTCAGCAGTTAAATGACTCAAGAGATGATAGCGCTGAAAAATAAAGCCAAAGTGTTCACGACGTAGCTCAGCAAGCTGATCGTCATCCAACTGTGAGGTATTTTGTTGTGCAACAAAATACTCTCCTTCACTCGGCTTATCCAAGCAACCAATGATATTCATCAAGGTAGATTTGCCTGAACCAGATGCCCCTATAATCGCAACCATTTCCCCTGCATTAATGGTAAGCGAGACACCTTTTAGAACAGTAATTTCGCTTTCACCTGCGGGATAGCGCCGAGTAATACCTTTAAGCTCTAATAAGGCTGACATATTAGCTCTCCGCGTTACGACCAGTCACTACCTGCTCGCCCTCTTTAAGCCCTTCGATCACTTCGACTTGGACATCATTACGGCTACCTATCTTAACTTGTCGTTTTTCAGCTTTTTCGCCATCAAGCACCTCCACTTGATAAACCTGTGGAGAAACCTCATCGCCTAATGCTGATAACGGCAGGAGAAGCACATTTTTATGTGATTCTAGATCAATTTTTACTTGTGCCGTCATTTGCAACTTCAACAAATGCTGTGGGTTAGGAACTTCAAAACGTGCATAGTAAAAAATAGCATCATTAATTTTTTCAGGTGTAGGCAAGATATCTTTAAGCACACCAGAGAATCGCTTATCAGATGCACCTAAAACCGTGAATGATACCACTTGACCTGGTTCTAAATAGATCACATCGGCCTCTGAAACCTCGGCTTTAACTAACATAGTATTAAGGTCAGCTAAGGTTAGAATTGTCGGTGCTTCCTGTGCTGCAATCACCGTTTGTCCCTGCAATGTTTTAATAAAAGTGACTATACCATCCATCGGTGCAGTGATCTGTGTGTACTTCAGATTGGTTTTCGCCGTATCCAATGTCGCTTGATTGCGTTTGATTTGCGATTGATAAGTCGCAACTCGCGCTTTTTTCACTGCCACATCAGTTTGCGCCTGATCCAGTTCCTGTTTAGAAACCGCTTGCAGTTTGGATAAGCTTAATTGGCGCTGATAGGTCACTTCAGCCAGCTGCAGTTCCGCTTTAGCTAATGCCACGTTTGATTCTAATTCATGAATGGTTTCTTGAGCTTCAGTGACATCATTTTGCGCCTTTTTTGGGTCAATCACGGCCAACAAATCGCCTTTTTTGACCATGTCACCTTCTTTCACATACAAAGTCTGCAATTGACCACTGACTTGCGCTCCCACATCAACCTTACGCACCGCATCCAATTTACCAGTGGCTTGCACTTGTTTGTTTAAATCACCACGTGTTACAGCAACTGTTTGGAAAGATTCTTTTTTTTCACTTCCGAAAAAAAACAGCGCCGCGCCAACCGCCAGCAAAATAACCAGTATGGAAACTAGCCATTTTTTTCGTGAATTCACTCTCATTCAATATATACCTATATGATCAAAGAGAGAGGTCTCCCTCTCTCTAAATATTTATGTTTATCACATGCCTTTAGTAGGCTTTCCCCCTCGCTAACCACGCCACTCGCGAAAACATATTTTTCAACTGTGATGGGATAGAGTCTGGCCCCAATTCCGCTGCACGATTGACAATAGCAATAGCAAGATCAGGTTTTGACGTTTTGGAAATCGCTTTAATAATCACTCGACGAGTCGAAACCTTCGCGTTGTCGGGGATCCCTGCAATCTCATGGTAAAGATGACTAAAACCCTCCCGATACAGGAAATGCTCCATATCTGGTGCAGGTAAACGCGTTAACCGATCCCTTTCTGTATCATGCATTTTCTCTGCGTAACTGAGCGCCGTCGCTGCATATTTTTTACCTGCCTCGTCGCCATCAACAAGGGTATGCCATTCTATACCCATTTTATTGGCAAACTTTAACAAAGGCTTAAGACCACTTTGGGCAAACTCAATCACTTTGACGCCTTCAGTTTCAAAGTAATAATTACATTGTCTAGCTAACTCATTCATCAACCAAATCTCTGTTTCTCCTTCAACCAGTAACCAACAGCGAGCAAACATGGCTGAGGGCCGGTTAAAGCGGATATGAAAAGAAATTTTGCGAACCTCTTCGGGTGATAAATCGTTTTTACCTAGCCGATAAGCAGACACTTTTCCTGAGTCCCGAACTAAGCGGCACAAGTTTTCAATAGGAACTTGAGATAACAACTCGCCTGAATTCGTGGTTGTGAGACGCTGTAAAGAAAATAAATTTAATAGCCCCCATGCGATGGATAGCATGATCGGGTGCAAACGTGTTTCGGGATCTTCGACAATCACCAATGGCCGAGCGTATTTATCCAATTGGATGTTACCCTTTGATTGTAATAGAGAAGAGAACATACCTAATATAATTAAACGGATATTACGTTCGTTTGGTTTAGCAACAATGCGGCTAATATTATCTAGCGCATGCCAGCCTCTTTTGCGGGGCTCCAGCTTTACCGTGGATTGATGCGTTTGAAAGATGTGATTACTTTGCCCCGCAAAGTAATGACTTAGCAATTGCTGCATCGCATCAATACCTTCAACTAGCTCATCATTACTCAAGCGCTGTGGGTTATTGATCAAAGCACGAGTCAAATCTTCCATGCGTGAATTAAACACATCACGGATCTCTTTTTCACCAGCAACCAAGGTTTCAGGGTTTAATGTACTGAGGAAACGTGCATCTCGCAGACGGAGCACGGGATATAGGCGGATAATTTCTTTAATATATTTACCCACATTATCCAGTGATAGCTTATTTCCCCCTGCATTCAGGAAACTACGGTCAACGCTGATCGTGCCATCTTCTTTCAATTCAGCGCTCACACGATAAAAAATATGTTTTAGGTCATCATCATTATCGACCCAAACAGAGGAAAGGTTATGAAAACGATACGAACGATGGCGACCAGGGCGGCTCTCACAAAACTTAAGCACTATTTGTAATGAGCGAAACCGAGAAGCGTCATCACCCGTTGAATGGTGAAAATCATGTTGATTAAATTGATAATTTTCTTGCTCAGGGGAAAGCAAAATTGTCAAAGCATCCAAAAGGCTCGACTTTCCCCATGAGTTTTCTCCCACTAAAACCGTGTTTTTATTTAAAGCTAATGAGAGCCGGTTAATCCCTCTAAAACCGTATATTTCCACACGTTCCAGATACATACACCCTCTCCTTGCTATGATCTATGTTGAAAGCTTACCTCATTAACGGCTTACATGACTATAAGCGTGATCGAAAATTAAATATATTCACCTCAACATAGCTAACCATATTGAGCATCGATTATTAGTGTTATAAAATAGTTAAACTTTATTTTTTAGTCTTTTTATCCTATTTTCTATCGTTAGATAGAGAAAAAGGCGATATCGCAATTAATGCGATTCAATAATTGATATAAAAATAGTAACAAAAGCAATTACTCTAACAATATATACTCTAAATAATTCAAGGTGCAGTAGGCGGCAAGTGCATTCAGGTCAACAACGCTGAAACTTGAAGTATGATGAGTATAATAGCCCCTTGTTAATGGGATAAATTAAAGGATGCGAAAATGTATTCAGGATTACTCATTATTTTACTACCGTTAACGCTAGGTTATCTTATCTCTATCAAAAATAAAAAGATCCTTGGCATTGTGCATCGCTCCTTAAATTCAATGGTGTATATCATTCTATTTTTAATGGGGATCACCCTCGCGTTACTTGAAAACTTAAGTGCCCATTTATTTTCAATTTTAATTTATGCATTAACATTCTTTGTATGCATATTTTCACTCAACCTTATTTCATTATTGCTATTAGATAAATTTGATCCGTGGAAAATTCCAAAACATAAACAAGAAAAACCACCTTCACGTATCAAAATGGTACTTGAATCATTACAACTTTGTGGTGTGCTCCTCATTGGCTTCTTCGTTGGCTTAACGGGGTTTAAATTCCTTCACTATGCCGATAAAGGCAGCCAAATCGCGCTGATGATTTTACTGTTACTGGTTGGTATCCAACTACGCAATAGCGGTATGAGCCTAAAACAAATTTTAGTTAACCGACGCGGCACCACTATCGCACTTGTGATGGGGGCAAGCGCCCTAGCGGGTGGTGCGATTGCAGCTTTCTTATTAGGCATTCCAGTAAAAATGGGGTTAGCTCTCGCTTCCGGTTTTGGTTGGTACTCATTAACAGGTATCGTATTAACCGATGCCTATGGCCCTGTTATGGGGAGTGCCGCATTTTTTAATGATCTTGCTCGCGAATTAGCAGCCATTATGTTGATCCCTTTAATTATTAACCGTTATCGTTCCACTGCATTAGGCATTTGTGGCTCGACCTCCATGGATTTTACGTTGCCCGTATTACAGCGCAGCGGCGGAGTTTCTATTGTTCCTGCCGCGATTGTTCATGGCTTCGTGCTCAGCCTCATCACGCCAATTTTAATGGCATTCTTTACGTAATTGTTCGCAACAACAATAAATATCCAGCAAGTCTTAAAATGACGATATTTAACAGCACTTTACATAAGTAGAATTTCAGTCACAATAGCGATAGGTGAGCGTAAAAACAGGAAATCGACATGAATGAACAACAGCGTATCTTAGTGTTAGGTGCCAGTGGCTATATTGGACAAAATTTAATCCCTGAATTAATCAAACAGGGTCATCAAGTCACTGCCGCAGCCAGACGAGTGGATTGGATGCTGTCACAAGGTTGGCAAGATACACAATGTATTTATGTTGACTTACAAGATCCTGAAACGCTTAAAGATACAATGAAAGACATTGATATTGTCTATTTCCTTGTTCATAGCATGGCCGATCAAGCAAACTTGATTGAACGTGAGCGCACAGCTGCTCGTCACGTTCAACAGGCCCTCGACAATTCCGATGTAAAACAAGTTATTTATCTAAGTTCACTACAGCATGGCCATAGTTATTCACAACATCTTATCTCACGTCGACTAACCGGTGAAATTCTGCGAGAAAGCAAAGTCCCTGTGACTGAAATTCGCTCTGCAATCATTGTCGGTTCGGGTTCTGCGGCCTTTGAAATCATGCGTGACATGGTCTACAACTTAGCCATTTTAACACCACCACGTTGGGTTCGCTCTAAATCATCCCCCATTGCACTGAGCAATATCCTGTTTTACCTCACTGAACTTGCCAAACTGCCAATCACTGAAAGTCGCATTTTTGATGCAGGTGGCCCTGAATATATGAGCTACCAAGAGTTATTTAAACGCTTTATTAAAGTCAGTGGTAAACGTCGATTATTGGTGCCAATTCCTATTCCAATCAGCATGATTTCAGTGCATTTTATCAGTTTGATCACCTCCGTCCCGCCATCTATCGCCAAAGAGTTGATCCAAGGTTTACAGCACGATTTACCTGCAGATGACAAAGCACTACGTGAACTTATCCCACAAACATTGGTTTCATTCGATGAGGCGGTGAAAACCACGTTAGCCCAAGAAGCAGATGCGATTGACAATGCTGATTGGGGGTATGATCCTGAAGTCAAAAAGCGCTGGCGTCCTGGGTATGGTTTCTATCCGAAGCAAGCGGGTTTTACCTTAGGCACATCGGCAAGCACTGAATCTTTATGGCATACCGTTCAGCAAATTGGCGGAAAAGAAGGCTATTTTTATGCCAATGGGCTTTGGAAAACGCGTGCCATCATGGATGATATGATGCTAAACAAAGTCAAGTATGGCCGACCAGACCGCGAAGAGCTACAACTTGGCGATGAAATAGATGGCTGGCGAGTGATTAATATCGAACCAAATAAACAACTTAGCTTATTATTTGGTATGAAAGCACCTGGTTTAGGCCGTCTGACTTTTACCATCCATGATAGTGGTAGCCGTCGTTCAATCGATGTAAGAGCTTGGTGGCATCCAGCAGGTTTCAGCGGTTTACTCTATTGGTTCGCCATGATGCCCGCGCACTTATTTATTTTTAAAGGGATGGCTAGGCGCATCAGTGAACTTGCTTTTGAGCGAGACAAACAACTCGCTAGCCAACCACAAACTGAACAATTGCCTGCTGAATAGTTGGGCTTTCAGCAAAACCAAATTTTTATGCATATAATATTGCATAATTATGCTTACAGGATTAATATCGATGTCAGTTTAACAAGGTATTATTGGTAAGCATGAGCATTCAATTAAAAAATATAAACTGTTTCTATGGCTCCCATCAGGCACTTTTTGACATCAACTTAACGTGTCCTGCTGGTGAAACCATGGTATTACTTGGGCCTAGCGGAGCAGGAAAAAGCTCATTGCTTCGTGTACTGAATCTGCTAGAAATGCCACGTTCAGGTTTGCTTAACATTGCGGGTCAGCAATTTGATTTTGCGTCGGCTCCTGATGCCAAAGCAATTCGAGCATTACGTCAAAACGTAGGAATGGTTTTTCAACAATACAATCTATGGCCACACTTGACCGTCATCGATAATTTGATTGAAGCACCATGCCGTGTCTTAAAATTGTCACGTCAAGAAGCAAAAGCAAAAGCTGAAAAATTGTTAGAACGTTTACGGCTGACTCAGTTTGCTACACGCTTCCCTTTGCATTTATCGGGTGGTCAGCAACAACGCGTTGCCATTGCTCGCGCATTGATGATGGAACCACAAGTGCTACTGTTTGACGAACCAACAGCCGCACTGGATCCTGAAATTACTGCTCAAGTTGTCGATATTATTCGTGAATTATCAGCGACAGGTATTACTCAGGTGATCGTGACTCACGAAGTCGAAATTGCACGTAAGGCTGCTAGCCGTGTGGTATACATGGAGAATGGTCATATCGTAGAGCAAGGAGATGCTAGCCATTTCGCGGCACCTCAAACTGAAGCATTTGCAAATTATCTGTCACACTAATAGATATAGGATTAAGCAATGAAAAAAATTATATTAGCTGCACTACTTGGCGCTGTAACCCTATCTGCATCTGCGGCGGAAAAAGAAACTATCCGTTTTGCAACAGAAGCAACTTATGCACCGTTTGAAATGTTTGATAAAAACAACCAAATCGTCGGTTTTGATGTTGACCTTGCAAATGCAATTTGTGCAAAAATGGATGCAACTTGCACCTTTACTCACCAATCGTTCGATAGCTTGATCCCTAGCCTAAAATTCCGTCGTTTTGAAGCCTTGATGGCAGGCATTGATATTACGCCAGATCGTCAAAAACAAGTAGACTTCACTGATACTTATTATCCTAATTCAGCTGAATTTATTGCAATTAAAGAAAAAGTGTCTTCTTTAGATCAACTGCAAGGTAAAAAAATTGGTGTACAAAATGGTACGACCCACCAAAAATACATCATGGAACAGCATAAAGGTATGACAACTGTGCCTTACGATAACTACCAATCCGCGATCCTTGATCTGCAAAATGGTCGTATTGATGCCGTTTTTGGTGATACCGCGGTGGCTGATGAGTGGTTAAAAGCGAAAGGCAACGAAAACTTGGCACCAGTGGGTGAGAAAGTGACTGATCCACAATACTTTGGTATCGGTTTAGGTATCGCAGTTCGTAAAGGCAATAAAGAATTATTAGATAAAATGAATAAAGCATTAGCTGAAGTTAAAGCAGATGGTACTTATGACGTTATCTACAAAAAATGGTTTGAACAATAATCGATACAGTTAATGAACAATTTTCTTTTTCTAACAAGTGCCGCCGGTTTAACCGTCGGCCTTGCTGTTTCTGCCCTAATATTGGGCCTGATCCTCGCCATGCTATTTACAGCATGGGAATCTGCCCGCTTTAAGCCCATTGCCTTCTTAGGCACCTGTTGGGTGACATTAATTCGCGGCTTACCAGAACTGCTTGTTGTCTTGTTTGTCTACTTCGGGACACTACAGCTGATAAATTTGTTAGGCGATGGCATCGATATCAATTTAGGGTTTTGGCAAGCCACCTTACAGATTGATCCAAGTATTTTCTTTGCGGACAGCGGTGAGTTTGACTTCACACCTTTTGCCTGCGGTGTCGTAGCATTAGCCCTACTGTATGCATCCTATGCCTCACAAACACTACGCGGCGCATTAAAAGCAGTTCCTTATGGGCAATGGGAAGCGGGCCTTGCACTTGGGCTAACTAAGCGAACCATTTTCTTTCGCTTTATCATGCCGCAAATGTGGCGTCATGCCCTACCCGGTTTAGGTAATCAATGGTTGGTGCTACTAAAAGATACCGCGCTAGTGTCTTTAATTAGTGTTAATGATTTGATGCTGCAAACAAAAACCATCGTTAACCGTACCCATGAACCTTTTACATGGTATGCCATCGTTGGATTAATCTACCTTGCTATCACTTTATTAAGCCAAGTTATTCTGAAACGAATTGAATTGCGAACCACCCGTTTTGAGCGAGGTGAATCGCAATGATTGATCTGATCTTAGATATACTGCCTGGTTTACCAACCAGTTTGTCTCTAACCTTTAGTGCACTGCTAGTGGCTTTTATATTAGCCATCTTGTTCACACTGATATTATCACTGAAAACACCTGTCATTTCACAGGCAGTCAAAGTGTACATTACGTTGTTTACAGGTACCCCACTGCTGGTCCAATTTTTCTTAATTTATAACGGGCCAAGCCAGTTTAAATCATTGCAAAATTACCCGATGCTTTGGGATTTTATCTCCACACCTTGGGTATGTGCGATGGTTGCCCTAGCGCTTAATAGTGCAGCTTATTCAACTTTATTATTCCATGGCGCAGTTAAAGCGATACCATCAGGGCAATGGCAATCATGCCAAGCGTTAGGGATGTCAAAAGCACAAACAATGCGTATTATCTTACCTTACGCATTTAAGCGTTCACTTTCATCTTATTCAAATGAAGTGGTATTAATATTCAAAAGTACCTCACTCGCCAGCACCATAACCATGATGGATATTATGGGTTACAGTAGCCAAGTCTTTGGACAAAGCTGGGATGTGATGGCATTCGTCGCTGCAGGCATCATTTACCTCGTGGTTAACGCGATCCTCACCATTATTATGCGACTGATAGAGCGCAAAGCACTGGCTTTTGAGCAAAGAAACTAACTATTCATTTTCTCTAGATTAAAAGGGCTTGTTTATTACAAGCCTTTTTTATTTATCACGTAGAATATCTATTTTAAAATAATTCACTGATATAAGTTGCGTGAAATATACAAGACGAAAGGTAACCATGTCTTATAGTTAAACCCCAATGAATCTAACTGAGTCATAAGGTTTCGCTATGCCAATAAAAACAAACCACTATTCAATAAAATTTAACCAATATGATTTAATTAATTACATCAAAAAAAACACCCATGATGAGTTTATCAAAAAAATCATTGGAATTGACAACATTCGTTATATTTATGATGGTTTATGTTATGGGTTAACAGATAGGTTTCTTGCCAATGCCTATAAAAACAAAGAGATTACCTTTATTCAAAAATTAATAGCCTCATTCAATATTACTCCTTCTCACTTCCTCCGTTATGGGCAATCGAATAATCAACAAGAGCAACACCTACACTATAAAAACAAAACTTGTTTCAATGAATTATTTCATGGTATTTTTAAGGCTCAGTTCAATCAAAATATTTTTGCTGACCTACAAAATACTATTCATCAATTCACATACCCACCAATAAATAAGAAAGAAGAAGTTTTCGATTATATGAATCGAGTTATTGATAAAAACGTCAGGAAAATTTGCGTATCAAAAAAAGTATTAAGACCGTATTTTCATCAACTTAAAATTCTTCTTAGCCAAGTAAATAAAGCTATACTCACTCCCTCAATACAATTATCTACAATAGAAAACAACACCAATTTTCAAAAATTAATTGAAATAGTGAAGTGTAGCTGCCTAAATCCACAACAAAATAGCATCTCAAATGATAGAATTAAATTATTTTTATATTATTCAGCAAAATATCTCGCTAAAGAGGTTTTAAATAAAACCATTATCTACAATGAAATAACAGGAGCATCATATTTATCAACAGATCACGATATAAAGGATTATGATATTGATAGCTATAATGAAATGATAACCTTAAAAGAATTAAAATTTAGAATTAATAAAGCCGCAAATAAAAGAGAAATTCTAGCATGTGATTTATGCAATAAAAACCATGCTATGGCTATCATAGTTCAACCATTACCTTATAAAAATAAAATTGGTTTTGAATTTTTTGAGCCCAACAAAGGATTATTAGTAACGAATAAAAAAAGGAACTTCATTGAATTCATCAATAGAGTAGTTAAAAAAAGTAGTGATTTTATAAGAAATAACAATGGTGAAAAATGTATAGAAATAACAAGGAGTTTTATTATAAATAAACCACAAAAATAACAAATTATAATTTATTTAAAAAATAAATATTTAAATAAAAATATAACAAAGCGATTAAAAAAAGATAGTGTCATTGCATTAATAAAAAAACTAATTTATAAATTTATTTTTATTTATGTCACAATAACTAATTAATGACATCTATTAGTTAAATATTAAATATAAACATAGGGATTATTATGAAAAAGTCTTTTCTTGCCTTACTAATTGGAAGTACTGCATTTACAGCTAATGCTGCTGATAATACTGGATTTTATATGTCAGCTAAAGGCGGTTATTCATTTGTAACCTCATCAAAATCAAATACCAAGTATAAATTTATTGATTTAAAGGATAACTACGATCTCGATAGTAAGTTAAAAGATAATTATACCTATGGAGCAGCGATCGGTTACGATTTTTACGAAAAGCTTAGTTTTCCGCTCCGAACTGAAATAGAATATATGATGCGCGGGCAAAATAGCAATTCAACAGAAAGAAAATCCGCCACAAACAAATACACAACCAAATTAGATAGTAAATTACGCATACAAACATTGATGCTAAATGCCTATTTTGACCTAAAAAATAGTACTGCATTTACCCCTTATATTGGTGCAGGTATCGGCTATGCAGGTTTAAAAAATGATATCAATACCACTGTCACTGATAGCTCTTTAAGCGTTAAGACGTCCTCAAGTGCAAAAGCCCCCAATGTTGCTTGGAGTTTAAGTGCAGGTATTCAATATGCAGTCACAGCGAATGTTGATATAGATTTAAGTTATCGTTATTTTAATGCTGGTAATTATTCAATCAATATTAAAAATGAAAAACAAACTATTGACTCTAAATTTAAAGTCGAAAGTAATGATATTTTACTTAGTATAGCTTATCGATTTTAATATAATAAAAAATTCACTTAGAATATTAAGTCAGCGAATTAAATAATTATGTCATTATGATTTAATTATTGTTTTTAATCCTTTCCCATTCTGAATAAAGAATGATGAAGCCATTTATACTCTAAATAATATGGCTTCATTATTTTTTAACCACCTTTGATTAACAACACTAACACTTCATAGTGTGCTGTATGTGGAAACATATCAAATAATTGTACTTTCACTACCTGATACCCCATTAACCGCTCAATATCTTTTGCCATCGTTTGTGCATTACAACTTGAATATAAAATATAGTCAGGTTGCATAGTTGAAAGATACTTACATAAAACCTCACCAATACCACGCCTTGGTGGATTGACTAACACTAACTGAGGTATGTGTTCTTTATCGGTGGCAAATTTTGTCGAATCTAAAGCTTGAAACTCAACATGTTGTAATCCAAGTTCTTTAGCTGACTGGGTCGCACTGGCAATTGCGGGAGCGCTGATTTCAATCCCTGTTAATTTAGTTTCTGTTTCTGCACAATGTAAGCCAAAACCACCAACCCCACAGAATAAATCCCATAGACTGGTAATATTGAGTGTTCTTACCCATTCACGAGCGGTTTGATAAAGCTTTGCGGCAACCGCAGGATTAGTTTGAAAAAAACTATTAGGCCGTATAAATAGCGGTACTTGATTAAATTCTTCACGTAACGTTTGTTGAGTTGTTAAAATAATTTCTTGTTCGCCTTCTAAAATTGCCATATGAACAGGCTGTATATTGACAGTCACAACGGCCAATTGTGGGAGCTGTTCCTGTAGCCAAGGCAAGGCTTTTTTCAGTTGCTCAACTTTCTTTTCTGAGCGTAATACAAAACGCAACATAAATTGGCCATTGTGCTGACTTTGAGTCAACAGCAAATACTTCAATTCACCGCGTTTACGTTCAATGTTATAAGGTGTTAAACCCGCCCTCGCGATAAAGGGTTTCAAAACATCAAATACGACTAAAAAACCTTCAGTATACAAGGGACATTCTGTTAAGCTAACCGCTTCACCATGCGAATTAATGATCCCCAATATCGGTTTTTCAACACTACCACTGACGACCATTTTGGCTTTATTACGAAACCCTTGTTGTGGACTGGCAACAGCAGGTTGAAATACAGAGGCGGATAATGAAGGCAATAACGCAGACAAGTTTTCTTGTTTTAATTGAATTTGTTGTTCTGCCGAAAATTCCAGCCACTGGCAAGAATGGCACTCTCCCGCCTGATATTTTTCACAATACATAATTTAAAAACTAATGAAGGATTATAGAAGGGTTATCATCAACTTCAGGATCAGCCATTTCTTCCTCAAATTCGTCTTGGCTCGAATAAAGTAAGTTATTACTGTAGATTTCAAACACAATTGAGGATATCTGATCTTCTGCTTGTTGTAGAAAATGACAAAACTGGCGATACGTCATTCCAGCTTCGAGTGAAAATGATTGGCTAACAATTAACTTTGGTAAGTTTTCATTATTGATCTCAAGGAAAACCTTTGCAGTCAAAGAACTCGCGTTGATTTGACTAATGTTAGCGACTAAAGTCACTATCGCTGTTGGTTTCAGCTCGGCTAATGCAGAAAGTACTAGCACATTATTAATAATGTCCAGTTTTGCATCAAAGATGCCATCAATATTTTGCATATGTGGTAAATGCAACGCAGCACAAGAATCACACTCGAAATAAGATGTTTTGAGTTGATCTAGCCATTCACGTAATTGTGAGATGTCAGGGTAACTAATAGTATCCATGGGTTATAACCTTCTTCAACTCAAATGATAACAGGTAGAAACAAACTGGCTTTAACTAACACGTATTAGGTTAGTAAGAAAAGTGGGCAATTTTCACACATCAACTGTGAAAACACCAGTAAAACCGTGCTCACTCCCCCTTTTCATCCTTTTTATCATCATCACTGCTGACTTGCTTTCTACCCGGCCTAACTGCTTTTTGATTATCTATACCTAAAAAACTTAGCCCGTGGATCGCTCGCCAAACAATATTAATCGTCGCAGGGATCAAGCAGCCAATGCCAACCATGACAATCGCCACTAATGCACCTTTTTGCATCAACGGCTCAGGGAGCTCTAGATAGCCATTCATCGCGAGCAATACCACTATCAGCAGTACGATCCCTATTCCTTCTAAAATTAAAATGGGCTTTGGCAAATCTGATAGTGAACGCATTTGGCGCTGTGGCTTGTTACTCATAACATATCCTTTTCAACACATAATCTTTTTTAAGAGTATATACTCTAAATAATTCGAGGTGCAGCTAGGCGGCAAGTGAGCGAGCCGCTAGGAACATACTAAAGTATGTGACTAGTGCGAGTGAGTGTAGTCACTTATACCTTAACGAAAAGCGCTGCAACTTGAAGTATGACGAGTATAAACCAGACCTATACCAACAAAAGGAAAAATCACCTTTTATTTCTGGTTTGTTATAGGCATAGTAGTGGGCATTGTAAATAAAAAACTGGAATTCGTTATATAGGAGATACTATGTACACTGTTATTTTTGGTCGCCCTGGCTGCCCATACTGTGTCCGCGCTAAAGAATTAGCTGAAAAACTTAAAAATGAACGTGATGACTTTGACTACAACTATGTCGATATTCACGCTGAAGGGATCACAAAAGAAGATCTTTCAAAAAGTGCGGGTGTAGATGTGCAAACTGTCCCACAAATCTTTATTGATAAAAAACATATCGGTGGCTGTACTGATTTCGAAGCTTACGCTAAAGAGCACCTTGACCTTTACAAGTAAGCTTCCATCTCGCGGCTCACTGCTCAAGTTGAGCCGCTTGCTTTGCTCAATTTGTGCTACTTCCTACCAAAAGTAAAAAATAATGCAACTTTTTTTTCTTGCTTGCGAACTTTCTTATTTAAAGAGGGTCTTAATTTATGCCACTGCTTTTCTTTGATGTCCCCATATTGAGGAGCCCGATAGCCAACTATATGTTTTATCGCTATCGGGTTTTTTGTTGCTGATAGAAAGTCAGTCACTCCCCCTGTAAAGTCACAACTAACCGACGCTCTCCACCATAGTTACGATGTTCACAAAGGTAAATACCCTGCCAAGCCCCTAAATTCAATCGACCGTTTGTTATAGGAAGCATTAAGCTCGCCCCTAAAATGCTGCTTTTCAGGTGAGCTGGCATATCATCACTGCCTTCATAATTGTGTTTATAGTAAGGTTCATCTTCAGGAACCGCATGGTTAAAAAAGCTTTCAAAGTCCTGCCTTACCGTATAATCCGCATTTTCATTGATGGTTAATGATGCCGATGTGTGTTGAATGAATACGTTCAACAACCCTATTTTTATCTGCTTGATCTCAGGTAAGTGATGGAGGATCTCATCTGTCACCAAATGAAAGCCTCTTTCTTTTGCCGCTAACCTGATCTCTTTTTGGATCCACATAAGCGTTCCTTATAAGGATTTTTGTTAATTATCTATTAAGTCGATCATTAACAAAACGTAAATTTTTTTCTTTATTAAGATAAAGGGACTTTACCTATACAGCAAGAAACTCTACTCTCTCGCTTTATACTCGTCATACTTCAAGTTGCAGGGGTGTTGACTACGCTCAGCTAGCCGAATCACATAGTTTACCTATGCTCATCGACTATCTTCGCTTGTCGCCTACCTGCAACTCGAATTATTTAGAGTATAAGTCTTAATTTTCACCCATTTTCCGAGGTACATTACCGTGCTGGAACAACTCAATCTGGATTTGTTTAACCTAATCAATGCGACACCAGAGTCTGCGAGTGGCACCATTGCATTTGCGACAATCATTGCTAAACGTCTGATTTTACTCTTTCCACTGTTTACTGTCGCCTGTTGGTTCTGGGGAGCCAAACCAGACATGGCGCGTCAGAGAGCATTTGTCTGTAAAACCGCTTACGCATTAGTGATTGGCCTCGCTATCTCATGGTTAGTAGGCTTAGTTGCCCCTCATGATCGCCCTTTTGTTATGGGTGTAGGAACCAATTTTCTTGATCACGATGCAACCTCTTCTTTCCCTAGTAATCATGGCACTATCGTCTTTACCTTTGTCTTTGCTTTCTTGTTCTGGCTAAGAACTTGGGTTGGCTTGCTAATGTTAGTTCCTGCCATTGCCATTGCATGGTCTCGTATTTATCTAGGTGTTCACTGGCCACTGGATATGGCAGGAGCATTTATTTTAGGCCTTATCGCTTGCGGATTAACTCAAATTCTTTGGGTTATCATTGGCTATAAAATCCAAGCACCTTTGACTCGCTTATATCATCTCGTATTCTCTGTTCTTATACGTAAAGGCTGGTTCCAAGCATAATAGCCTTAATCATTCAGAGCTGGTGTTTTTTAAACCAGCTCTGAATTTTGCGTTGAATCAACATTTTGTTTTATTTTTTCATTCGTAAAATGAACAAAAAAGAACTTTTTCCGAAAAATAAATAACAGTAAATTAACAAATGTTTTGTAACGTTTTTTAATTATTTTTTGCTTCGAAAAATAAGTATTAGTTTCCTATTTGAAGATCTTCATTTTTCATTAATGTATTGCAAATAAGGAAACTAAAAAAACGATAACTAATACCCTTGTAAATCACTTCACAAAAACCAACATCAACCAATAAAATCAATAAATTAAATAAAAAACCAAAAGTATATAATACATTTTTATTCAGCAATTCTGTTTAAAACCAATTTATTCTAGCTTTATTTATTTAGAGAATACCACTTCATTAACATAGTAACATTACTCTCTCTAAATATAGATAAATGCATAACTCCTTATGACTGTCTATTTTCTAGCAGGATAAATAACACTATTTTAGTTAATCTTAAGGTAAATTTTTTAACATTTTTATAAAAATCGTGAAATAGCAATATTGAGGACATTTTTCTCTTTTGAGAGTATGATCACGGTGATTTCTACTGAAAATATGTACATTTGCACCCTCAAAATCGGTTTATCAAATTTACATATAAAATTAGCAAAACTGATTGAAAATAAATCTACTCTCAGTTTTATATTTATTTCCAATCAGATTGTTACGTAGAAACAAAAGACTGCACGTTATATTTGGCGATTATTTGTTCGTACCAAAAGATTAAAACATCAGTGATGGTTATGCCTTCACTAGGTGCCTATTTTTTGACTTTTATTTCGGAGACTATTATGGATACAACTCGAGTTGGTTCCATCGATAAAACAGCCTCGCAAACTAGGGATGCTCGCGCTTGGCGTAAAACTGATACAGTATGGATGCTGGGCTTGTATGGTACAGCTATCGGTGCTGGTGTACTGTTTCTACCTATCAACGCAGGTATGAGCGGGTTACTTCCTGTTCTACTGATGTTGGTATTAGCTTTCCCTATGACCTTTTTTGCCCACCGTGGGCTGACTCGATTCGTACTTTCTGGTTCAAAACCAGATGGCGATATCACTGAAGTGGTAGAAGAGCATTTTGGCCGTACCGCAGGTAACTGGATCACTCTGCTTTATTTCTTCGCTATCTATCCAATTTTATTGGTTTACGGTGTATCTATCACCAATAACGTACATAAATTCCTAACTGAGCTGATGGGCTTTACTGCCCCACCACGCTGGTTATTGGCATTAGTGCTAGTCGGTGGGATCATGGCAATCGTCTCTTTCGGTGAAAAATATATCGTCAAAGTGATGAGTATGCTGGTGTTCCCATTCATTGCAGTATTGCTTGCTTTCTCTCTTTATATGGTTCCTCATTGGAATGGTGCAGTGCTAGATACATTAACCATGGAAGGCATCGCAGAAGCAGCGAAACATAGCGGCGGTCAAAGCATATGGGTCACTATTTGGTTAACCATCCCAGTCATGGTTTTTGCGTTTAACCATTCACCAATTATCTCTGCATTCTCTGTTGCTAAACGTGAAGAATACGGCGATCAGGCAGAGCAAAAATGTTCTCGCATACTGGCATCTGCACATATTCTAATGGTGTTCACTGTTATGTTCTTTGTGTTCAGCTGTGTATTTACACTGTCTTCAGCTGACCTTGCCCAAGCAAAAGCACAAAATATCAGTATTCTTGATTACCTGTCAGGCTACTTTGATCAACCATTCATCAAGTTTGCAGCCGCAATTATTGCTTTCGTTGCTATAATTAAATCATTCCTTGGTCACTATTTAGGTGCTCGTGAAGGTTTCAATGGCTTAGTTGAACGTGCTTACCGCGCAAAAGGCAAAACAATTGATATCCGCAAACTAAACCGTGGCACAGCTATCTTCATGCTAGTCACCACTTGGTTAGTGGCAACTCTGAACCCTGGTGTACTGGATATCATTGAAAGCCTCGGTGGCCCAGTTATTGCTATCTTACTGTTCCTGATGCCGATGTATGCAATCAGCAAAGTACCTGCAATGCGCAAGTACTCAGGTAAAATCAGTAATGTGTTTATCGTTATCATGGGCTTAGTGGCTATCTCTGCCGCAGTCTACAAGTTGTTCTTCTAATTGCTTTTATAAGGAGGATGACCACTCCGGCGGTCATCCCCACCCCCTTCAAAAAAGATGCCGGAGCATACGGCATTCATGCCTTAATAATTAGAATTTTATACTTTATATAGGAAGCGCTGAATATGATTAGCGTATTTGATATCTTCAAAATTGGTATCGGTCCATCCAGTTCCCACACAGTAGGACCGATGAAAGCAGGTAAACAATTCGTTGAAGACTTGATCCAACAAAACCTACTCACCTCAACCACACGCGTTGCCGTTGATGTGTATGGTTCTTTATCATTGACTGGTAAAGGCCATGCGACTGATATCGCTATTATTATGGGTCTTGCAGGTAACTTACCTGATACTGTTGATATTGATGCCATTCCCAATTTTATTCGTCATGTTGAGCAAAGCGGTAAATTACAACTGGCTCAAGGGCAGCATGAAGTTGATTTCCCAACTGAAGGCGGCATGAATTTTCATTCCACCAATTTGCCTTTGCATGAAAACGGTATGACTATCACAGCCTTTAATTCAGACAAAGCCATTTATAAGAAGACCTATTACTCTATTGGCGGTGGTTTTATTGTTGATGAAGAACATTTCGGCCAATCAGATGAACAATCAGTGCAAGTTCCTTATCCGTATAAATATGCTGCTGACTTACAAAAACATTGTAAAGAAACTGGTTTATCACTTTCCGCTCTAGTGATGCAAAACGAACTCGCACTGCATAGCAAAGAAGAAATTCATCAATATCTTGCTGATATATGGGATGTGATGAAAGCAGGTATTGAACGCGGTGTAACCACTGAAGGGCTATTACCCGGCCCATTGCGTGTACCCCGTCGTGCGGCGGCACTACGTCGCCAACTCGTTACTAGCGACAACACCAATACCGACCCAATGGCAGTAATTGATTGGATCAATATGTTTGCTTTGGCCGTTAACGAGGAAAACGCAGCGGGTGGGCGAGTCGTGACAGCACCAACCAATGGTGCCTGTGGCATTATTCCTGCTGTACTGGCTTATTATGATAAGTTTATTCGCCCTGTTAATGAAAACTCCTATACACGCTATTTCTTAGTATCTGGTGTGATTGGTTCTCTGTATAAAATGAACGCATCAATTTCAGGTGCAGAAGTTGGCTGCCAAGGTGAAGTCGGTGTGGCTTGTTCTATGGCTGCAGCGGGTCTTGCAGAATTGATGGGGGGTAGCCCTGAACAAGTCTGTGTTGCTGCGGAAATCGCTATGGAACACAACCTTGGTTTGACCTGTGACCCTGTGGGTGGGCAAGTACAGGTGCCTTGTATTGAACGCAATGCTATCGCTTCGGTTAAAGCCGTTAATGCGGCTCGGATGGCACTGCGTCGTGTGAGTGACCCACGAGTTTGCTTAGATAAAGTGATCGAAACCATGTATGAAACAGGTAAAGATATCAATGCAAAATATCGTGAAACGTCACAAGGCGGTTTAGCGATTAAAATAGCGCATTGCGAATAACGCTATATTGTTACTGGTTTTATATGCTGAATAACAGAAAGGCGCTTACCTTTACAGTAAGCGCCTTCTTTATTTTATTTATGAGTCATTAACCAAATATTGCGCTCCACCAACCACTCAGTGTTTTCACAATATAATCCCACACTCGGCCAAAGAACCCCGCTTCCTCAACGGCCTCTTTGACCACCAAGGGACGCTGCTCAACAATTTGATCATTTAGGATAAAGTTAACTGTACCCACCGCTTGGTTTTTGGCCAATGGCGCTTCAATCGACGGATTGGTTAGTGTATAGCTGACCTTCAAATTCTGTAATTGCCCTTTTGGAATGGTAACAGCGGCATCTTTTTCAACACCCAGTGCCACTTCAGATTTATCACCAAACCACACGCGTTGAGTTTGCAATGTTTGATCCGCTTTAATTGGTGTGACAGTTTCAAAGAAACGGAACCCCCACGTGAGTAGCTTCTCACTTTCAGAGAAACGCACCCGATCACTTGGCGCACCCAGTACCACGGAGATCAAACGCATTGGACCATCAGTAGCTGACGCCACTAAGTTATGCCCAGCACCACTGGTATGCCCCGTTTTTACACCGTCGACATTCAGGTTTTGGCTCCATAACAAGCGGTTACGGTTGGGCTGGCGGATCTTATTAAACGTAAATTCTTTCTCTTTATGTAACGCATACTCTTCTGGCACATCGCGGATCATCGCTTGAGCAAGAACAGCCATATCACGAGCTGTACTGTATTGCCCTTCAGAATCTAGTCCATGCACCGTTTTAAAATGTGTGTTTGTCAGCCCTAATTGCTTCACATATTGATTCATTAAACTAACAAATGTATCTTGGCTACCCGCAACATGATCAGCAAGTGCAATACTGGCATCATTACCTGATTGGATCACAATACCTTTATTCAAATCTAATACTGAAACGCGGTCTTTAGGCTTCAGAAACATCAGTGAAGAGCCTTTCAATACAGGATTTCCTGTTGCCCATGCATCAACACCGACTGTGACCATATCCTGTGGCGTGATCTTCCCAGCCTTAATCGCTTGCCCTACCACATAACTGGTCATCATTTTAGTTAAGCTAGCAGGATCTAAACGCTCATCTGGGTTTCCTGATGCCAATATTTTGCCGCTATCGTAGTCCATCAACACATAAGCTTTTGCATCAATCTGTGGAGCAACCGGCGCTTCTGCTGCGTAACTATAACTACTTATCGCAACCAAAAGGCCCAATCCTGTTCCTAGATAGCGTGCCTTTAATGTGAATACTTTTCTGTCCATCGGTTACTCCTTTACAAATACCAAAACGGTTAATTCATTATTAATATAGGACTTTTTACCCAATTTAACCACTGAGGGCAAATAAAGATTGTTGCTATGATACGATTTCATCTATCTTATTTAAGGTACATATGATTTGAATATAAATAATGAAACATAAAATAATGAGGCAAATTATGTTAACTGTATGGGGCCGTAAAAATTCTTCAAACGTCAAAAAAGTTCTTTGGTGCCTTGAAGAGTTGAATGTTGCTTATAACCAAAAAGATGTGGGAGGCCCGTTTGGTGGGCTTGATACACCTGAATATAAAAAAATGAATCCAAACAGCACCATTCCAACTTTACAGGATGATGACTTTACCCTGTGGGAATCCAATGCCATTTTACGTTACCTTACGGAAAAGTTTGATCAGTCTCACTTATTAGTCGCACAAGACATTCAAGAGAAAGCCGCAGCAGATAAATGGTTGGATTGGGGTTGTGGTAGTTTATTCGACAATATCAAACAAATGATGAATAAAATTGTACGGGTTCCTGTTGCTGACCGCGATCCGGAAGCAGCCCGTGTGATTTATCAAAACATTGAAAAGCTTCTGACCATAGCCGATGAAGCACTCGCCAATCAGCCTTACTTTAATGGTCAAAATTTTGGTATTGCTGATATCGCGATCGCACCACTTTTCTACCCATGGCATGAAATTGTCACCGAACGCCCTGAATTTCCACATTTAGAGCGCTGGTTTAGCCAACTAAAATCACGTCCTGCATTTCAAAAAATTGTTCTGATCCCTTTGAAATAACGAGAGCTTGTTGATCTTTGAATATTCATCAACAAAGGTAGACAAACTCTAAACACTCATCGGCATCTGCATTGGGTTTGGATATTGATATTCAAACCCGAGTTCTTGGCAAATACGGTTACCGTTGATCACCTTCCCGCCAATAATCTCCGCCTCGTCAATAAATTCAGGTAACTCTAAATTCAATGATTGAGATGCTTGGCAGTAAAAATGATGGCGTTGAGGGTGCTCTGGAGCACAAAGGTTATAAATATGACCGCCTTGAGGCTGCTTAAGCAATAATTGAATTGCAGCTATCACATCATCTTGATGAACAATATTCACTGGTTGTGCTGCGCCTTTAAGAGACTTTTTACCTGCAAGAAAACGCCCCGCATGACGACTTTCTCCCACTAACCCCGCCAAACGCAGAATATCGACAGAAATATTGGGTAATGCATGCAACCAATTTTCCACATCAATTAATGCTTGGGCAGATGCTGTGTCTGCTTGCCTTTCACTCGACTCATCAATTTCACCGACTGCTTCACCATACACAGACGTCGATGAAGTAAAAATCACGCGAGGAATATGAAACGTGATCGCGGTATCAACTAATAAGCTAATGGCTTCAACATAGCGAGCCACATTCACTTTTGACGGTGGCAATAAAATCACTAGCGCTTGCGAGTTCTCCATGAGTTGCTGTAAATCATCAGGCTCACAGACTAATTCAGGCTCTAATTGCAAGGGGTAACAATCAATGCCAATTGCCCGTGCCGCAGCAACACCATCAGAGGTTGTTTTCGTACCTGATACTTCAATACCATCGTCTAACAAAGCTCTAGCAAGAGGTAATCCTAACCAACCCAATCCAATAATTGTGACCTTTTTCATTTATTTGCCGACTCCATTGATTACATTTATCTGCAACTAGATTAGCCGAAAACCTTTTAACTTCCGAATCTATTATTTTTGCAATTATTCACTACAAAACTAACTACCACCAACAATTATTGATTATTTTGAAAAAAAGGGTTGCATTGTGATCGCGAAATCGGATAGGTTGTTACCTAGTGAATGTTTAAGCAACTGATAAAAACTAACAACCTAAGTAACGGAAGCTAATATGAATCGTATTTCTCGCAACCATCATCATCACCATCATCCTGATTAGTCTTTTGGGCGATGTGTGCTGGAAGACGATCAACGACTCTTCCGGTGGCTGAAATGCGAAATAAAGAAAACCCTCGGAAGATAAACTTCCGAGGGTTTTTTTATTATTAATCAAAAAATTATTACAGAATAAGCAGGGTAAAATTATGTTAGACAAATCACGATTAAGAATTGCCATCCAAAAGTCAGGTCGTCTGAGTGATGATTCGAGAGAGCTGCTAGCTCGTTGTGGTATCAAAATTAATTTACAACAACAACGACTGATTGCTTATGCAGAAAATATGCCTATTGATTTACTTCGTGTGCGCGATGATGACATCCCAGGGCTGGTGATGGATGGCGTAGTTGATTTAGGGATCATCGGTGAAAACGTATTAGAAGAAGAACTATTAAGCCGCCTAGCACAAGGTGATACTCCTTCCTATAAAACACTGCGCCGCCTTGATTTTGGTGCCTGCCGCCTTTCATTAGCTGCACCACTCGATTTCAATTATACAGGGGCTGAATGTTTAAATGGTTCACGTATCGCAACATCCTACCCACACTTATTAAAACGTTACTTTGATGAAAAAGGCATTCAATTTAAATCTTGCTTGCTCAATGGTTCTGTCGAAGTTGCTCCTCGCGCAGGTCTTGCTGATGCTATTTGTGATCTTGTATCAACGGGGGCGACACTAGAAGCCAATGGCCTAAAAGAAGTGGAAGTCATCTACCGTTCTAAAGCCTGCTTAATCCAACGCGATGGTGAAATGTCGGCTGATAAACAGCAATTAATTAATCGCATGATGACACGTATTCAAGGTGTGATCCAAGCACGTGAATCAAAATACATTATGTTGCACGCGCCAAGTGAGCGTTTAGAAGAAATCATTGCTTTACTGCCAGGTGCAGAGCGCCCAACATTGCTGCCATTAGCGGGCGATCAAAACCGTGTTGCTATGCACATGGTCAGTAGCGAAACGCTGTTCTGGGAAACCATGGAAAAACTTAAAGCGTTAGGGGCAAGCTCCATTTTAGTCCTGCCAATTGAAAAAATGATGGAGTAAGCGGCATGAAAATGGGATTTAACCAACCAATTCGCTGGTCTGACTGTAACGCTGACGAACAAAAAGCACTACTGACCCGCCCTGCGATTGCCGCGTCAGATAATATTGAAAGCGCGGTGAAACAAATTATTGAGCAGGTTAAAACGGATGGTGATAACGCTTTAATCGAGTTGAGCCAACGCTTCGATAAAACGACAATTTCATCTATTCGTGTTGCTGCCAATGCTGTCGAACAGGCCGAAGCTCGCCTCGGTGATGACATCAAAATCGCGATGAAAACCGCAATTGGTAATATTCGCCGTTTTCATGAAGCACAGAAGCCTGCTGTCATTCGTGTAGAAACGCAATCAGGTGTCATTTGCCAACAAGTTACACGGCCAATTGATGCGGTCGGTTTATATATCCCTGGTGGCTCGGCGCCATTGCTTTCAACTGTCATGATGCTGGGTACCCCTGCAAATATTGCCGGCTGTCGACAAATTATTTTGTGCTCGCCACCGCCAATTGCTGATGAAATATTGTATGCAGCAAAACTGTGTGGGATCAGCGATATTTTTCAGGTCGGTGGCGCGCAAGCCATTGCCGCCATGGCATTTGGTACTAACAGCATTCCTGCGGTTGATAAAATTTTTGGCCCAGGCAACGCTTATGTTACAGAAGCCAAACGTCAAGTCAGCCAAAGTCATGAAGGCGCAGCGATTGACATGCCTGCGGGGCCATCAGAAGTTCTCGTGATTGCCGATCGCCAAGCAAACCCTGCATTCACCGCCTCTGACTTGCTATCGCAAGCCGAACACGGCCCTGATTCACAAGTTATTTTATTAACCGATAGTGCCGAGTTCGCACAACGCGTTATTGACGAAACCGAGAGACAACTTGCAGAGCTTTCGCGCGCAGAGATTGCCAGAGCCGCACTAAGTGCCAGCCGTGTAATTATTGCTGATTCGATTGAACAATGCGTTGCCATTAGCAACCGTTATGGCCCTGAACACTTGATATTACAAACCCGTAATGCAGATGACTTAGTTGATCTCATTAGCAGCGCAGGCTCAGTATTTGTGGGTGATTGGTCACCTGAATCTGCGGGTGACTATGCTTCAGGCACTAACCATGTGTTGCCGACGTACGGTTATACATCGACATATTCAAGCCTTGGGCTTGCGGATTTTATGAAGCGGATGACCGTCCAAAAGCTTTCGCCGCAAGGGCTGTTAGGGCTAGCCACAACAATTGAAACATTAGCGCAGGCAGAAAGTTTGACTGCCCACAAAAACGCTGTGACCTTACGCGTCACCGAACTACAAAAACAAAATCAGGAGTGAGTCATGAGCGAAATGTTTAAAGCAGCGAGCCTTGCGCGTACTAATGTTAAAGAAATGACGCCCTATATGTCCGCTCGCCGTTTAGGTGGTAATGGTGATGTTTGGCTCAATGCCAACGAATACCCAACGGCACCCGACTTTCAGTTTAATGAACGCAATCTAAACCGCTATCCTGAATGCCAACCAAGCAGTGTCATTCTTAATTATGCGGCTTATGCAGGTGTTTCACCTGAAGAAGTGTTAGTTTGCCGTGGTGCTGATGAATCTATCGAGCTATTGATCCGTGCATTTTGTGAGCCGGGTAAAGATGCCGTTATGTTCTGCCCTCCAACTTATGGCATGTACAGCGTAAGTGCAGAAACATTTGGCGTTGAACAGAAAAAAATCCCTGCAATGCCTGATTGGTCACTCAATATCGATGCTATTCGTGACAATTTGCAAAATACAAAATTGATTTATATTTGCAGCCCAAATAACCCAACCGGCAACATCATCGATAATAAAGATCTTGCTCAGGTCCTTGAGATGGCGGCTGGGCGTGCGCTGGTTGTCGTTGATGAAGCCTATATTGAATTTTGCCCGCAATACAGTGTGGCCGGCTGGATAGCCAACTACCCTAACCTTGTGGTACTCAGAACATTATCAAAAGCCTTCGCTTTAGCTGGGCTACGCTGTGGTTTCACCTTAGCATCTGCTGATGTGATTGAAATTCTGCTAAAAGTGATTGCACCGTACCCATTATCAACCCCTGTTGCCATGATAGCCGCGGAAGCACTCAGTATGGAAGGCATTGCAACCATGAAACATCGTGTTGCCACCATCACAGATAACCGTATCGCCCTCTCAGAAGCACTCAGTGAATTACCTATCGTCGAAAAGGTTTATCCAAGTGAAACTAACTATGTTTTAGTGCGTTTTACTGATGGTAATAAGGTGTTTAAATCCCTCTGGGATCAAGGCATTATTTTACGTGATCAAAGTAAACAATTGGGGTTAACCAACTGTTTGCGCATCACTATCGGCACTGAAATTGAAAATGTTCGTGTCATCGAAGCTATCGAAGCTCTTTGCTAAATCTGAAAATAGGAAATATTCATGAGCCAAAAAATACTTTTTATTGACCGTGATGGGACATTAATCACTGAACCCCCTACTGATTTTCAGGTTGATAGCCTCAGTAAATTAGCATTTGAAAAAGCAGTGATCCCAAGCTTGCTTGCGTTACAAAAAGCCAATTACCGATTAGTAATGGTCACCAATCAAGACGGGCTTGGTACTGATAGCTTCCCAACCGCTGATTTCGAGCCACCACATAACTTAATGATGCAAGTTTTCGAATCCCAAGGCATCACCTTTGACGAAGTACTGATTTGTCCTCACAAGCCCGCTGATAACTGTGAATGTCGTAAACCAAAACTTGGACTCGTTAAAAATTACCTGACCGAAGGCCAACTTGATCTTGCGAATAGCTATGTGATCGGCGACCGTGAAACCGATATCCAACTGGCTGAAAATATGGGTATCAAAGGATTGCGCTATAACGCTGAGTCGCTTGATTGGACCGCGATTACCGATCAATTAACTAAACGTGACCGTCACGCACAAGTTGAGCGAGTCACCAAAGAAACCAATATTAATGTTGAAGTTTGGCTAGACCGAGAAGGTGGCAGCAAAATCAACACAGGGGTTGGCTTCTTTGATCATATGCTAGATCAAATTGCGACTCACGGTGGCTTCCGACTCAATGTCGAAGTTAGCGGTGACTTATTTATCGATGATCATCACACCGTAGAAGATACAGGTTTAGCACTCGGTGAAGCGCTACGTATTGCATTAGGTGATAAACGAGGTATCGCCCGCTTTGGATTCGTTCTGCCAATGGATGAGTGCCAAGCTCGTTGTGCGCTGGATATTTCAGGCCGCCCACACCTTGAATATAAAGCTGAATTCAAATATCAGCGTGTTGGTGATCTCAGCACAGAAATGATTGAGCACTTTTTCAGCTCTCTTTCCTATGCCATGGGATGTACCCTCCACCTGAAAACGAAAGGCAAAAACGATCACCACAAAGCGGAAAGCCTATTTAAAGTCTTTGGTCGTACATTACGCCAAGCTATCCGAGTGGAAGGTGACACGTTACCGAGTTCGAAAGGGGTTCTGTAATGAACGTTGTGATCTTAGATACAGGTTGTGCCAACTTATCATCGGTGGCTTATGCGGTAAAACGCTTAGGCTACAACCCACAAATTAGCCGTGATACCAATACTATCCTACAGGCTGATAAGGTCTTTCTACCGGGGGTTGGTACAGCTAGCGCTGCAATGGAACAACTTCATCAACGTGAACTCGTTCCTTTAATCAAAGCACTTACACAACCTGTTTTAGGCATCTGTTTAGGTATGCAATTAATGGGCAGTGTCAGTGAAGAGGGTAAAGAGCCGATACCATTATTAGGTTTGATTGATAGCCCCGTACAAAAAATGGATGCTAACGGCTTACCCGTTCCACACAGTGGTTGGAATCAAGTCAAACCACTCGCGGGTCACCCATTATTTAAAGGGATTAGCGATAATGCGTATTTTTACTTTGTGCACAGCTATTCAATGCCAATTTCCAATCAAACCATTGCACAAACCCAATACGGTAATCCATTTAGCAGTGCGGTAAATAAGGATAATTTTTATGGCGTTCAATTTCACCCAGAACGCTCCGGAGCCGCAGGCTCTCGCCTGATCCAAAACTTTTTGGAGATGTAATCGAGATGATCATTCCAGCTTTAGACTTAATTGATGGCAACGTTGTTCGCTTACATCAAGGTGATTACGCCAAGCAAACTGCTTATGGCAACGACCCGCTTCCTCGTTTACAGCAATATGAGCAAGAAGGCGCAAAATTACTCCATCTAGTTGACCTAACAGGCGCTAAAGATCCACAAAAACGTCAAATTGCCTTGTTAAAAAAACTGCTAGCGGGGGTTTCTGTTCCGGTACAAGTGGGCGGTGGTATTCGTAGCGAAGAAGATGTCAAAGCGCTGTTGGAAGCCGGTGCAACCCGTGTTGTGATCGGCTCAACCGCCGTGACACAGCCTGAGTTAGTCAAAACGTGGTTCGAACGCTATGGTGGTGAAGCGATTGTATTAGCGCTCGATGTGCGTATTAATCAGCAAGGCGTAAAAGAAATTGCGATCAGTGGTTGGCAAGAAAACTCCAACTTATCTTTAGAACAAGCGATTGAAATGTATCAACCTTATGGCTTGAAGCATGTTTTATGTACCGATATTTCTAAAGATGGTACTTTAACGGGTTCTAATGTCAGCTTATACGAAGAAATCAGCCAAAAATACCCTGATATTGCCTTGCAAGCTTCAGGTGGTATTGGTTCCTTAGCGGATATTGCTGCGATCCCTTCATCGGGAGCTGCGGGGGTGATCGTCGGTCGCGCACTACTTGAAGGCAAATTTACCGTTGCGGAGGCAATCGAATGTTGGCAAAACGCATAATTCCTTGTTTGGATGTTCGTGATGGGCAAGTCGTCAAAGGTGTTCAATTTCGCAACCATGAAATTATTGGTGATATCGTTCCGCTGGCGCAACGTTACGCTCAAGAAGGCGCGGACGAGCTGGTTTTTTACGATATCACGGCGTCATCGGATGGCCGAGTAGTGGATAAAAGTTGGGTATCAAGAGTCGCTGAAGTGATTGATATCCCATTTTGTGTTGCGGGTGGAATAAAAAGTGTTGAAGATGCCGCACAAATATTGTCCTTTGGCGCAGACAAAATTTCCATTAACTCCCCTGCACTGTCAGATCCAACACTCATTAGCCGCCTAGCTGATCGCTTCGGTGTACAATGCATTGTTGTTGGTATCGATACTTGGTTTGATCAAGAAACCAATGATTATCTGGTATATCAATTCACTGGCGATGAAAAACGCACAACACAGACACGTTGGAAAACGCTGGATTGGGTTACTGAAGTACAGCAACGTGGAGCGGGTGAAATCGTGTTAAATATGATGAACCAAGACGGTGTACGCCAAGGTTACGATCTAGTACAACTGAAAAAAGTTCGTGAAGTTTGCCAAGTCCCCTTAATTGCTTCAGGTGGTGCTGGTGAGATGGTGCATTTCCTTGATGCCTTTGCTGACGCAGCTGTTGATGGTGCACTCGCCGCATCAGTGTTTCACAAGCAAATTATCAATATTGGTGAATTAAAGCAGTACCTTGCAGAAAATGGAGTTCAAATTAGAGTATGTTAACCAAACAACAATGTGACCAACTCGCTTGGCAAAAAGTGGATGGGCTGATGCCTGTGGTGGTGCAGCACGCAACATCGGGTGATGTGCTGATGCTTGGCTATATGAACCCTGAAGCCTTACAAACCACCCTAGACAGTGGCAAAGTCACCTTTTATTCACGAACCAAGCAACGCTTATGGACAAAAGGTGAAACATCAGGGAATTTCCTTAATTTAGTGGATATTTACCCTGATTGTGACAGCGATACTTTGTTAGCCTTAGTGCAGCCAATCGGCCCAACTTGCCATAATGGAACTGAGAGCTGCTTTGCTCCCGCACAAACGGATTGGGGTTTCTTGTTTGAGCTAGAAACATTATTAAAATCACGCAAAACCGCTGATCCTGAAAGCTCCTACACTGCGCGTTTATATGCAAGCGGAACCAAACGTATAGCGCAAAAGGTCGGTGAAGAAGGCGTTGAAACAGCCCTAGCAGCAACGGTAAATGATCGTGCCGAGTTGACCAATGAAGCCGCTGATTTGATGTATCATTTGCTGGTGCTACTGCAAGATCAAGACCTCGACTTATCGACTATTATTAACCGTTTGAAAGAACGTCATCAGTGATAGCTATAGCAGCCTGCTTTTTGGGCTGCTACACCCCTTCCAACCGAACCAAGTTGTATATAACCTCTGACTTGCTATCATTCCATCAGATTGATTTAAAAGAAAAGAGAGCACCATGTCAGAAAACACCATTTTTAGCCAATTAACCCAACTGCTTGATCAACATAATGCCAGATACCGTGTTATGGAGCATTCAACCGCAGGAAAATCAGAAGAAGTTGCCAAAATTCGCGGAACCCAATTAGGGCAAGGAGCAAAAGGACTGGTTTGTCACGTCAAAGGCAACGGTATTCGTCAACATGTACTTGCTATCTTACCTGCTGATAAACAAGCCGATTTAAGTAAAATTGCCCATGCAATGGGGGGAACACGCGCATCACTCGCTAGCCCAAAAGAAGTGGATGAACTGACACACTGTGTGTTCGGTGCAATCCCGCCATTTAGCTTTCATCCATCGCTAAAGCTGATCGCCGATCCTTTATTGTTTGAGCGTTTTGATGAGCTCGCGTTTAATGCAGGTACACTTGAACGCTCAATTATTTTGAATACTGAAGACTATCAGAATATTGCAAATCCAACTCTTATTGAATTTATACGTCTTGAAGAGTGAACGTAAAGGTTGCTCAGTTTAAGTAAAATGCACGCGAGATATTGCTGAGGCTGCTACACTTAATAATGACAACTGTTGACTATTAAGGAGAATATAATGAGTTTATTCGACAAAGCAGAAAACAAAGCCAGAGAAGCCGCAGGTGCAGCGGAACAAACTTATGGTGAAGCAACAGGCTCCACTGAACATCAAATTAAGGGCTCAATACGCAAATGCGCAGCCCAAGGCTGCGACACCTTAAGTAGCGCGGTAGATACGGTCAAAAGTAACCCGCTCGCTGCAGCTACCGTTGCTGCGGGTATTGGCTTTGTCTTTGGCTACTTAGTCGGTAAAAAATAGTTTTAAATAAGATAAAGGGAATGATGCACTATCATTCCCTGTGAATGACTTAAAACATGGCTAATGCTGTTTTTAATGCCGTGATATCTGAACTACACAAATAAGGCTTCAAGGCAGTAAATTTCTCTTCTGGCCAATCATAGATTTTCATCTCAAGCAGTTCAGCAATAATCTCAGCCGAAAAGCGTTGACCAATAGGTTTTGCAGGGTTACCGCCTACAATCGTGTATGGTTCTACATCTTTGACCACCACGCTATTGGCTGCAATCACCGCACCTTCACCAATATGAACACCTGGCATGATCATGGCTCGCATACCAATCCAAGCACCATCGCCTATAATCGTATTGCCTTTGCCGATATAAGCATCTTCAATGTGTTCAACAAAAGGATATAAGCAAAACCAATCGATTCGATGAGTGTGATTGCCTCCCATCAAAATCACCGCTTCGCCCGCAATGCAGACATAATCGCCGATATACAGCTGATCGACATCCCAAGCTAACTGCCAATCACGGCTACCCTCATCTCCTGCAAGATAACGAACAACCGACTGCTCAAAGCCATTGTCCCAACAGTCGCTGTAATAGCTATGATGCCCTTTAATATGAATGTTCGGGTTCTGTACAACTTCATGAAGTAATTGGTATTTTGACCAATGTTTTTGATTCATGGTAACAATCCTGATTGTATAATAGTTATTACCATAGAACGCTGCCTATGGTGATGTATTCGCGCTCAAAAACACATCACCGTTAGCCACTCGTGGCTGTTTTAATAGCGGGTTTATCATTTTGTCGTCATACCTTAAACCAACATACTGTTACCCCAAGTATAACTTGCTGCCTCTTATTATCAATAAATCATAAACTACGCTTATTTTTTGTTTGTTGGCTCACGGATCGAATACGCCAAGGCATATTTTATTGTGTGTATATTTGTGTATAATGATTTGTAGGTTAGGAGGATCTATGAAATCAACTGACCTAGTAAAGGAGTTAATAGCTGCGGGCTGTGAGTTAAAACGGCACAACGGAGGAAGTCATCAAATATGGTGGTCTCCAATAACAGGTAAAACATTTCCTGTTCCGCATCCCAAAAAAAGCTTGCCAATCGGCACTGTTAAGTCCATTAAGAAAACGGCGGGGATCTGATCCCCGCCACCTACGGAGGTGAATATGTTTTTTTCAGTGGGTGTAGAAATACCACAAGATGAAAACACGGCATTTGGTATGGTTGTTCCTGCATTTGAAGCCTATGGTTATGGCTGCTTTTCAGCAGCGGATAGCCAAAAAGAGATCCCATCGATAGTACGTGAGGCCATTCTATTGACTGTCGAAGATATGGTTATTAATGGGAAAGCTTTGGTGGAACAAATAGAAGATGCAGGATATTTAACCTATTCAGCCAACCCTGACTACTCAGATTTTACTAGCTGGTTTGTCATTGATATTGATTTGTCTGACTTTGAGGGAAAACAGCAAAGGATCAATATTGCATTACCAGACACATTGATAAAAAGAATTGATATTCAGGTCAAAGGGCATCCATCAAAATACCGTGATCGTAGCCACTTTCTAGCTCAAGCCGCACGACATGAGTTGGTAGCAGAGTAATTTGCTGTACGCGGGGAACGATACCGTTCCCCTAACTCAATTAGTTATTAGCTAATTTTAAACTGGTATTCCTTGCTTTTAGCGCAATCACACAACCTAATAGCATCAAAACCGCCAATGCCCATTTTGCAGGTAGCATTGAATAAATCGCTAGCAAACTTAATGCAGCTCCCACCGCCATTTGAATAAAGCCGACTAATGCAGAAGCGGTTCCTGCTTCCTTTTCAAAAGGTTCTAAAGCATAACTGGTTGCCGTTCCCATCATAAATGCAAGGCCAGTGCAGGCACAAGCGACAGGTAAAATATAGGCTAGCCAGTGATTTTGTAGTGAAGCAGGCAATAAGGTTAAACCGAATAATAACCCTAAGCACCCCAGCCCCATAAAAATACTGCCTGCTTTTAAGCAGTTTGGGCGACCAATCTTAGGAATGAAATAATTCGCTACATAACTGGCAAACATGATCCAAAAACCATTTGCGCCAAATGCTAAAGAAAACTGTAATGGTGTGAGACCTGAATCCCCCATTAATACTACGGGAGAAAAGGAAACATAGGTCAATACCATCCCCATACTGCCTGCATTGACTAACGCAAATATCAGGAAGTTTTTATGGCGTAAGATATGCAGGTAATGATTCAGTTGCAGTTTTTTAACGTCTTTTAAACTTTCAGGGCGGGTTTCAGGTAAAAATGCCACTACCAATACTAAAATAAGTAACGCGTATAGCGCTAAGAACCAAAAAGGTGCTCGCCATCCCCAATATTCAGCAAGAAATCCACCCAAAAGTGGTGCTAACGCTGGAACAATATTCAATGTACCGTTTAAGAAACCGAATGCACGAGCCGCTTCAGTGCCATTTAATCGGTCACGTACGCCACTAAAGGCCACCACACCAGTACAACAAACAGCAACGCCTTGTAGTACCCTTGCAGCAATAAAAATCTCTGCCGTCGTTGATAACGCAGCAACAGATGAGCCAATGATATAAATTAAAATACCAATTACTGCGATAGGTTTACGACCATAACGATCAATCAATGGCCCTGAAATTAACTGTCCTAACCCAAAAATTAAAATAAACAGTGCAATGGTTGATTGGATCAGTGACTCAGGAGACCCTAATGCGATGGCAATCGCAGGGATTGTCGGTAAGTATAGATCAATCGCTAGCGGACTAAGCAGTACCAGCAACAATAAGAGAACAAGAAATTTCCGCATAGGCATCTACAAAAAATAATTTAAGTGTATTTTAACTACCTATAAATAGAGGGTGCTGTATTAATTAACAGCACCCTCTATCACTGTTTAATATCACAGTAATACTTTAAATATTACTCCATCCACTCAGTGTGGAATACGCCATCTTTATCGGTGCGCTTATAAGTGTGAGCACCAAAGTAGTCACGCTGTGCTTGGATCAAGTTAGCAGGCAATACCGCCGCACGATAGCTATCATAGTAAGAAATCGCCGCAGAGAACGTCGGTGTTGGGATCCCATTTTGCACGCCATAGCACACCACATCACGCAGAGCTTGCTGATATTCATCAGCGATTTGCTTGAAGTAAGGCGCTAACAACAGGTTCGCAATTTGCGCATTGTCGTTGTAAGCATCAGTGATTTTTTGCAGGAACTGAGCACGAATGATACAGCCTGCACGGAAGATTTTAGCAATCTCACCGTAGTTTAGATCCCAATTGTATTCATCTGATGCCGCTTTCAGCTGTTGGAAGCCTTGTGCGTAAGAAACAATTTTACCTAAGTACAGAGCGCGACGAACCTTCTCAATAAATTGTTTTTTATCGCCTTCAACAGGTTTCAACACTGGGCCAGTGAGTACTTTAGATGCCGCAACGCGTTGGTCTTTCAGGAAAGAGATATAACGTGCGAATACAGATTCAGTGATCAGGGTCACTGGGATACCTAAATCCAATGAACTTTGGCTAGTCCATTTACCTGTACCTTTGTTTGCTGCTTCATCTAAAATCACATCAACCAAATATTTTCCATCTTCATCTTTTTTCTTGAAGATGTCAGCGGTGATTTCGATCAGGTAGCTACTCAGCTCACCTTGGTTCCAATCAGCAAAAATTTCTGCCAATTCTTCATTGCTGAGGTTTAAAGAGCCTTTCAGTAATGAATAAGCTTCTGCGATCAGCTGCATATCGCCGTATTCGATACCATTGTGAACCATTTTCACATAGTGGCCTGCGCCATCTGGACCGATATAGGTTACGCAAGGCTCGCCTTCCGCTTTTGCAGCAATTTCTTTCAAAATTGGCGCGACTAGCTCGTAAGCTTCTTTTTGACCACCCGGCATGATAGATGGGCCTTTCAGAGCGCCTTCTTCACCACCAGAAACACCGGTACCAATAAAATTGAAGCCTTGTTCAGACAATTCACGGTTACGACGAATAGTATCTTTGTACAGCGTGTTGCCGCCATCAATCAGGATATCACCTTTGTCTAAATGCGGAGTCAATGCAGCAATCGTTTTATCCGTTGCTTCACCCGCTTTCACCATCAACAGGATACGGCGTGGTTTTTCCAGAGAGTCGACAAACTCTTCAATTGTGTAGCTGGGAACTAATTTTTTCCCTGGATTTTCGGCAATAACTTCATCCGTTTTATCTTTTGAACGGTTGAAAATAGAGACTGAATAACCACGGCTTTCAATATTCAGCGCTAAGTTGCGCCCCATGACAGCCATACCGACAACGCCAATCTGTTGCTTTGACATGAAAAACTCCTGTCTGATTAAGACCTACGCCAACAATCTTATTGCTGACAATTCTGTTAACAGGATCACATGTTAACTCAGGTTTGTTCCTCTGGGTAGTTATTGATGCAATCGTTGGCGCAAACGAAACATAATTTGTAGATTATCGTCTCTTCAGCGTGAATTCTTATTGAAATTTGCGACAACAAACCGCATTATTCACCAGTCGGTATAAGCCGTCATATTAGAAGGTAAAACAAACTGTATGGAATGGATCGCAGATCCTTCGATTTGGGCGGGGCTTGCCACCCTAATCGTTCTAGAAATCGTTCTTGGTATTGATAACCTCGTTTTTATCGCCATTTTGGCCGATAAGCTACCGCAAAAGCTGCGTGATCGCGCCCGCGTAACGGGTCTGATGCTTGCACTGATTATGCGTGTCATCTTGTTATTTAGCTTGTCTTGGCTCATCACGCTCACCAAGCCATTAATTACACTCTTTGATCACCCATTTAGCGCCCGAGATCTTATCATGCTAGTCGGGGGGCTATTCTTGCTGTTTAAAGCCACAATGGAGTTAAACGAACGGCTAGAGGGTGCGGACGAACACACCAATACCCAACGAAAAACATCGAATTTCTGGGCTGTGGTTGCACAAATCATTGTCCTAGATGCGGTATTCTCTCTTGATTCCGTTATTACTGCTGTCGGTATGGTTGACCATATAGGTGTTATGGTTGCAGCTGTCACCATCGCAATGGCTCTAATGATTTGGGCAAGTAAGCCGTTAACTAGCTTTGTAAACAATCACCCGACCATCGTTATATTGTGTCTTAGCTTCTTACTGATGATCGGCTTTAGCTTGGTGGCTGAAGGTTTCGGTTACGCTATACCGAAAGGCTACCTGTACGCAGCAATTGGTTTCTCAATTATGATTGAGGTACTGAACCAATTTGCCCAGTTCAATCGCCGTAAATTCTTAAAAGGCAGCCGCCCACTACGTGAACGTACCGCTGAAGCAGTATTGCGTATTTTGAGTGGTAAACATGAAAGTGCCGAGTTGGATGCACGTACTTCAAGCTTAATTGCTGACAACCAATCTGTATTTGATCCGCAAGAGCGCCAAATGATTGCCCGTGTTTTAGGGATGGCGCAGCGTAACGTTGAAAGTATCATGACCTCTCGTCACGATGTGGAATATTTAGACATCAATAAATCTGCTAGTGATTTATTGCAATTAATGGAAAAAAATCCGCATTCACGTTTTGTGGTGATTGATGAAACGATCAGTGATGAACCTGTTGGTGTCGTTCATATCCTTGATTTGGTTAAGCAGCAGCTAAGCGGAAAACCATTGAACTTACGTGCACTGATTTCACAGCCACTGATCTTCCCTGAAGGCTTATCACTGCTAAAAGCCCTTGAACAGTTCCGTAAGGCACAAACTCACTTTGCGTTTGTGGTTGATGAGTTTGGTACCGTTGAAGGTGTGGTGACATTGACCGACGTAATGGAAACTATCGCAGGTAACCTACCTGAGGGCTCGGAAGACAACGACTCACGCCACGATATTCAAAAATTGGAAGATGGCAATTGGGTTGCTAATGGCTTTATGCCATTAGAAGACCTTATTTTGTTTGTGCCAATTCACTTAGAAGACAAACGTGAGTATGAAACGATTGCGGGCCTATTGATGGAACACCTTCAGCGTATCCCTGAAGAAGGTGAAAAAATTGAAATCAATGGCTGTATTTTCCAAGCGTTGGAAGTCAATAGCCACCGTATTAGCAAAGTACTGATTATTCCACCCAAAAGACATACTGACGATGAAGAATAATCATTGTTGATGATGTACTCATAACATACACAATACCGGTCAATTGGCCGGTATTTTTTTGCTGTTTTATTGGTCGATTTGTATTTATTGATAAAATATTCAGCCAATATTGATAAGCTGAAGGCGTTTTTTGAAAGAGTTTATTATTGGGATATTCAATAATTTGGGCAACTTAATAATGTTATTCGAGGTTAGAATGGTTCAGTCAGTCAATAATTCCCAATTAAATAAAGTCAATTCGTTGCAATATGCACAAAACACAGCTAAGAACTCAGGTATCACTGGAGGCATAAAAAGTGCATCAAATAGCTCTTCATCAAATCCAGTAATAAGTCAGCAAAATACTAACAAAGTTGACAGTGGAATATTTAAGCTTAAAGAATTAAAAGGAATAGAAAAAGATGTCAACTCTATTTTAAAAAGTATGAGCAGCTTGCTAAATAGTATAAATAATGAACATGGGGCTATAGATGGGGAAAAAAATGAAAATCAGTTTAAACAGCTGTCAGCTCAATTAAATGATTTACAAGAAAAAACATCCAATTATAAAAAAAGATTAGATGATGTAGGTTACAAAAGCGACTCTAAAAAACGAGAAACCCTTACAAAATTTGAACAAAAATTAAATAGCGCAGACGGCGTTAAAAATAAGATTGAAGCCAAAAAAGGTTATCAAGATAACCAAGCTATAAAAGAAGCAGCTAAAAAAGTAGATGCTAACAGACCTCAATATCAACACGCACCTAACGTACTCTAATAAGCTTATGCAAATAAATGGCATCTTGTGCTGATGATGCCATTTATTAATGAAAAGCTTACAACGCATTCAATAAATCACTGAGCCCTTGTTTCTCTTCTTTTTTCAAGAAATTACCAATGGCTTCTTTAGCCTGACTTCTTAGCTCATTACGCAGCAGTTTTTCAACATTCAGTTGATATTGCAGATTATTCCATCCGCCATAAATACGTAACGGAATGGTCATCGCTTGCAATTGTTGGATAAAGCGTGAATCGCCCCCCCACCCCTTAGTAATTTGTACACCTAAGTTAACATCTAAGCTTTCCGCTGGCACATTAGCCCAACCTTGGCCTGAAATTGAAATCAACGGTGAAGTCGCTTGCATCGAAGCAATATTAATAATGCCTTTATTTAAGCGGCCATTAACCGTAAATAATTCTACTTCGGTATAATTACCGGTATTCACAGGAGCATTAATTTTATTAGTCACTCGTGAAATCGATTGTTGGATCAATAATGGAATATTCAGACCCGCTAAGCGTGCATTACGCAGGCTAAAATTAACGGGGCCTTGCCATAAGTTCTTCACCGCATGGTCATCATAGCCCGGCCCAGACAAATCGGCGTTAATAGTGACAATACCGCTCAGTTTCTCAGGCATATTAAAGGCTTTTAATAACGGCGTGAGATCGATATTTTGAATATTCGGTTTAGCTGTTAATTGTGCAGGAACATTAGCATAATCAATAGTGACAGGAAGTGAGAACTGCCCACCAAACGCCTTACCTTCAAGCTGTGAAATCACTAGTTGTGGTGCTTGATTTTGTGCTGCAAATTTGACGGCATTGACCGCCATTCCGCGGTACACCAAATTATCGATATTCAAGTTAATATTGGCAGTAAATGATTTCAAATTCGATAAATCATATTTTTTCACTTGTTTGCCAGATATAACGGGTTTCACACCAACTCGTGCGGGGTTCTCTGTTTCATTCGTTGCATTAGTGTTAGTGCTGCTATTCGTATTATCTTGTGCATGCGGAGCACCTAGCAGCTTATCAAGGTTCAATGTGGTTGAGGAAAGCTGCACATTGACATCAGGAATATTTCCCAACTTGGCATCAATTTTACCTGTTAGTTCGCTATCATTCGCTTTGATCACAATATTACTTAAACTGGCTGCGGCAATATCATCTTTAATATAGGCAAAGTCAGCGGTAAATTGCCCCGTAATACCACCTTCAGGCAAATCAACACCCGTAAAAGTATAATCAAATTGGCTTAATTGTCCGCTAATTTGATGCGATAGCTGCGAAAGATCTAACTCAGCTTGTGCATCAAAGCGCAACTCTTGCTGGTTCTTATTTAAGTTACCACTAAATTTAGCTTTAATTTTACGCTCATCACCTTTTTTTAGTGAGAGATCAATATTGCGTAAATTGTATTCGTCGTTTTTAGTTTTCCAAATCACCAAGCTATTCGATACTTCAACTTGATTAATATCGAGCAACCATTGGCTTTTTTCTGTGGAGGTTGGTGTACGTTGATGCCCTTCAGGCGCTATTGGCGAGTTAGCATTGATTTGCGGTTCACTTTCAGGGGTTTGGCGAATAACAGCGCCGTCTAAAACGATTTGTTCAACGGATAAGCGATGAGAAAGCAAAGGCCATAGTTCCACATCAAGGCGCATATTCTCCGCACTTAAAACAGGTTGGCTGGCATTTGGTGCAGTTACCGAGACAGGGCCAGTAATAATGCTGAGTGTCGGCCAAACATGCCAACGCATATCACCTTTGAAATCGAGCTGATAGCCGCTCTTTTTCTCCACTTTTTCGACCAAATATTGCCTGAAGTCATTTGGATTAACGAGCATCACTAACGCGGTTAGCCCTACTACAACCACAACCAATAAAATGACCAGTGTCGTCAGAAACCGTTTCATTCTTCCCTCGCTTAAATTATGTCTGCTACGCCAAAAAAGGCCTGTCCCTGCAATTTACGGATTTACGATAAGTATATATATAGTAAATCCGTCATACATCTTTAGTCTTCGCTAATGCGACTACCTACCGCCCCTTGCTGATTTTTATATTTAGCATCTTGTCGGCTATTATAAGGGCGATCTGCACTACCTGATAATGGCTCAAAGCTTAACGCTCCGATCACCATACCCGGACGCAGGGCTAATGGCAATTTACCTGAGTTATAGAACTCTAGCACAATTTGCCCACACCAACCGGGATCAATTCTATGCGCTGTGACATGCACCATTAAACCTAACCGTGCTAATGATGAACGCCCATCCAACCACCCAACCACGTTATCAGGCAGGGTAACGGACTCAAGAGTGACTGCAAGTGCCAATTCGCCTGGGTGAAGGAAAAATGGCTCATCATCTTTAAGAATAATTTCATCACTCATCACGCGATCTAATGCCGCGTTAACTTCATCTTTTGGGCCACTTAAGTCAATAAACGCAGCGGTATGCCCTCGGAAAACACGAAACTGATTTCCCAGGCACACATCAGCAGTAGCGCCATTGATCCTTTCAATTGGTGGGCGTGGGTTGATGACTAATTTTCCTTCATCCAACCATTGAATAATATCGCGGTCACAGAGACGCATGACGGTATCCCCCTTCTTCATTTTTCATCGCCTTAAAGCCTCTGGGCTAGTCTTGGCAAAATTCGCCGATTTTCGCTTTTAAGATATCAATGGCAACGCGGTTCTTACCACCGCGTGGAACAATAATATCGGCGTATTGCTTAGACGGCTCAATAAATTGTAAGAACATAGGACGAACAGTTTTATTATATTGTTCAATAACTGAGTCTAATGTTCTACCTCTCTCATTTACATCACGTTTTATCCGGCGCATCAAGCAAATATCGAGCGGAGTATCCACAAAAATTGAAAAGTCCATCTCTTCACGCAAGCGTTTATCAGTTAACAACAAGATCCCTTCGATAATAATCACTTTTTTAGGTCTGAAGTGGATAGTGGTGTCTTTACGGGTATGAGCGACATAGTCATATTGGGGAATTTCAACGGATTGGCCGTTTTTTAGAGCTTTGAGGTGTTGATAGAGCAGACTGTGATCCATTGAATTTGGGTGGTCGTAATTCACTTTTAACCGTTCTTCCATGGGGATATCAGTTTGGTCTTTATAATAACAATCTTCTGGTATAACACCGATATTGTGATCACCGACCTTTTCCCTGAGTTCCCGATATAGGGTACTCGCGATAAGGCTTTTTCCGGATGCAGAAGCTCCCGATATACCTACAATGGTACAGTGATGCGCTATGTCAGTCATAAAATGGTAACCTGGTTAAATGAAAATCTGAAATGAAATGCATAACTTCATAAAGTTACGGTTGCCGAATTATAGAAGCTAATGGCGCAGGGTTCCAGCGCCACAAAGCAAACAAGCTAAAAAAAACGCCAGATATCAACAAAAATTCACTTAAGAGGTATGTATACTCTAAATAATTCGAGGTGCAGCTAGGCGACAAATGAGCGAGTCGCAAGGAGCATAGATGACTATGTGACTGGCGCGAGTGAGTGTAGTCAACAACGCTGCAACTTGAAGTATGACGAGTATATATTTAAAACTTCTTACGTCCTTCTAATGCCGCAATACGATTTTCAATTGAAGGATGCGTTGAAAATACCGAATCCCCTTTATTAAAAATATAAGCGGCACTACGATAAGCATCACCAGTACTGGAATGGTCATACTCTGTTTTTTCATGTTTCCCTGAAATCTTTCTCAGTGCACTGATCATCGCTTGGTTATCTGTGGTTAAATCAACCGCCGCCGCATCTGCCATATATTCGCGGGTTCGTGAAAGGTAAAAATAAAGAATTTGCGTGATCCACGGCAACACAAAATTGAGCGCTAATAAAATAATTTGCGCCTTATTTGAGGCACTATTGCGGCTCCGCCCAGCAGTACGAATAAATAACTGGCTAAATATATTAGTGATAGTGAGAATGACATTCGCCAAAATTCCCACATACAGGGTCAACTTAGAATCACCATGAATAATATGACCGACTTCATGTGCCATAACGGCTTGGACTTCTTGGCGATTCAACGTCTCTAATAAGCCACGAGTGACACCGACTAATGCATTTTTTGATGTCCAACCGGCAGCAAAAGCATTTGGCTCATCACTTTCTAAAATATATAAACGGGGAACATAGCGTAAAGTAGCACTTAAACTGAGTTCTTCTAATATATTACATAGCTGCCTTTCTTCAGGGGTGCTAGCATTTTCAGCAGTAATTTCTTTTGCATTCATACCCGCTAACATCATTTTATGACCACGATAATGAATATAAATTAGCCCTAAAAAGGTGAGCCCTAAAATAATTAAAGTCGCCACGGGTAGTTGTTGAAAAGTGACAAACATCAGTAGATTATCAAAAAAACCAATTCGCTCATCAGGGTGTGTTGCAGTATCTGCCAATAAACCAACAATAAGCATGATAAAAATATAGCTAATCACCACCAAACGGGTACGAATATTGTTTTTGCGTATGACGTCTCTAAAATCCATAAAATTCCCTGTATGACTAGCTCGCTTAGGGCAATATACCCTAAGCGACATATCAATAACGACGATATTTAATCAAAATTAATGCGGCGAGACTCTTCGCTTTTAATCGTTTCTTCATCAAGACGCCAATAATCTTTATCGATTTTTAGGCTAGGAATAATACCAACAATAAATACCGCTGGCATGGAGGCAATATAAGCTTTATAGGCTTCTAATGCACGGTTATAGCCACGCTTTGCAAATGAAAGTTTGTTTTCTGTTGAAACAATCTCTTCTTGCAGGTTCGCCATAATCGCATCAGATTTCAGCTCAGGGTAAGCTTCCACCGCAACGTTAATTGCTCCACTGCTCACCATTTTAGACAATGCATCTTCTGCTTCACGTGCCTGTGCACCTGTTGCGGTTTGTGCTTGTGTTCTCAGCTCAGTAATTTTGCTGAAAACTTCAGATTCGTGGCTTAAATACTTTTTGACCGTTGCCAGCAAACTATCAAATACTTTTCCGCGGCGATCTAATTGTACTGAAATCTCCGTTTCACTTGAGATAACAGCCTCACGCATTGCGACAATACGGTTATAAAAGTAAATAACAATCAGTACTAATACGACAATCAAAATTAAAAATTTCATAGTCACCTTTTAGGCTTCCGCCAAAAATAAAATCGAATACGCAACACTGGTATCGAGCTATTCTACGCTATCACAGTAAAATAACGAAACAAGCAGACGATAAATAAGAAAAGGCTGAAGAAAAAAGAATTTGAAAAGAAATGATAATTAAAGGATCTACTTAAGCAGATCCTTTAATATTACTGGGTTTTATACTGCACGGAATGAAATCTCGGTTGGGATTTTATCGCCTTCCCAATACATCAATGAAGAGATGTTGGAAGCAATTTCACGATAAATATCAGCAAACTCGCCTTCAGGATCACGCATTACAGTAGGTTGACCACGGTCTAAATCTTCACGCAATGAAATATGCAGTGGGATTTGCCCTAACAGCTGAGTATTGTATTTTTCAGCCAGCTTTTCAGCACCACCAGTACCAAAAATAGGCTCAACATGACCGCAGTTACTACAAATATGCGCACTCATGTTTTCAACAATACCAAGTACAGGAACGTTAACCTTCTTGAACATTACGATCCCTTTCATCGCATCAACCAATGCAATATCTTGTGGCGTTGTTACCACAACAGCTCCTGTAACAGGGATATTTTGTGAAAGGGTTAATTGAATATCACCTGTTCCCGGTGGCATATCGATCACCAGATAATCCAAGTCAGGCCATAAGGTGTCTTGCAGCATTTGCATCAACGCCTTACTTGCCATAGGGCCACGCCATACCATCGCATTGTCATCAGTGACTAAGTAACCAATTGAGTTAGTTGCAAGACCATAGGCCATAATCGGTGCCATGTGCTGACCATCTGGAGAAGTTGGTCGCTCCATGGTGGTACCCAACATGTTTGGAATCGATGGGCCATAAATATCAGCATCAAGAATACCGACTTTCGCCCCTTCTTGTGCCAAAGCCAACGCTAAGTTGACAGAGGTACTGGATTTACCCACACCACCTTTACCTGAGCTCACCGCTAAAATATTACGAACACCGTTAATGCCCGCTAAATCATTAGCACGTTTTAGTGTCGTGATATCATGGCGTAGTTTCCACTCAACTGCATGAGCACCAGTGATTTTTTTCAGTTCTGCTGTTTTTTCGTTGATCAGTGCCTGAAATGGCCCTTTCCAAACAAACGGCATCACTAATTCGACATGCAACACATTGTCCAACATTGCACAATGATGTAATGCTTTGATAGAAATCAGATTACGTTTCAGTGTTGGGTGTGTAAATGAAGCCAAAACAGTGGAGACTTTTTCAGTCAGCAGTTCTGGATTGTTCTGCTCGGGGGATTTATCGTTCATCCCGGCTCCTTTATTTTATATTTTTAACACTATGGTACTTTGACTATTATTCATCATACCAGAAACCACCAAAATAGTGAGCGCCTTACCAATTAAAAGACACTCAACAGCAAAAAAATGCTTTTTTGCCTGATTTGGCAATTAATATCCTATTACCCTAGCAGCGAAAGTTGTGATCGGGTAACATCAAAGTCCCTTTTTAATAATGGAAGTAAGATCATTACTATGTCTCAAGTCGCGAATAAACTATTGGTAACCTGTGCGTTACCGTATGCTAACGGTTCAATCCATCTCGGTCATATTCTGGAGCACATTCAGGCTGATATTTGGGTCCGTTATCAGCGAATGCGCGGCAAAGAGGTTCATTTTATCTGTGCAGATGATGCACACGGCACACCAATCATGTTGAAAGCTCAACAGTTGGGGATTTCACCTGAAGAAATGATTGCTGCAATGAACCTAGAGCATCAGGAAGATTTTGCGGGTTTTGCTATCAGTTACGATAACTATCACTCGACTCACAGTGAAGAAAACAAACAGTTATCAGAGCTTATCTACAGCAAATTAAAAAATAACGGTTTTATTAAAAACCGTACTATTTCACAACTGTACGATCCTGAAAAAGGCATGTTCTTACCAGATCGCTTTGTCAAAGGCACTTGTCCTACCTGTAAAGCAGAAGATCAGTATGGTGATAACTGTGAAGTGTGCGGCGCAACTTATAGCCCAACAGAACTGATTAACCCGCGTTCGGTCGTTTCTGGCGCAACCCCAGTAATGCGTGAAACGGAACACTTTTTCTTCGATCTGCCTGCATTTAGCGACATGCTACAAGCGTGGACTCGTTCCGGTGCTCTGCAAGAGCAAGTAGCGAATAAAATGCAAGAGTGGTTCGAATCAGGTTTACAGCAGTGGGATATTACTCGTGATGCACCGTATTTCGGTTTCGAGATCCCTGATGCACCGGGTAAATACTTCTATGTCTGGCTAGACGCACCTATTGGTTACATGGGCTCATTTAAAAACCTGTGTGATAAACGTGGCAACCTCAACTTTGATGAATTTTGGAATAAAGATTCAAAAACCGATCTGTATCACTTTATCGGTAAAGATATTGTTTACTTCCACAGCTTGTTCTGGCCTGCAATGCTTGAAGGCAGCGAATACCGCAAGCCAACCAATCTGTTTGTTCATGGTTATGTCACCGTGAATGGTGCAAAAATGTCTAAATCACGCGGTACTTTTATTACTGCTCGCTCCTATTTAGATCATCTTGATGCAGATTGCTTACGTTACTATTATGCTGCTAAGCTTTCATCACGCATCGATGATATCGACTTGAATTTAGAAGATTTTGTTCAACGCGTAAACAGCGATATTGTCAATAAAGTGGTTAACTTAGCATCACGCAATGCTGGTTTTATCGCTAAGCGTTTTGGCGGTAAATTATCCGCGACCTTAGCTGATCCTAAGCTGTACCAGCAATTTATTGATGCTGCACAATCAATTGGTGACGCCTATACAAGCCGCGAATATGGTAAAGCTGTCCGTGAAATTATGGCATTAGCTGATATTGCTAACCGCTATGTCGATGAAAAAGCACCGTGGGTTGTTGCAAAGCAAGAAGGCAAAGACCAAGAGCTACAAGATATCTGCTCAATGGGTATCAATCTGTTCCGTGTGTTAATGACTTACTTGAAACCTATTCTACCGGGTCTTGCACAACGTACTGAAGCATTCTTAAATGTCGAACTGGCATGGAACTCAATCGCAACACCATTAACTAACCATGAAGTCGCACCATTTAAAGCGTTGTTCTCACGCATTGAAATGGCAAAAGTTGATGCGATGGTTGAAGCCTCTAAAGAAAGTATCAAACCTGCGAAAGTCTTAACTGGTCCACTTGCAGATGATCCTCTCCAAGAAACCATCAGCTTTGATGATTTTGCAAAGGTTGATCTGCGCATCGCGTTGATCAAACAAGCTGATTTTGTTGAGGGTTCTGACAAATTGCTAAAACTGCAATTAGATATTGGTGGTGAAACTCGCCAAGTTTTCTCAGGTATTCGTAGCGCCTATCCAGATCCAAAAGCACTTGAAGGCCGCTTAACGGTGATGGTCGCAAACTTGGCTCCTCGCAAAATGCGTTTTGGTATGTCAGAAGGCATGGTGATGGCTGCGGGCCCTGGCGGAAAAGATATTTTCTTGCTTAGCCCAGACAGCGGTGCTCAACCGGGTATGCAAGTAAAATAAAATAGCCCATCCAATAAAAGCTATTTATAAATCGACCAGCGGGGATCATAGATCACCCGCTTGAGCAGAGGATCTTTGGTCCTCTGCTTTTTTTTCATTCTTTTAACTGTGATCTCTAGCACAATAATAAAGTTAATTGTATGATGAATGCACTTAGCGTAATAGGACGAGTCTCATGTCATTAAAACATGTGCTGATAACCGGATGGCAGTATTTACGCGCTTTTGCGATCCTTTACCTCTGCCTGATCATTGGGAACCTGTTATCAACACTTCTGCCATTTTCTGTTCCCGGTAGTATCATTGGTATGCTCATACTGTTTGTACTACTTGCTCTACAAATTGTGCCAGCACATTGGGCACAACCCGGCTGTTCGATACTATTAAAAAATATGACGTTATTATTCGTCCCTATTGGTATCGGCATTATGAATTATTATAGCCAATTGAGTGAGCAGTTGGTTCCGATCCTCGTTGCCTGCTTTATCAGTACGTTAGTTGTGATGGTAGTGGTTGCTTTCAGTTCAAACTACATCCACAAAGAACGCCAAATCGTCGGAGTCAAACCCGATGAGGTTCCCCTTCCTCCTGAAGAGCCAACCAATATACCAACTGATAATCAGCAAGATAAAGGGGATGATAAATGTTAGAGCATATTTGGTGGTCACTACCATTGACCATTGCTGTTTTTTATCTAGCACGTTTTTTGTCGGTAAAATTAAAACTACCACTATTAAATCCATTGTTAGTGGCGATCGCGATTATTGTGCCATTACTGATTTTTACTAACACGCCTTATGAACACTACTTTGCAGGCAGTAAAATTCTAAATGATCTGCTACAACCTGCCGTTGTCGCGCTCGCCTTTCCTCTCTACGAGCAAATGCATCAAATTCGTGCACAATGGAAATCGCTATTTAGTATCTGTTTAGCAGGTAGCTTAGTTGCCATGTTTACAGGTACATCGATAGCTCTTTGGCTGGGTGCAACACCCGATATTGCAGCCTCTATCCTACCTAAATCAGTCACCACCCCCATTGCCATGGCGGTTGCTGATTCGATTGGTGGTGTTCCCGCAATTAGTGCTGCCTGTGTGATTTTTGTTGGCATGTTGGGTGCAATGTTTGGCCATTCATTGTTTGATGCTTTACGTATCCGAACTCACGCTTCAAGGGGTTTAGCAATGGGTACTGCATCTCACGCATTGGGTACAGCCCGTTGTGCAGAAGTCAACTACATCGAAGGTGCATATAGTTCATTAGCATTAATGACCTGCGGGATTATTACCTCTTTGCTCGCCCCGTTTATCTTCCCTGTCATACTTCATCTTTTCGGCTAGACTCAATATGATGAGGAGAGGCTTATCACCTCTCCTAAATTTGTTGGCGGAGCGGGATAAAACTTGAGATACATCTCTCAATTACATAACTTGTTTCATTTATTTCATAAAAAAAGAGACATTAATCACACATGAGGTGGTAATTTATTACATATACTCTAAACACTCGAGATGCAGCTAAGCGAGAAATCGCGAACAGTGTAGATACTTAGCTTCAATACAAAGCGCTACAATTGAGTATAGAGAAATGTCAGTAAGTCACTAGGAGAGCAACTCATGCATTCAAGATTTAAGTCCGCTTGGTCTCAACTTCCCGAAAAGTTACAAGCTGCGCTCAGACCCATTATTGATATACCTGATTTCCAAGCAATGCTGAGTGCCGAACAAGTTAATCAAATCAAAACTGATTGTGGTTATAGTGACAGCGAGCTAGCATTTTTACTATTACCCTTTGCCGCAGCCTATGCGGTCACGCCAATTTCACACTTTAACGTAGGCGCAATCGCCCGTGGTGTGAGTGGTAATCTCTACTTTGGCGCTAATATGGAATTCAGCGGCGTGGCAATTGCTCAAACCATCCATGCTGAGCAATGTGCTGTAACTCATGCATGGTTGAAAGGCGAAAAACAGTTGGCTTCGATCACGGTAAACTATACGCCATGCGGTCACTGCCGACAGTTTATGAATGAGTTACGTGGCGGAGGCAAAATTGAAGTCCACCTTCCAGAACGCCAGCCAGCAACATTACATGATTATCTGCCTGATTCATTTGGTCCATCCGATTTAGAGATCACCACATTGCTGATGGATACGGTAGATCATGGCTATAGCACCGCAAGCCGTAGCCGTTTATTGTGCGCTGCGATCGAGGCTGCGAACCAATCACATGCACCTTATAGCCAATCCCACTCAGGTATCGCACTACAGTTGAAAGATGGCTCCTTATTTACTGGCCGTTATGCTGAAAACGCAGCTTTCAACCCAAGTCTGCCACCATTACAAGCCGCATTGATTATGATTAATCTAGCAGGTAAAGATATGCATTCTATCGAGCAAGCGGTATTAGTTGAAAAGCAAGATGCGATTGTAAAACAATGGTGTATTACTGAAAATACCTTGCAAGCACTTGGTTGCCAGCAAAAAGAAGTGACCTATTTAGATTAATTTGTTAAACATTTAATTGCCGCCCAATAATGGCGGCAATTTTTATTAAAATAATTGAGTATGAAGAAAAGAAACGTTTGATTTAGCGAAACTCAACTCTTCGTAAGGTAAGAGCTGCGGATTAAGCACACTCGTGCAAATATCAAATATTGATATTTGTTCAGCTAGTTGGCTGTCAATCTCACTTTTCGTCTCTATATTGCCTTCTTTTATAGATATTTTTTCAAATTCAGTAATATCGAATTCCAACGTTGAAGAGCAACTATCAAAACTCATATTTTTCAGCACACTATTGGACTCTGAACTATTCTTATCCTCTGAGATAACTCCATTTATTTTAATTAATAAATCTTCCATTTTAGGATGACTAAAAAATGACTGTAATCGTTGAGCACCGATAGAGCCTGAATCTATTTCGGATTTAATATCGATAATCCGTTGAAAGAAATATTGCGCGGATATTTTTTCTTCTGTTGTCCCCGTTTCAACGACACCAAGCATGGTTTCAATGAGTTCTATACTAAGGGAGGTTTCTTTCTCAACATCACCCATAACATCCAAGCTCTTCTGCCAAAAAGATTCTCGCTGTTCTTCAGGAAGTACAGAGAATACATTGTTAAACAGCCATGAATCAGCAGATAATTGATGACGACTAAATACATTCTGATGAATTTGTATTGCCTCTTGATGATTAATATTAATGTCAATCACCTCCTTGCCTGCCGCAGTAAATCGTTTTTCTAGCCATAAAAGATATTGCTCTGCCAAATCATAATAAATATTTTCATAATCCCTAAAAATCAATCCTAAATTATTCTCTTTTGCAGCGCTCGCTAAATAATTAGCGGTAAAAGAACCAAGAGTTGCATTTCTGTTCAGAAATCTTTTGGCATAAACAGCATAGCGTTCACCTTTAGTAATCAAATAGTCATATATTTGCTCAATATTTTTATATTCTTTCAAATTACTATAGAGTTCTTCCCATTGTTGATAGGTTAATTCAACATTATTACTGTTAATTTTAGTACTCATAATTATCTTCACATACCAGTTATTAATAAACTATTAACATTCATTCCGTTGGCTTATATACGTCTAAAAAATTAAAAATATAAACTTATTCATTATAGAAAAAAGGTTAAACATTATTAGGCTATGCAAAATAAAAACTTAGTGCAATATATAGTAAACTATAAAACTAAATAACCAGTTCTCGAAGATTATTTTTAGTCGTCTCAACTTAACGATGAGGTTCATAATAGCTTCCTACCGCATGGCAGCTAATCCCCTTAGTTGTAGAGCACTTTCAAGTAGTACAACTTCTATCTTGATATAAATTATCTATTATGTTGTTTATTATACAAATAATATTATTTAACATTTATTTTAACTCTTTGCAGCAATAATCACTGTACATATTTTTTGTATGCCTTAGGATCTATCCCGACTGTTGTTTTTTAATCGTCCGAAGAGTGATATTTCATGGAACATGAATACGAAACAAAACGCCCTCTGTACATTCCTTATGCAGGCCCTATCCTGCTCGAATTTCCGTTATTAAATAAAGGCAGTGCCTTTAGCGAAGAAGAACGCGCAAATTTCAACCTGTATGGCCTGTTGCCAGAGCAAGTTGAAACTATCGAAGAACAAGTAGAGCGCGCTTATCGCCAGTTAGTCGATTTCAAAACCGATATCGATAAACACATTTATTTAAGAAATATTCAAGACACCAACGAAACCCTATTCTATCGTCTGATTGATGCACACCTCACTGAAGTGATGCCAATTATTTATACCCCGACAGTCGGTGAAGCGTGTGAACACTTCTCTGATATCTATCGTCGTGCTCGTGGTCTATTCATTTCTTATCCAAACCGTGAATATATCGACGATATGCTGCAAAACGCCACTAAGCAAAACGTTAAAGTGATCGTAGTCACTGATGGTGAGCGTATCTTAGGCCTTGGTGACCAAGGTATCGGCGGTATGGGTATTCCTATCGGTAAGCTTTCTTTATATACCGCTTGTGGCGGCATCAGCCCCGCTTATACTTTGCCAATTGTCATTGACGTGGGAACTAATAATCCACAACGTCTGAATGACCCTCTGTATATGGGATGGCGTCATCCACGTATTACGGGTGAAGAATACGATCAATTTATTGATGAGTTTATTCAAGCCGTAAAACGCCGTTGGCCAAACGTTCTGTTGCAGTTCGAAGACTTTGCTCAAAAAAATGCGATGCCATTGTTAAACCGTTATCGCGATGAGCTGTGCTGCTTTAACGACGACATTCAAGGTACTGCATCAGTCACATTAGGTAGTTTGATCGCCGCGAGCCATGCCGCAGGTAGTAAGCTGAGTGACCAACGTGTCACTTTCTTAGGTGCTGGCTCCGCAGGTTGTGGTATTGCAGAACAAATTGTTGCTCAAATGAAATCTGAAGGCTTGAGCGATGAACAAGCACGTTCACGCATTTATATGGTTGACCGTTTTGGTTTGTTAACCGATAAATTGCCTAACTTGTTAGATTTCCAAAGCAAATTAACGCAAAATAGCAACAATTTAGCTCACTGGGATGTTAACAGCGATTCGATTTCTTTATTAGATGTGGTGCGTAATGCTAAGCCAACCATCCTAATTGGTGTTTCCGGCCAAGCTGGTTTGTTCACTGAAGAAATCATTAAAGAGATGCACAAGCACTGTGAACGCCCAATTGTGATGCCACTGTCTAACCCAACATCACGTGTTGAGGCGCGTCCAGAAGATATTATTAATTGGACCGATGGCAAAGCATTAGTCGCAACAGGTAGCCCGTTCTCACCGGTTTCCTATAAAGATAAAATCTACCCTATCGCCCAGTGTAATAACTCCTATATCTTCCCAGGTATTGGTTTAGGAGTCATTGCTTCAGGAGCCAAACGGGTCACTGAAAACATGCTAATGGCAGCAAGTCGTGCGTTAGCTGAGTGCTCACCACTGGCTAAAGCAGGAGATGGGTCATTACTGCCACCACTGTCTGATATCCAACAAGTTTCGCGTTTTATCGCCAAACAAGTTGCCAAGGAAGCACAAGTGCAAGGCGTTGCTACCGTGACCTCTGACAGTGCATTGGAGGAAGCGATTGAGCGCAACTTCTGGAAACCTGAATATCGTACCTATAAACGGACGTCATTCTAACTTACAAACAGAATACGTTTGTTAGCAGTCTGAAGGCGCTATTTAGTTAGCGCCTGAGGTTGTTGACGAAGCGGGATAAAGCGTGGTTTTTCCCGCTCCGTGTTATCAGCCGAAAATCAATAAATTGATTTTCCTAGTTTATTTCAAAAACCTTAACGACCGCAGACAAACAAAATACGTTTGTCAGCAGTCTGAGGCGCTATTTAGCTAGCGCCTTTTTTATTGTTAACTCCATTTTTCAGATATTAGGTATAAATTAAAATTTTGTTACATTTTATACTCTAAACAACTCGAAGCGCGGCTAAGCGACAAATGAACATAATCTAGCAGCGTCATAACTTGAATTATGATAAGTATAAATATTTTATAATGACAAGGACTTAATATGTCTGAACAAGCACACACTACACCACCTGCCCAAAAACCGCATATCTCGTTAAAAGCCATGGCGTTAACGTTGATCCTTGTATTATTAAATATCGCTGTTTATTTCTATCAAATCGCCTTTGCATCACCACTTGAATCGCGCGAAAGCAACCTATTATTGTTTGGTGCAAATGTCTATCAACTGTCATTGACCGGTGATTGGTGGCGCTATCCAATTAGTATGATTTTGCATTCAGATGCAATGCATATTGGTTTTAATAGTCTTGCCCTATTAGTGATTGGTATTGAGTGCGAGCGGGTTTACGGTAAATTTAAATTATTATCTATTTATATTATTTCTGGAATTGGTGCCGCGTTATTCAGCGCCTATTGGCAATACCAAGAATCGCTCAAAGTCGTTGATTCATTCAGTATATACATGCCAATGAATAATACGGTTTATATTACTATCGGTGTGGGTGCATCCGGTGCCATTATGGGGCTAGCCGCAGCATCAGTGATCTATCTGCTGAAAAATATCAATTCACCCGATGTTCCTGATCTCGAAAATGCCAAACTAAAACGCCAGCTATACAATATTATTGCCATGATTGCGTTAACCTTAATTAATGGCATGCAGTCAGGTGTGGATAATGCAGCACATGTGGGCGGTGCTGTGATTGGCGCATTAGTTAGCTTAGGCTATGTCATTACAGCGAAAAAATCATACCTTGTTGACTTATGCATTACAGCAATAGCCGCGGGTTTACTGGCCTTTGCTATCTATAGCATCTCTTTCTCAACAGATGAAGACTTGCTGTATGAACGTGCGTTTATTTATCAAGAAATCCAAAAAGAAGTGACTGGAACAAATCAATAATTAATAACCCCTTGGTTAATTTATAGAATAACCGAGGGGAGTTAACTTATGGCATAACCACTTTTAGTGTCATCATGACGGCACTACATAAAATCAATAACAGTGTAATGTATTGGAAAGCCCGTTCTGATAATGTCACTAGTAAGTATTTCGCCAATGGCATCACCAGTAATGCCCCTGCACATAAAATTAATGCCAATTTTAAATCCGTATGGCCATCCTGCGCATAGGCTAATGCAGATGATCCCGATAATACGGTCGTAACAACAATTGATGTCCCAATAGCTTGCTTAATATTTAAATGCATATAGCGCAGCAGCATCGGTAATACCACGACGCCACCACCAACCCCTGTCGCCCCTAATACAATACCCGCAATAACCGCAGGGAGTGCCATCGCACGTAATTGATTATCTTTAACTTGAGGCTTTTTAATTGGATTGGCAAAAAACATGCGATGAATAAATAAGTACAATGAAAAAATAATCGCTGCCGCAACCAATAAGTTAATACCCCATTCAACTTGTTTCTCATATTCAGGAATACTTCCTAACCAAGTGACAAATAAGCTAGATAAAAAGGTACTTGGCAACATAATTGCCAATACCATTAATGCTCCTTTAAATGGAATATTACCTAACCGAAAATGCATGTATGAAGAAGAAATTTTCATCAACATGGATAAGAAATTTGCAGTTGCCACTGCCGCTAATGCATTTAATCCAAAAAAATAGGTCAGTATAGGTAAAACAATAACACCACCACCGACACCTGTGGTGCTAATAATTAAGCCAATCAATGCTCCGATGGCTAACTCTGTTAAAATCATTGTGCTTTATCCTGCCTGGGTAACGGCTTGTCGTGCTTTGTGTAATGCAATATCTGCATCTTCATTGGCGAGGGTTAAATATTTAAAGAATAACGTATCAAAGATGACCATTTGCAATACTTGCGGAGTGATCACCCCCAATTGGGAGTGCTGCTCATCATAGAAATAAGGCAAGGTAAAATCAGCGAGACGTGCGGCCTCATCTTGCCCAAAGCGAGTTAACGCAACTGTCGTACAGCCATTCTCATGGGCTGATTTCAGCATACGATTGACATCAGAAGTATTGCCCCTTGCAGTCACGGCAATGGCTAAATCACTTTCATTTAAGTTTGCCGAATAGCCAAGCTGTACATGCAGATCAGGGCTAAATAACGCATGTTTATTCACGCGGATCAATTTAAGAAAAATATCATTAGCCACTATTGCCGAAGAGCCGATCCCAAATAGGACAACTCGTTTTGCTTCAACAATCTTCTGGGCAATGGCATCCACAGTGATGGGTTCGAGCAATTCCACTGATTTTTCAATCGCGGTAATAAACATTTGCTGTGATTTAGCAATAATCTGAGCCGTGTCATCATTGCGGCTCAGATTGCCATACAAACTTTCCGCTTTGTGCTGCTTTTCATCGGATAAGTAGTCAACTTTAAATTCAGGATAACCACGATAACCCATCTGGCGAGAAAAGCGAATGACTGAAGCACTGCTCACCCCAGCGGCTTGAGCAAGCTCAGCCGCATTCATGGAAACAAGGCTATCACGACTTTCTAGCAAAAAACTGGCGATACGTTGCTCGGTGCCTTTGCCTCTGGTCAATAAACTTTCCAATTTTACCGTCAGTGTTGACATGGCTATTCCTTCTTATTATTTTTCTGGATCATTGAAGCCTATTATCATACTGGCAATGAAACCGACAATCCATGCGCCAGCTACCGCAATCAGAAAATCAAGAATTTGCCCATCTCCAACTAATGGAATTAATGATAAGCCCGCGGTACCAAACGGAATAATGATCCCCACATGGAAGAATGCCATTAATGCACCACCCGCTGCTCCCCCAATACAACCTGCAATAAAGGGTTTACCTAATGGTAATGACACGCCGAATAATAGTGGTTCGCCAACACCAAAGATCCCCACAGGTAAAGCACCAACTAAGGTTTTTTTCAGGCGTTGATTTTTAGTTTTCAGGAACACCCAGAAACAAGAGCCTACTTGCCCCATTCCGCCCATGGCTAAAATTGGGAACAAATAATTCAAACCAAATGTTTGTAGAATTTCAGCATGAATTGGGATCAGGCCTTGATGTAAACCTGTCAGCAATAAGAACAGGAAGCTACCACCTAAGATCCCTCCCGTTGCCACTGCGCCACCACCACTGTTAAGCAGTGCCACAGAAACGCCCTGTGCCAATACTTGGTTGAGATAATGACCCGCAGGTTGGAAAACAATTAAAGCCACCATAGCTGACACTAAAATAGTGACAAAAGGCGTCACGATAAGATCAAGGCTCTCTTTAATAATACTTCTAAACCACACTTCAAATTTAGAAGAGAACACCACTACCATGAGTACAGCAAAGATCCCACCGCTGTTTGGCTGTAATTTTTCACCGAACAGAGTGATATCTGCCAAGCCAGGCATTGCCAGTAGCCCCGCCATAACCGCACCAATTGAGGTCGATGCCCCTAATTCTTTTGCGGTATTCACACCAATCATAATAGATAGATAGGTAAAAACAGCACTACCGATCAATTTCAATAATTTAAAAAGTTCAGGAAACTGCTCAACCACACCCGGTGCAACTAAGCGCACAATATTAATCAGCCCCATAATGAGACCACAACCAATCAGTGCAGGAATAGTGGGTACAAAAATGGCAGCAAGTGTGTTTAACATGCGGCGAATTGAAAAAGATTTTTTCTCAGTCGCTGTTACGCTACTTTCATTCGTTAGGCCGCTACCTTGCATTCTTTTATTCATCACTGAAAAGACTTTCGCCGCGGTGCCCATACCCACAATCACTTGTTGCTGTTCACCATTAAACACAACCCCTTTAACGCCTTCGACTTGTTTCAGCGCCTCCGCATTAAATTTGCTGTTATCTTTTAAAACCAAACGAATACGTGTCATACAATGAGTTAACGTCGCCACGTTTTCGAATCCACCCGCCTGTTTTTCTATTTCTTTGGCGAGTACTTCCAGATGTTCTATCTTGTTAGCCATATTATTTCCCCAGTATTGACGTTACTCGCGGTGACTCGTCAGCATCAGATCCAAACTGGTATTTGGATTTTTCTGAACAATATCGGTCGCTTGCTGTGCATTAATATTAAGTTCATACATTAAAATTGCGCGTCGTGGATGATAATCAACCTGCTTTAACAGTTCTGCGGCTGCTTGCATGTCAATGTGGCACACTTCCCCAACAATTCTTTCAGCACGGCGCAGTAATTTGATGTTACTTGCCACTACATCCACCATTAAATTAGTATGAATGCGCCCCAATCGTGCCATCACACAGGTACTGAGCATGCCTAAAATCATTTTTTGTGCCGTACCACTTTTCATGCGAGTTGAGCCAGACAGCACTTCAGCGCCGACATCCGGTGCAATCGCATATTGTGCAAGATCGCTTAACTGACTATGACCACGTGTTGTGATCGCCACTGTCAGTGCGCCTATTTGATTGCCATATTCAATCGCTGCTAAAGTAAAAGGTGTTCGCCCGCTGGCTGCAATGCCAATAATCACATCTTTAGTTGTTGCGCCACGCTGTTTGAGTTCATCTACCGAAGCTTCAACAGAATCTTCAATATTTTCAACTGCCTTGAGCATGGCAGCATGTCCGCCAGCAATGATTGATTGTACCAACTCAGGCGATGTACCAAATGTTGGCGGGCACTCAGCGCTGTCTAGGACAGCAAGTCGCCCACTGGTTCCCGCTCCCACATAAAATATCCGTCCCCCCTGCTTTAAGCGCTCAGCAATCACATCAACGACATGCGCTATTTCAGGTAGCACTTGCTTTAGAGCGGCAGCTACGGTGCTATCTGCTTGATTAATCTCTGTTAGCATGGATAAGGTGTCTAAACGCGAAAACTGCAACGTGTCCTGATTGAGTTCATTTTGCAAACAATCACTGAGTGTATTTTCGGTTACTGACATTATATCACCTCAATTGAAATCAAATTTCATTAAAAAATACTATTTATGAATTTTTATTTCAATTCAAATCATGACAAGAACATCACTTGTGTCACCTTACGTGATCCGTTTCACATCATTGAATGAATAACCGGTGGTGAACGACCACCGGTGAGCGTTATTTAACGAGTTTGCAGCTACCAAAAGCTGAAGGAATATGAAAATCAGGTTTGACTGAATCAGGCTTAATCCAACTGATCCATTTGCGCACTTGCTTCGGCTCGCCTGCGCTAAACTCACCGCGAAGGATTGCACACATCAAGGTTTTGTTATCGCTATCCTGCCACAAATTCAGCTGGGTAAATTCATCGAGATCAATTTTACCCGTTACTATATAACCTTCTGGTGTTATCTGGCCGACCGTTTTTAATGTTTGCCAATTCCAACTTGGGTCAACTTCACGATAAAAGTTAGCTTTTGCGTCGAATATGCGCCCTTTTGGATCCATTTCAGCGGTGTAATAAGGTTTCAATTCAGGACTCGTCGCAAAGAATAACTCCACGCGATCTGAGTCTAATACTGCCTGATCTTTGTCTGGATCATCACCTAGTTGAATGTCTTTATCATCGGCGATAAATCGGAAATATAAAGCATTATTACTCCATAATGCACGAAAATCTGTTTTTGGTGGTGCTTCTTTTTCCCATGGATAAGTGAAGTCCGTTAATACTTCAGCCTGCTCCCAAACCGCCGCTTTTTGTGCATCAGCCAAGGAGTTGATCTGTTCGGTATGATGAATTTGATATTCTTTTGCTGCAACACTCGCTGTCATTAACATCGTTGCTGCTGCTAGTAGGGTTGTTAATTTCATGCCTTGCCTCACCTTATTTGATTTTATCGTTTCTATATAAAGGGATTTTCATCGTTAGTTAAGAAATAAAATTTCATAACATATAACGAATATAGAATTAAAATTTCACAAACTACAAGCTCTGCTATTGAAAAACCATCACTCTGTGAGAAGGCTCACTGTATCTCCCATCATTTTTTGTACTTATCCAAAATTTTCATCTGGAGATGTTTGCGATCTCAGTCACGAGTTATTAACAATTTGTTAATTTTTTTGTGATCGAAGCGCTTTTTCCTTTCTTTTCTGTCACAACTGATTTGCTTAACCAAAAAATCTCATCTATTAATACAATTCATATCAACTAACGATACAAATTAATAACGCGCTTATTTTGCAGCCTAAAAAATTAAATTTAGATAATCAGGCTGTGGTTAATAACACTGGAGAAACAGTTATGTTGAGTATCCTAGGCATTATTCTTTCCCTACTGATGTTGATGTATTTCGCATATCGGGGTGTGAGTGTATTGATTTTAGCGCCAATACTGGCCTTGTTTGCCGTGATGATGAGCGGTGAAGTGTCTCAGCTATTTGGTGTCTACACACAAGTTTTCATGACTGGCCTTGGTGGCTACGTCGTAAAATATTTCCCCTTGTTTTTACTAGGTGCCGTCTTCGGAAAATTGATGGATGACTCAGGCTCAGCCCAATCAATCGCTTATTCACTGGTTAGAAAGTTGGGAGGACATCGCGCCCTGCTAGCAGTGGTGATCACTTGTAGTATTTTAACTTATGGTGGCGTATCACTGTTTGTGGTTGGTTTTACCATTTTCCCTATTGCTGCCGCGATTTTCCATGCTGCTGCCATTCCTAAACGTTTGATCCCCGGCGCCATTGCACTCGGTTCGCTCAGTTTTACCATGACAGCATTGCCGGGCACGCCAGCCATTCAAAATACCATCCCCATGCCTTTCTTTGGTACCGATGCCTTTGCCGCTCCCGGTTTGGGTTTGATTGGCTCCGCTGTGATGTTTGCCGCAGGTTATGGCTGGCTAAGCTATCGGGTACGCAAAGCAAAACATGCCGCAGAGGGTTATGGCGATACTTACCATGCTCCTGAAAAACACACCGATGATGAACATCGCCATTTACCTGCGCTCTGGAAGGCGATGCTGCCAATTGTGTTAGTGGTCTCTTGTAACTACTTGCTCAGTAAAGTCATTCCATTAATGGACACCGCCTACCTTTCAGAGGACAAATATGGCAACACTGCCCTCAATAGTGTTTTAGGTTTATGGGCCATCATTGGCGCGTTAGTTCTGTCCTGCGCCACCATCATTATTTTAAATTGGTCTCGTTGGAAAAACCTCAAAGAAACCATGAACAAAGGAGTGATGGGGTCTTTATTACCTATCTTTAATACCGCATCCGAAGTCGGCTACGGAGCGGTAATTGCCTCTCTCGCAGCTTTCGCCGTGATCAGTAATTATTTACTTAGCATTTCGGCAGGTAATGTTCTGATTTCTGAATCGATTGTGATCAGCATGTTAGTAGGTACGACAGGCTCTGCTTCTGGTGGTCTGAGTATCGCGCTAAGCATGATGGGCGAACACTTCTTACAAATGGCACAAGCAGCAGGTATCTCACCTGAATTATTGCATCGGGTTGCTGCAATGGCTTCAGGTGGTTTGGATACCCTGCCACATAACGGTGCCGTGATTTCATTACTGGCGATTTGTGGCCTGACTCACAAACGTTCTTACTTCGATATTTTTATGGTGACCGTTGTTGGCAGTGTGCTGGGGCTCATTGTCGTTATCAGCCTCGGATCACTATTCGGCTCATTCTAAAAGGAAATCATTATGTCTACGATTGTGCTACCCAGAACACTGGAAATTGGCCATGATTCAATCAAACGTTTACCGAATGTTTTACATGGCCTCAACAGCAAAAAACCATTAATTGTCACAGACAGCATGATGGTTAAACTGGGTTATCTCAATAATGTACAAACTATTTTGTCTCAAGCAGGCATTGAAAGTGACGTTTATTCAGATACCGTTCCTGAACCCACCGCTGAGTCAATTCAAGCAGGTATTGATAAAGTCAGAAGTGCTGATTTCGACTCCGTCATCGCATTAGGTGGCGGTAGCCCAATTGATAGCGCGAAAGCCATTGCAGTGATTGGTAAACTAGGCGGAGTGATCAATGAATACCGTTTCCCACGCCAAGTCGAAGAACAAGGTCTACCCATTATTGCCATCCCAACAACAGCGGGAACAGGCTCTGAATGTACACGTGTCACTATTATTACTGATGAAAAAACTGACGAAAAATTAATGTGCATGGGTACAGGTTTTATGCCAACTGCCGCGATCGTTGATTACAATTTAACGCTCAGTGTGCCAGCAAGAACCACGGCAGATACCGGTATTGACGCCATGACACACGCCATTGAAGCCTATGTGAGCCGTAAAGCCAACCTCTATTCAGACAGCCAAGCCTTGTGTGCCATGAAATTGATCGGACCAAACCTACGTAAGGTTTATCATGATGGCAATGATAAAGAAGCGCGCGAAGCGATGATGCTAGGCTCCACCCTTGCTGGAGTGGCGTTTTCTAATGCTTCAGTGGCTTTAGTTCATGGCATGAGCCGCCCAATTGGTGCATTTTTCCACGTTCCACATGGTTTATCGAATGCCATGTTGCTCCCTGCGGTAACGCGTTTTTCATTAAAGTCAGCCAAAGCACGATACGCAGTCTGCGCTCGCACCCTAACATTTGCACAAGAAACAGACAGTGACGATGTAGCTTGTGAAAAACTAATCAACACCCTTGTCGAACTCAATCGCGAACTTTCCGTGCCAACACCAGCTGAGTTCGGCATTGATAAACAGCAATTTTTCTCGGTGATCGAGACCATGGCAAAACAGGCGGAAGCGTCTGGCTCTCCTAACAATAACCCACGGATCCCGACCATTGAAGAGATGGTTGCCATCTATACCCAACTTTGGAATTAATCAGGAGATACACAATGAGTATTGTTGGACACTTTATTAATGGTGCAAGCAATGAAACACATTCACGCTTACAGGATATCTATAACCCAGCAACGGGTGAAGTCAGTCGTCAAGTTGCCATCGCACCAAAAACAACCGTAGAAGAAGCGATTGGTGCAGCACATGCCGCATTCCCTCAATGGCGTGATACACCACCGATGAAACGTGCACGCATTATGTTTCGCTATAAACAATTACTGGAAGAGCGAGCCGATGAAATTTGTCGTTTAATCGGTCAAGAGCATGGAAAAATTGTTCATGATGCGGCGGGAGAATTACAACGCGGTATTGAAAATGTCGAGTACGCCTGTAGCGCACCTGAAATCTTAAAAGGCGAATTCAGTAAAAATGTTGGTCCCGGTATCAACTCATGGAGTGATTTCCAACCATTAGGTGTGGTTGCGGGGATCACACCATTTAACTTTCCAGCCATGGTGCCACTTTGGATGTACCCACTCGCCTTAGTGTGTGGCAATACCTTTGTGCTCAAGCCATCGGAGCGTGACCCTAGTGCAACTCTCTATATCGGTCAGCTATTAAAAGAGGCAGGTTTGCCTGATGGCGTGTTTAATATTGTCAATGGTGATAAAGAAGCCGTAGATACCTTATTAACCGATAAACGCGTTAAAGCAGTCAGCTTTGTTGGTTCGACCCCTGTTGCTCAATACATTTACGCGACGGCAACCGCTAACGGTAAACGTTGCCAAGCACTTGGTGGTGCGAAAAACCACGCAATTGTGATGCCTGATGCAGATATGGAAAACGTGGTTAACTCCCTATTAGGTGCTGCTTTTGGCTCTTCTGGCGAACGTTGTATGGCACTCTCGGTTGCCGTCGCTATCGGTGATGAAATTGCTGACGAACTGGTCAGCAAGCTACAAAGCAAAATGTCATCACTAAAAATGGGTATTTACAGCGATAAAAATAATGATTTCGGCCCTGTTATCACCCGTGAACACCAACAAAAAGTATTTGGTCATATCACCAGTGCAGAACAGCAAGGAGCCACAATTGTGGTTGATGGCCGCAAAACACAAGTCAGTGGCTATGAAAATGGCTTCTTTGTTGGTGCAACGCTTATCGACAACGTGACAACACAGATGGATAGCTACCAAGCCGAAATTTTTGGCCCAGTACTGCAAGTGATCCGTGCAAAATCAATGCAAGAAGCGATGGATATCATTGATGAACATGAATACGGTAACGGTACCTGCATTTATACACGCGACGGTGAGGCAGCAAATTACTTTGCTGATTACATTCAGGTCGGTATGGTTGGTATCAATATTCCACTACCGGTTCCAGTGTCTTATCACAGCTTTGGAGGCTGGAAAAACTCACTATTTGGTGATTTACATGCCTACGGCCCTGATGGTGTTCGTTTCTACACTCGCCGCAAAACCATAACTCAGCGTTGGCCTTCTGCTAACCTGCGTGAAGGCGCTGAGTTCGCTATGCCAACCATGAAGTAACTTGTCTGCGCTTCTCACTGAACAAGGGAAGCGCGCTCACTTCCCACAATATTCCAATCCCTCTTGATTCGCGCCTGCGATAATGCCAACATGGCAACAAATTTATGTTAAGAGAAACAGCATATTGAATACGCAGCATGATAAAAGCTCAGCCGTAACACGGGTTTTGGCGATCCTTGAACATATTGCCAAATCAGAAAACCCTCTTTCACCTGCTGATATTGCCCATGATTTGGCGATCCCAAAACCCACCGTTCACCGTCTGCTTGCTCAATTGAAACAAGATGGTTATCTGCAAATGAATTTGCGCGGGCTTTGGGAACCAGGGAACCGTTTTTTTCAAATATCACAAGGGGTTTGGAACAGTGTTCGCTTTAAATCTGCACGCCAAGTCATTCTCAGAACACTGGCGAATGAAATTAACGAAACCTGTGGGATCTCCGTGCCCAATGGGTTAGAAATGCTGTACTACGAAAGAATTCAAGCTAATTGGCCGTTACAGATTAATCTACCTGAAGGTAGTCGCACCCCTTTATGGTGTACCGCCAGTGGCAAACTGTATCTCGCCAGCCTCAGCGAATCAAAACGGCAGAGCCTATTAAAAGCACTTCCTATTCATCAGATGACTCGTAATACGTTGATTGATATATTTGAGTTGAATGCGCAAATTGATAAGATTGCACATACTCAAATCAGTACTGATAATGAAGAGTTTATTGATGGTATGGTCGCTTGTGCCGTCCCCGTTAAAGATGAAAAAAATCGATTGATTGCTTGTATTTATACTCATGCGCCAGCAATCCGCACACCGCTCGAATCACTGCTAGAATTCGTGCCCATGATGCAAAAATCAGCACAAGCGCTCAGCCAACTCGAACATTGTTAATTCATTGACAGGAATTTACGTTGCTCGACTTGCTTCGCCAATTTAAGTCAAGTAGCCTTACAATTACGACTATTAAAATTAAAGGCTAGGACAATGCGGAAACGTCTGCTTTATGGTCTGATCATCATTTTAGGGATAGCGTTAGCAACGATTGTTTTACTTGACCGCTGGATGGCTTGGGATACCGCTCCGTATATTTATGAAAATATCGAAGAGCTCCCCGCTCGCGACGTCGGGATGGTATTAGGCACCTCTAAATATTATGCATCTGGCGCAAAAAACTTATATTACAGCTACCGGATCCAAGGTGCTGCGGATGCTTATCACAGTGGCAAAGTAAAATACCTTCTGCTCAGCGGTGATAATGGCGCTCATAGCTACAATGAACCCATCACTATGCGTAAAGACTTAATTAACGCAGGAGTTCCTGCATCCAAAATTGTGCTCGATTTTGCTGGGTTTAGGACATTGGATTCCGTGGTTCGTACCAAAAAAGTGTTTGATACTGATAACTTTACTATCATCACCCAACGCTTCCATTGTGAGCGAGCATTGTTTATTGCGAAACACAAAGGGATCGATGCACAATGCCTAGCGGTTCCGACACCAAAAGCGATGTTTAAAGTGAGGGTACGTGAAGTGTTTGCACGTTTAGGCGCATTGGCCGATCTCTATATTTTAAATCGAGAGCCTAAATTCTTAGGGGAACAAGAGTCGATCCCCGCGCCAATCAAAATGCCTGATGGCATAAAAGGTTACCCAGCAGTCTCTCCGGATGAGATAAGCAAAAACTTTTAATTTTTTTCAGGGTAGCCAACATAATTTGGCTACCTTATTTAACTCAAAAAAACATACAAACGGTCGGTTAACTTGCGCCATAACCACTCTATCGGCCCTTGATTAAAGAACCGCAACCAACAGTAAGAAAATAGCATATTCACAAACCAAATTGGCACAATAAACCACAGTAATTCAAGCCGTGAAAAAGTATTGAAATAGCCAAATTGATAAAAAATAGTAGTGCAAATCAGCGTTTGCAATAAGTAATTGGTAAGCGCCATTCGACCAATAGATTGCAGTATTTTTGCCAATAAACTACACTCAATCACTCCCCAAATACCATAAACTAACGCAATGTAACCTAAAGATTGCAACGGTATCATCAATTCATTAATGATATAACCCACTATTGATGTTGCAAAATAGCTCCAGCCAAATCGGCTCTGTAAGTAAAGAGAGACTAGCTGCACCAATAAAGCAGGTAAAATTAATATCAGCGCCATGCGTCGGTAGTGCTGAGCACTAAATTGGCCTTGTAGCCAACCATTACGTAACAGTAGAAACCCTGCGATCATCAGCCCTAGCAATTGCCAGCCGTACTGAATGAATAACATTTCAATCATATTTAAGACAGATTGCGCACGATGGGCTAGGCTGACTGTACCGCCCACGGTTTTTTGTATAAGCTCTGACAATGCTTGCTCATCAGAAACAATCCAAAAATCACTGGGATCCACTAAACTGCCCAACACAAATAAGATCGCCAGTCCAATCACATAGATAGTACAGGCTATCTTAAGCAGGCTTTCATCACTTTTTTGGTTAAACAGCAATAATGCCACCAGCCCCGTCAAAGCATAGGCCAGTAAAATATCACCTTCCCAAAAACCAACACCGTGAATAATACCGAAGATGGCAAGTATCACGAGGCGGCAGGCATTCCAGCGTTGCCCTCGTCGATGCAGCAACGCCAGTGTGGCACCAAATAAAATCGAGAAAATTGCTAGAAATTTACCTTGAACCAATAAATTAAAAATCGCCCAAATAGCGATATCGGATGGCTCAATAGATGGTGTGTAGGCTGGGTTCATGTATGCCATTTGCGGCAAGGCAAATCCAAAAATATTCATTAATAGAATACCGAGAATTGCAATGCCGCGAACTGCATCGAGACAATCAATACGCCCTTGAGACTCGGACGCTGGTGTTGCTGCCATCATAAGTTATTGATGACGTACCGCGCGCAAAAACTCTTGGCGAGTATTTTGGCTCGATTTAAACAACCCACCTAAAGAGGTGGTGGTAGTTGCACTGGTTGCATCGCGAATACCACGTGCTTTCACACAATAGTGCACCGCATCAATACATACTGCGACATTATTAGTATCCAATAAGGTTTGTAGTGCCACTAAAATTTGTTGCGTCAGTCGCTCTTGTACCTGCGGACGCTGTGAGAAAAACTGTACGATACGGTTGATCTTCGACAAACCAATCACCTTATCCTTTGGAATGTATGCAACCGTCGCTTTGCCGTCAATGGTGACAAAATGGTGTTCACAGGTACTGGTTAAGGTAATATCACGCACAGTGACCATTTCATCAACTTTCATTTTGTTTTCAATGACGGTGATTTTAGGAAAATTAGCGTAATCCAAACCTGAAAATATTTCATCAACGTACATTTTAGCGATACGTTTTGGGGTATCCGCTAGACTATCGTCCGTTAAGTCTAAATTCAGTAACTTCATGATCTCTGTCATGTGCCCTTCAATCAGTTGCTTACGTTCTGTTCCTGATTTAGGTTGAATGCGTAATGGGGTTTCTAGCCCTCTAGCTTCCAACGCAGCATGGACCAGTTCGGCTTCTTTACTCAGAGATGACATTCGATTCTCCACAAACGATATAACGATTCTTATAAAAATAAAATTGCAGGCGTGCGCGTACTCTAAAACAGCAAGTTTAGATAATCCAGCGTTACATCTGTCGATCGTATGAAATATTTGCATGCACAAATATTCATTTCTTCACGATACGCTTTTGCTACCGCTACGGATATATCATCATTTAACTATTGTTAATAATATAATTATGCTTTTGCTAAAAAATCACAACATTTTAGCAATATAACATTGCATAACACATTGAAAGTACGATTTTGTCATTCTCATCACCTAAAAGTGAACCGCCCATCAAAGTTAGTTACCACAAGTCTATACTCAATGAGCCGTTCATTAAAAAGCGTCATATCACAACTTATCTGATAAAATTATTCACTGATAAGCCCTTCAGTAAGCAATGCTTTTCTGACTGAACTCTTGCTTTTCATGCGTAAATACCAGTCTCGTAAATGAGTAAATTTATCAAAATTGATATCAGCATTATAAGTTGGAACAAGCCACTCTGCTTTTCCCCACTGAGTTAGTGCAAACAAATAAGCATCAGCAACTGAAAATTCCCCCATCAGATAATCTTTATCCGCAAGCTCATCATTTATCCATGAATAACGCTGCTCTAGTTTAGGTTTTGCTGTTTCTATACCGTACTTGCCTGATAATTCAGGCTTGAGAAGAGGAATAAACCCCTTGTGTATTTCTGAAGACAAGAAGTTAAGCCATTCTTGTAATTTGTATCTTTCAATGGCACCACTAGCGGGTATCATTTTTTTACTTGGTTTTAAATCAGCTAAATACTGAATGATAACAGCGCCTTCTTTTAATGTTGTCCCATCATCAAGTTCTAAAAGTGGTATATATCCCAATGGATTAATAGAGAAGTAATTTTCACCTTTTTCCGTCATATGTGTCTTACTATCAACTTTGATCAGCTCCACATCCAAGCCAAGTTCATTAGCGATGATATGAGGAGAAAGGGAACAAGCTGCAGGCATATAATAGAGTTTCATAAATATTTATCACCTTTTTGTATTAAGTAATGACACCCTATCAAATAAAGGATATAAAAGTAAGAAGGCATAAAAATGTCATATAGGTACAAAAAATATACCTAAAATAGAGATAAAACTTATGAAAGAGAGCATCAGTGGTTGTCCTGTGGAAGAATCAATGCGTTTATTAGGTGGGCGTTGGCGGTTATTAATTGCCTATTTTCTTCTTAAAGGTCCAAAACGATTCAACGAATTGCGTAAAAATATGCCTGCTATATCTCAAAGGATGTTGACCCTTGAACTCAGAGCATTAGAAGAAGCGGGTTTTGTAAAGCGCGAAGTTTATCCAACCTCCCCTATAAAAGTAGAGTACTCACTCACAAAAGATGGGTTAAAGTTAAAACAAATTATTGAGATAATGTCAGAATTCGGAGAATGGTTAATACAAAGAGAAACATAATTTTTTTAGCTCGCTTTAATCAAAACATACAAGTAATGACGAGCAAAACTTAACATTAGTATTATCTAAATCACTAAAATCTATTCATTCACCCTGTACAATATCTCTGACATAATAAGCAGCAAAACACGATTTAAGCCTCAATGGCAAAGCAAATTATAGGGGTAATATAATAATGGACATGTGTCATACCGCAGGGTTAATTTCACTAGAACAGGCGCTAGAAAAACTCTTTTCTCAAACACAAACCATCACCTGTTCAGAAACGATTTCACTCACTGACTCGACACAACGCATCACCGCAACCGATATTATCTCCCCAATCAATGTTCCACCATTTGATAATTCAGCAATGGATGGCTATGGGCTACGTTTTAACGAATGGGATGGCAAAACACCCATGCCAGTTGCGGGGAAATCCTTCGCAGGACAGCCTATGCAAGGTGAACTTCCTCAAGGTAGCTGCGTGCGTATTATGACTGGCGCCCCTATCCCACATGGGGTTGATACCGTGATCATGCAAGAAGAAACCGAAGAAACAGTACAAGGGATCTTATTTACAGGAACAGTCAAGCGAGGCAGTAATATCCGTCGCGCAGGTGAAGATATTGCCAAAGGCAGTAGCGTGCTCCCTGCTGGAACATTGCTTTCTACCGCACAATTACCGCTAATTGCTTCATTAGGTATTTCCACTGTTGAAGTTTATCGTCGCTTAAAAGTCGCCGTGTTTTCAACCGGTGATGAACTGCAAGCCGTTGGATCTCCACTAAAAGAAGGCCAAATCTATGATACCAATAGGTTTACTGTTCGCTTAATGCTTGAAAAACTAAACTGTGAAATTATTGACCTTGGCGTGATCCCCGACTCCCCCGAAAAGTTAAAGCAAACTTTCATTGAGGCTGATAAGCAAGCCGATTTAGTGATCAGCAGCGGTGGTGTTTCTGTCGGCGAAGCTGATTACACCAAACAAATCTTAGATGAACTCGGCCAAATTGGCTTTTGGAAATTGGCGATCAAACCGGGTAAGCCATTTGCATTCGGTAAGCTAAGTTCTGCATGGTTCTGTGGGCTACCAGGAAACCCTGTTTCCGCTGCATTAACCTTCTATCAATTAGTGCAACCTTTGATTGCTCGCCTTGCAGGACACAGTCAATGGAAAGCTCCTATGCGATTTAAAGTCCCAGTGACAACACCATTAAAGAAAAGCCCCGGTCGCCTTGATTTCCAACGCGGAGTGCTCAGTGTCGATGATAATGGTCAGCTACAGGTTGCAACAACGGGTCATCAAGGCTCTCATGTCTTTAGTTCATTTAGCCAAGCCAACTGTTTCATTGTATTGGAAAGAGAGCGTGGGCGTGTTAGCGCGGGTGAAACAGTTGATGTTGAAATGTTCAATTACTTACTCAAAAGTGAATAGTCATTGTGCAAGAGCTAACAGATGCAGAAATGCTGCGCTATAACCGACAAATTATTTTGCGTGGTTTTGATTTTGACGGGCAAGAAAAACTCAAGGCCAGCAAAGTGCTGGTCATTGGTTTAGGTGGTTTAGGTTGCGCAGCAACGCAATATCTTGCCGCTGCGGGGGTTGGTCAATTAACCCTCGTAGACTTTGATACCGTTTCTTTATCCAATTTACAGCGGCAGACGTTGCATCGTGATGCAACGATTGGTCAGCCTAAAGTAGACTCCGCCAAAGCACAGCTTACTGCAATCAACCCTCATATCCATATCACCACGGTGAATGCCCAACTTGATGATCAGCAACTCGAAAAACTTATCAAAAACCATCAAGTAGTACTCGATTGCACTGATAATGTTGCCATTCGTGAACAACTAAACCGCTTGTGTTTTCAACGTAAAATTCCATTGGTTTCTGGTGCGGCGATCCGTATGGAAGGGCAATTATCTGTTTTTACCTATCACGATGACCAACCTTGTTACCACTGTTTAAGCCGTCTATTCGGTGAAAATAGCCTAACCTGCGTAGAAGCAGGGGTAATGGCACCATTGGTTGGAACGATCGGTACTTTAGAAGCCATGGAAACCATAAAGTTATTGACTCAGTATGGCAAAGTGAATGTAGGCAAAGTGCTATTCTTTGATGCCATGACGATGGAGTTTCGCCAATTTAAGCTGATGAAAGACGCTCATTGCGAAGTTTGTTCCCAATGAAACAATATTAAGAATATTCCTAAAAACTGGATTGTTTTTGCTTTAACCTTATACTATCCCCTTTCGTGGTGACTCAAGTAGCCTTTAGTCACCCTTTTACCTTTTTAGATAAGTAACTGAGAGTATTTAATATGCAATTCCCTCCTTGCCCAAAATGTCAGTCTGAATACACCTATACTGATAATGATATGTATATTTGCCCTGAGTGTGCGCATGAATGGAATGATGCCGAACCCGCTGTAGAAAGCGATGAATTAATCGTGAAAGATGCTAATGGAAATCTACTGGTTGATGGCGATACCGTAACTGTCATCAAAGACCTAAAAGTAAAAGGCAGCTCATCAATGTTGAAAATTGGTACTCGCGTGAAAGGGATCCGCTTGGTCGAAGGCGATCACAATATCGATTGTAAAATCGATGGTTTCGGCCAAATGAAATTGAAATCTGAGTTTGTTAAAAAGAACTAATTCACATTCTTTTTAAACAAAAAGACCTAGCCGATGGCTAGGTCTCTGATCATAAATAAGTTTCAATACAACTTATTCTACTACACCTTGGCTCTTCAGATATTCATCATAAGTACCTTTGAAATCAATCACTTTATCTTCTTTGATTTCTAAGATACGGCTGGCTAATGAACTAACAAATTCACGGTCATGTGAAACGAAAATCAACGTACCTTTATACAGTTCAAGCGCTAAGTTTAAGGACTCGATCGATTCCATATCCAAGTGGTTGGTGGGCTCATCCATAATCAGAATATTTGGCTGTTGCATCATCAACTTACCAAATAGCATGCGCCCTTGCTCACCACCAGAAAGTACAGAAACCTTTTTCTTGATGTCATCTTGAGAGAATAACAAGCGCCCTAAAATACTACGTACCGCTTGCTCATCATCACCTTCGCTTTTCCACTGACTCATCCAGTCAAAAACATTCAGGTCAGTTTCAAAATCTTCTGCATGATCTTGAGCATAGTAACCAATAGAACTATTTTCAGACCACTTCACTGTGCCGCTTTTTGGTGGCACTTCACCCACCAGCGTTTTCAAAAATGTGGTTTTACCGATACCGTTAGCACCAATCACCGCCATTTTCTCACCCACTTCAAGCAGTAAGTTTAGATTTTTAAACAGTGGCGCTTGGTCATAACCATTAGTGACACCTTCTAGCTCCAATGCATTACGGAATAGCTTTTTCTCTTGCTCAAAACGAATGAATGGGTTTTGGCGGCTAGATGCTTTAACTTCATCAAGCTGAATTTTATCAATTTGGCGTGCACGAGAAGTCGCTTGTTTTGACTTTGATGCGTTAGCGCTGAAACGGCTAACAAAAGATTGCAATTCAGCAATTTGCGCTTTCTTCTTCGCGTTATCTGAAATGAGACGCTCTCTTGCTTGAGTCGCTGCAATCATATATTCATCATAATTGCCTGGGAACAGGCGTAGCTCACCGTAATCTAAGTCTGCCATATGTGTGCAAACCGTATTGAGGAAGTGCCTATCATGGGAAATGATGATCATGGTGCAGTTACGATCATTCAAAACTTGCTCTAACCAACGAATTGTATCGATATCAAGGTTGTTGGTTGGCTCATCAAGTAACAAAATATCTGGATCTGAGAAAAGTGCTTGTGCTAATAATACACGCAATTTCCAACCCGGAGCGACTTCGCTCATTGGGCCATAATGCTGCTCAACAGGGATGCCAACACCAAGTAATAATTCACCTGCACGAGCTTCAGCACTGTAACCATCCATTTCACCATAAGCAACTTCGAGATCAGCCACACGGTAACCGTCTTCTTCACTCATTTCAGGAAGTGCATAGATGCGATCACGCTCTTGCTTCACATTCCATAGCTCAATATGCCCCATAATCACAGTATCCAGTACCGTGTACTCTTCGAAGGCAAATTGATCCTGACGCAGCTTACCAAGCCGTTCATTAGGGTCAGTTGTATTGACATTACCTGAAGTCGGCGTGAGATCTCCGCCTAAGATCTTCATAAATGTTGATTTACCGGCGCCATTTGCACCGATCAATCCGTAACGGTTCCCTGTCCCGAATTTAACTGAAATATTTTCAAACAGTGGCTTACTGCCAAACTGCATAGTGATATTGTTTGTCTGTAACACTTCTATGCCTTTAAATTTACGATGTCGAGATGCCCCACCAAATAGCGGCGCATTATGCCACAATCGGGCGATGAGATCTTGTGCTGTTTGCGCAGCCCCCATAATAACATAGGCGCTTTTCTGCATTGACGCCATGCAAATGACGATTGAGGGAAGATTGAAAAAATGAATAGTGGCTTAATAGATATAAGCCACACTGATTTATTTAGTTTATTTTAATGCCCATCGTGCGTGTAATTTCGGTTAAGCCTTCTCTTTCATAAAATTTAATGGCTTTATTATTTTGCGCTAATACCGAAAGTTCTAAATGGCTTAAATTATTCTCTTTTGCCCAAATTTTCATTTGCTCAATAAATTGATGTCCCGTTTTTTGCCCTCTTAATTCAGGCACAACCACCAGATCAAAAATATAAGCAAAATCACGATCAACCATACAATTATAAGGGGCTGCCGATTGCTTCTGTGCAAAACAAAAACCTTTAACCTCCCCATTATGTTCCGCAACTAATAAATGAAATTTATCATCTGTAATCGCATTTTCTACAAACTCGGTGGCTTGCTTGGCTGGTTGCATCCTTTCAGGATCAAGTGCTGCCATTTCTGAAAATAACAGCTCATACAACGATAGTACTGCTTCAAGATCTTGCTTAACTGCAGATCGGATCATAGATACCTCATTAATCGTAAGTTTTCACTGATGGCGCAACATAAGTTTCAAAACGATCTAGCAGTGCTGCTGGCGAAGTTTCAACAATAGCCATATGACGGTATTTTTCCTGTAAAAAAGCTTCATCGGCCATTTTGTTCGTCATATCGATCAGGGGCTGCCAATAATCGTTAATGTTAAATAGTCCACAAGGTTTGGTATGTAGGCCAATTTGGCTCCACGTAAACACTTCACTGAACTCTTCAAGGGTGCCATATCCCCCCGGTAAAGCAACAAAACCATCTGCCAACTCGATCATTTTGCTTTTGCGTTGGTGCATTGTTTCCACTTTATATAATTCAGTTAAGTTTTTATGAGAAATTTCACGTTCTTCTAAGAGCGATGGGATCACCCCAATGGCTTTGCCGCCAAGTGATAGAATTGTGTCGGCAACCGTGCCCATAATACCCACACTCGCCCCACCATAAACTAATGTAATATCACGCTTAACCATTTCTTCGGCAAATTTGATTGCTTGTTGTTTATATATTTCACTCGATCCCATGCTTGAGCCACAATACACCGCAATACTGTTAATTTTTCTCATTTTTCCCTCGTTGTTATCGTGCTTTTTTTAATGAAAAATGATTATACGTCACACCAAAATAAGCTCAACACTAGAAGTGCGGCGTGCAAGTACTCTAAATAATTCGAGGTGTGGCTAGGAGCGGCTAATGCGAATGAACGAAGCTCAACAATCCTGCAACTTGAAGTATGACGAGTAGATAGTGCTCTAGATCTCATAAACCCATACTATATAAAATGAATTTATGCCATAATTACGGCAACACCGTGCTGGTTGGCGGTATTCACTGAATATTATGCACTTTCTTTCGTAGCAAATTATTTATTAAAAAATGACGAGTCTTTTTACTGACCTATACTCTATATAATTCAACATGTAGCAAAGCGGCTGCATTTGATCTGTAATGAGTATATTACGCATTTCTGGGGTTTAACTATATCATGTCTGCCGACACCAAAAAGAGCGCCTTTCCTTTATTACCTGTAGGGTTGCTTTTACTCGCAATGACTTCAATTCAGGGCGGCGCCTCTCTAGCAAAAACACTTTTTCCTGTTATTGGTGCACCAGGTGTAACTGGATTGCGCCTCTTACTCGCGACCATTATTTTATTTATTATTTTTAAACCTTGGCGTTTAAAATTTAGACGTAGTTCTCTCGTTCCGCTATTAACTTATGGTCTTTCGCTGGGAACCATGAATTATCTGTTCTACTTATCACTTGAGCGGATCCCACTTGGGATAGCGGTTGCATTAGAATTCACGGGCCCATTAGCCGTTGCTATGTTTTCATCACGCAGACCAATTGACTTTCTGTGGATCGCTTTAGTTATTGTTGGGTTACTGTTTTTATTACCGATTAGAGGCGATATCGGCGAACTCGATCTAGTGGGCGCTTTATATGCACTTGGTGCAGGTGTCTGTTGGGGCATTTATATTATTTTCGGTCAACGGGCTGGTGCTGGCTATGGTGCTGCAACTGTGGCAATAGGATCTTTTATTTCAGCAATGATATTTTTCCCTATAGGATTAATGCAAACAGGCGTCGAAGTGATGTTTGACCCTGCAATTCTCCCTGTTGCACTTGCTGTAGCGATCCTTTCGACAGCATTTCCTTATACCTTAGAAATGATTGCGTTAACACGCCTTCCAGCAAAAACATTCGGTACACTGATGAGTCTTGAGCCTTGCATGGGCGCATTTATGGGAATTATTTTCCTTCAAGAACATTTAACTGTAACTCAGTGGTTAGCATTATTATGTATTGTTTGTGCCTCTATTGGCTCAACATCCACAGCACGACCTAAAACAAAAATAGAAGAAGTTTCTTAAATCAGTAAATTAAAAGAATATTAAATTAAGGTTAATAAAACATATTTTTATTAACCTTAATTTCTTGTAAAGTTTATTTCATATTATTGAAATATTAATTTATTAATTCTATTCTATATTTAGTTAACATTTAATTTAACCAATCCTTAATATCGAATATACCTATTAAAGCAATAGAATATTCCACTATGACAAATTAAGCCTATTACTCTATATTAGTTAACAGAAACAGAGATTAAACAATTCACAAAGCATTATACTCTAAATAATTCGAAGTTCAGTTCAACACTGTAACTTGAAATATAACGAGCATATAAGGGGATAAATTATGAGTACCGCTAAACTCGTCACCGCACCTCAAACAAACCTTTTATATACACGCAACGATGTTGAAGATAGCGTTAAATTAGAAACCATTGATATGCTGAACGTTATGGTCGTACATTTTACCGACCTTTCGTTGATGACCAAACAAGCCCACTGGAATATGCGTGGCCGTAATTTTATCGCAGTACATGAAATGCTTGATGGTTTTCGTACTAGTTTAGTTGAGCATCTTGATGAGTTTGCTGAACGTGCTGTTCAACTCGGAGGCATCGCAGTTGGTACTACTCAGCAAGTGAATAAGTTTACTTCACTTGAAGCTTACCCAATTGATATACATGATGTACAAGATCACCTAAAAGCTTTAGCAGACCGCTATGCTGTCGTTGCAAATGATATCCGTAAAGCGATCGATGAAGTGGAAGATGAAGATACTGCAGATATGTTTACTGCCGCCTCTCGTGATCTTGATAAGTTCTTATGGTTCTTAGAAGCCAATATTGAGTAATGTCGATAAAAATAGTCAACGTTGATTGACCAAAGGGCTCCATAAATGTGGAGCCCTGAGGTTGTTGACGAAGCGGGATAAAAGCGTGGTTTTTCCCGCTCCGTGTTATCAGCCGAAAATCAATAAATTGATTTTCCTCGTTGATTTCAAAAACCTTAACGACCGCAGACAAACAAAATACGTTTGTCAGCAGTCTGAGGGCTCCATAAATGTGGAGCCCTTATTTTTTATCTTTAGTGTTTGGCATGATTGGGCGCTCAATAGGAAAAACCGGTAGTGAATTCAGTAACCGCTTACCATAGTTTTTAGTGATCAAACGTTTATCATAAATAATGATTTCGCCATAACACTCATGGCTACGGATCAAGCGCCCAGCCTGCTGAATGAGGTTAAAAGATGCGCTCGGTAAGCTTTGCACCTCAAATGGGTAACGTTTTAGTGATTTCAACCATTCCCCTTCCGTAATAATTACAGGGTTAGTCACGGGTGGAAAAGCAATTTTATGAATATGGACTTGCGTCAGATACTCACCTTTTAAATCAAGCCCTTCAGCAAAAGATTGCAAACCAATTAATGCACTCGCTAATCCTTTATTAATTCGCTCGCAATGGGTCTCAACCAAACGATAGCGTGGCTGATCACCTTGAACTAACAGCTGCAAACGCAAATCTTTTACATGCTCTAAAAAGCCTTCCATCGCTCGCTGGCTACTAAATAGTACCAACATTCCACGATGAGTTCCCTTTTCAAGTTCACCACGAAAGTAGGTCGCCATTTCAGCCAAATGTGCGGCTTCATTCACCATAGTCGGCTCGTTTTCCATTTGTGGAATAATCAGCTTTCCTTGGTCAATATGATTAAAAGGCGATGACAAAGTGACAAAACGGTCATCACTTTTTTCCGACAAACCACTCAACTCTTGGAAGCGTGAATAGCTATTGAGCGAACGTAGTGTTGCCGATGTGATCACAATGTGCGGCACATTACGCCATAACAGCTGTTGTAGCTGCTCACTAACGCGGATCCCCGCACAATGCATGAATAATCGAGATTGATTCTTTTCATAACGGCGGCTAAGCCATTTAGAAACCGGTGCCCCTGATGCTTGATCTAGGGCAGCTAAGCGCCATAACTTAGCCATATTTTCAAAATACCCCATCGCCCTACTGGTCAACAAAATTGAACGATGTAAACGCACAATGTCCTGTTTAGCGGTCTGTTCTGTTAAATCATTTAAGATCGACTCGGCTAGCCCTTTGAGCGCATCGGTTAATTTAAATAGATCCTGACAGCACAGCTGCATGGCTTCGGGCAACTGCCCCATTGGAAATAAGTACTCACTTTCTTTCGATGTTTCAGGCAACAATGCATTAGTTAACAATGAAAAATCACGAAATGCTGATCTTAATTTTTCCGCATGTTGCTGTAAACGTTCTGGGTTTGCTAATTTTGGTGGTTTAGCTGGCCTAAACTGAGCGACATATTGCCCAACATGATGGATAAAGTTATCAACTTGCGCAGTGAGCTGAACAAGAGTTATTTCCCCTTCCACTTCCAGGGCATCCCTTGCAACATCAGGGACATGGTGCCCTTCATCGAGTACCAAAAGAAGCTTTTTGGGATCAGGCAATACAGATTCACTTTCCATTGCTGCCATGACTAAAGCATGATTAGCAACAACCACATCAGCATCTTCAATTTCACGACGAGCAATAAAAAATGGACAACGCTGATAAAATTGACAATTGCGCCCTAAGCAATTCATTTTATCTGTACTCACTTTGCGCCATAAACTATCACTGAAAGAACGTTTATGATGATCTCGCAAACCATCCCATGCAAAGCTATGAAAATCATTACGCAACTGCTGGCATTGTGCCCTTTCTTCACTATTAGCAATTTCAGTCTTATCTTCAACTAATAGCATTAAATCAATTTGTTCACCCTCAGCGGCACAGATAGCTTCAAGATTTCGAGGACATACATAGCGTGCACGCCCAAACGCGCCTGTAAATTTAAGATCTGGAATAATTTTACTGAGTAGTGGCAAATCTTTACTAAAAATTTGATCCTGTAACGCAACATTAGCAGTACTAACAACCAATGTTTTACCTTCTTCACGAGCAACAGCAATCCCAGGGATCAAATAAGATAAGGTTTTTCCTACCCCTGTAGGAGCTTCAATGACCAGATGGCGACCTTCTTCATCGGCTAAATTTTTTGCGACCTCAGCTATCATTTGGCGCTGAGGAGCGCGGGAAACGAACCCGTCAATTTGTAGTGATAACCCTTTATACCATTGAGTTATGTGTTCTTTGATTTTGTTTGACAGGGACATAGGACTCGCTGTTATTTAAATAAGAAAATGCATACATGCTATGCTTCAAGCCTTGGCTTGATGTTAAAAAATTGCAGATATCGCTTACGCGTGTACGCCGTTCAAGCGATTTAATAACTTATTTCTCAACCCTATTTCACATGTAAAATAAGCCAAGTAGGCCAATAGTCTGCAATCTGCAATGATGTAATTGCAAAGCGCTTCGCAAAAACCACTGTTTAAAAACCCATTATGCCATAAAATTGGGAACAGGTTGGCAAATTACCAACTGATCAGCACAAAAAAGAGTATTTAACTTGTCTGCAACAAGCATCAGGTTATACTTTAATTCTCTTTTTTTACTTAAGCTATAAATGGGCTATAAAAATGAAAATGGTTGTTATCGCGCTTTTTGCGCTCTGTGCATTCGGTTCTGTTGGCGGGATTGTTCTAGCTGGTATGAATATTTATACACGCTCAACCACACCTATTGAGCAAAATCAGTCACAGCAACCTTCAATTCTGCCATCAGTGGAACAAGCTCAGTAACATTTAAATCAGGATGAAGACTATTTATGTATGACACGTACTTTGTTACCCCAAAATGGCTACATGATCATTTATCAGATCCTAACCTTATCGTACTAGATGCTTCATCTCCACCACCCACTGCGCCTTATGATTGCCGACAACGTTGGCGAGAAGAACACATCCCAAATGCGCAGTTCTTTAATCAAGACGAAGTCGCTGATACAAGTATTGATTTGCCACATATGCTACCAGATGCAAACACCTTTAATCATGCAGTCGGCAAAATGGGCATCAACAACGATACCCAAGTCATTATTTACGCTCAAAATAATCTATTTTCTGCACCACGTGCATGGTGGACATTTACCACGATGGGCCACAAAAATGTGAAAATTCTTGCTGGCGGCATCGATGCATGGAAGGCAGCCGGTTTTGAGACTGAATCAGGTGAAGTCACACCACCAGCGGCTCAAAATTATACGGCAAACCGCCATGATGCAAATGTGTTGAATCAAGCTCAAGTACTTGAATTAGTTGAACAAGGGAAAATTCAAATTATTGATGCACGCGCTGCCGCACGTTTCTTAGCACAAGCGCCTGAGCCACGCCCAGGTTTGCGAATGGGTCATATCCCTAATAGTAAAAACATGCCATGGGATCTCTTAGTTGAGAATGGCGAATTTAAATCCCCTGAACAAATTAAAGCTCTGTTTGCAGAGCAAGGTATTGATACTCACGCACCTTCAGTCACAACCTGTGGCTCAGGTATGACAGCTGCCGTTGTGCTTATGGCTTTAACATTACTAGGCAATAATAATGTTAGGTTATATGACGGCTCTTGGGCAGAATGGGGTCAAGATAATGGGCTACCTATTGAAGTGTAATTAAACAAGCCTAAAAAAATAAACCACAGCATAGCTGTGGTTTATAAAAATTCATTTTTTCTGTGCAATAATAGATATATTACTTAACAAAAACACCCGCTAAAAATAGCACGACAATGGCACCGATCACAGCGACAACAAAACTACCGAAGTTGAAGCCGTCCACTCTACCTTTACCAAAGAATGTACTGATATACCCACCCACAACAGCACCGACGATCCCAAGTACGGTAGTCATCACAAAACCGATGTGGTAGGTTCCCGGCATGATCCATTTAGCCAAAATACCAGCAATAAGACCAAATATAACCCAAGAAATAACACCCATCATAGACCTCCATACATAATTGAATAAGGTAAAATAAAGTTTAACTCAATTAAATTGCCATAGGATGACATTCGACTTAAACCCAATTTTCATCACTTAAAAGTAAATTAACAGTTTAAGTAAAGATCTAATATGCTATTTTGGCAACAAAGAAGCCATTGATTGACCAAAAAATAATCAAACCACTTGATTATTGACTTCTTTTTCTATTATCTCAGCAATATCACCTGCACTCTTTAAAGCTCGAATATGTGAAAATAGTTCGTCAGCCTGTGTATATTCTTTACGTAAATAACCTAACCACTGTTTAATGCGCGCTGCGTGGTAATGTCCTGTATCTCCAAGTTTTTCCAGCTCTGTGTATTTTAAAAGCAATTGACCAACTTGCTCCCAAGACATTTTAGGCTGATTTTTTTTCACTACATGGCTAAGATTTGGTGTATTGAGCGCACCTCGCCCAATCATGATTGCATCACAACCGGTGATCTCTAAACAACGTTGTGCACTTTCGTAATCCCAAATTTCACCATTTGCAATGACTGGAATTGAAAGACGCCGCCGAATGTCACCAATCGCTTGCCAGTTGATCTTTTCTGCTCGATAGCCATCTTCTTTGGTTCGGCCATGTACAGTCAACTCACTAGCTCCAGCTTGTTCGGCTGCATCAGCGATCTCATGGCAAAATTGGCTATCATCCCACCCCAATCTAATTTTTACCGAAACCGGTAATTCTTTTGGAACAGCCTCTCGCATCGCTTTTGCTGCTCGATAAATCAGATCAGGCTGTTTTAATAATGTCGCACCGCCCCCATGGCCATTCACTGTTTTGGAAGGGCATCCACAATTGAGATCAACCCCCCAAGAACCTAATTGGACCGCACGGTTAGCATTTTCAGCCAACCATTCAGGGTGCTGCCCTAACAGCTGTACCCGCACTAACGTCCCCGATGGGGTTTTGCTACCATGATGCAGCTCAGGGCAAAGCCGATAAAATGTTTTAGCTGGCAACAAGGTATCAACAACCCGCACAAACTCAGTAATACAGAGGTCATAATCATTGACCTCACTAAGCAAAGAGCGGACTAATGGATCCAGAACACCTTCCATGGGGGCAAGCAATACTCGCATTAACCTTCACCGTGGCTCTGACGCACTTTCTTTTGTGCACTTTTCCATGGAGAAGCAGAAGCTGGTTTACCTTTTGATGCATTAGCTCCTTCACGGCGTGGCTTTGCTGGTGCCTTATTATTAAAACGTGTAGTTCGTTTTTCACTACCACCACGGCGTTCATTATTGCGTTGAGGCCCTTTTTGAATAGGCTCAGCTTTAATAGATGGATCAGGTTCATAGCCATCAATTGCCATGATAGGAATTGATTTCTTCAATAATTTCTCAATGTCTTTTAAAAGTTTTAGCTCATCGACACAAACTAAAGAAATCGCTTTACCTGTTGCTTCTGCTCGCCCTGTACGGCCGATACGGTGAACATAATCCTCTGCAACATTAGGCAGTTCAAAATTAACGACATATGGTAATTGTTCAATATCCAGCCCACGTGCCGCAATATCAGTTGCCACTAAAACACGAATATCACCTGATTTGAAATCAGCTAATGCACGAGTTCGTGCGCCTTGGCTTTTATTGCCATGAATGGCTGCCGCTTTAACACCATCTTTATTTAAGTGCTCTGCAAGACGGTTTGCACCATGTTTGGTTCTAGTAAAAACGAGGACTTGCTGCCAGTTTTCACGCCCAATCATATGCGATAACAATTCAGCCTTACGTTTTTTATCGACATGATGTACGTATTGAGTCACTTGCTCAGAGGCTGAATTACGTGGAGCAACTTCAATTGTTACTGGGTTATTCAATAATTTGTTGGCTAACTGCTTAATTTCATCTGAAAACGTTGCAGAAAACAGTAAATTTTGGCGTTTCTTCGGTAATTTATTGATTACACGACGGATATCATGAATGAAGCCCATATCCAACATCCGATCAGCTTCATCAAGCACAAACACTTCAACTTGTGATAAATCCACTGCATTTTGATGTTCTAAATCGAGTAAACGACCCGGAGTCGCGATCAAAATATCAACGCCACCGCGTAGTTTCATCATTTGCGGATTAATGCTCACGCCACCAAATACCACAAATGAGCGCACTCTTAAGTGACGGCTATATTCTTTAACGTTCTCAGCAACCTGCGCAGCAAGTTCTCGAGTTGGCGTTAAAATTAGTGCACGAATGGGTTTTCTGTCTTTCCCTACTCGTGGAGTAGAAATTAATTTTTGTAAAATAGGTAAAGTAAAACCTGCTGTTTTACCCGTTCCTGTTTGCGCACTCGCTAAGAGATCATTGCCTGCAAGCACCGCAGGGATAGCCTGCTGTTGAATTGGCGTAGGGGCTTCGTAGCCTAGCTCATTTATTGCAAGCAGGATTTCCTCGTTTAACGCGAGGTCAGAAAAACTAGTCAAATTAAATTACTCCAGGCTTCACCCCTCTGAGTCATCAGAGGCAGTTCGAGGGGAAGGATCATATCAGAGAAGAAAAAAGTGCAAACTGCCGTGCTATTGCTGAAAATTCTAACATTATTTAGGCCTAATAAGTATATTAATTTAGTTTGGAAAATAAATTAATATAAAATCACCTCGATATAGTATATATAACTATTAGACGCTAGAAGCTGTCGTTTTCTGTCACTGATTTACGCCAAAAGCCGTGTAGAGCTAGTTAAGGTGACATTTAATTTTGACTGTTAAGGAACTTGCATGATCATAAACACACCATCAACACATCGAGGAGAACACGCCAGAGTGCAGTTGTTATACGCAGCTGCTGATGTCTATGGTGAATTAGGCTTAGATGGAGCAACCACAAGAAAAATTGCTCAAGTATCAGGCCAAAACATTGCCGCCATTTCCTATTATTTTGGTTCAAAAGAAGGGCTATATTTAGCTGTTGCCCAATTGATTGCAGACACAGTAAAAGAGAATTTTTGCCAGACGTTAGCGGAGATTGATACTTATCTAGAGCAAACCGTCCCTGAGCCTGATAAGGCAATCACGCTGCTACAAAAAACACTGGTAGGCTATAACTATTTCCAATTGGAAAAAAAGAATCTAAGTTTCACACGGATCCTCGCAAGAGAACAGCTCAATCCGACCGAAGCTTATACCATTATCCATGAACAAGCGCTGGGTCCTATTTATACAAAACTTAATAGACTTATTGCAATTTATATAGGCTCTGATCCCAATAACCTAACAACACTGATACAAACCCATGCAATTCTTGGGGAAACCCTCTCTTTTCGTATTGCTAGAGAAACTCTTCTACGGCAAACGGGTTGGAAACACATTAATGAGGATGAATACAAAATCATTAATCAAGTACTTATCGAGCACACCAATATTTTATTAGAGGGATTGCGCCATCGCAAAGAAGCGGAAAAGTGATATGATTAATCTATAAAATAGTTATAGGTTATGGTCGCAGTTTGATAGCTAATGGATGTCACCATCAACACTGCGACTTAAAGCACGTATCACCAACTCAAATAAGGCGAATTATGAACAATAAACGTCGTTCTGTTTTTGTCATTCTTATTGTCATAGTCATCAGTTTAGTTGCAAGTGGTTATTATTGGTATCAATCACAGCAAGATAAAACATTAACGTTATATGGTAATGTTGATGTACGAACTGTAAACCTTGGTTTTCGAGTTGGTGGGAAACTCACTTCTTTAGCCGTTGATGAAGGTGCTCGAGTAACTCGTGGGCAATCATTAGGGCAACTTGATGAAGCCCCCTACATTAATGCATTAAATAAGGCCAAAGGGGTTAGGGACAGTGCTAAAGCCCAATTGGCCATGAAAGAAAAAGGCTATCGCACTCAAGAAATTGCTCAAGTCGAGTCAGAAGTTGCGCAAAAACAAGCCGCATGGCAATACGCAGAGAGTTTTTATCAGCGCCAACAAGGACTAGCAGCTTCTCATGTGATTTCAGCTAATGAATTAGATAATACCAAAACTAATCGCAACCAAGCTCTGGCTGCCTTGAAAGCCGCACAGGACAAACTCAATCAATACCAAAGTGGTTTTCGTCAAGAAGAAATAGAAGCTGCTCGAGGCGAATGGTTACAGGCAGAAGCAACTGTTGCACAAGCAGAATTAGATTTAACAGATACACAATTAATCGCTCCTAGTGATGGCACGATCCTCACTCGAGCAATCGAACCCGGTACAATTGTCGCCACAGGGAGCACTGTTTTTAGTGTCACATTGACTCATCCAGTTTGGGTACGTGCCTATGTGAATGAACCTAATTTAGGCTCAGCAGTACCCGGTAAAGAAGTTTTACTGTATACCGATAGCCGCCCGGACATACCTTATCACGGAACCATCGGTTTTGTTTCACCAACAGCGGAGTTTACCCCTAAAAGCGTACAGACCCCGGAATTACGCACCGATTTAGTTTATCGATTACGCATTATTGTTAATGATCCTGATGATGCATTACGTCAAGGTATGCCAGTAACCGTCCGCTTTGCTAATACAGAGCAATAGGGTTCATTATGAATGAGCCTGATTATTGCATTCGACTTCAAGGCGTTGAAAAAATATTTCAAGGCTTAAACTCCCCTGCCGTTGAAAGACTAACCACAGAAATCTACGGTGGCTCTGTTACAGGTTTGGTTGGGCCTGATGGTGCAGGGAAAACCACCTTAATGCGTATGTTAGCGGGTTTATTAAAACCTGATTCAGGCACAATCAGCCTAATGGGGCTAGATCCGATCAAGGACAGTGTTCAGGTGCATGCTAACTTAGGTTACATGCCACAAAAATTTGGTTTATATGAAGATTTGACGGTTCAAGAGAATCTCGACCTGTATGCTGATCTACGTGGCGTTTTAGGTGAAGAAAGAAAAAAAACCTACCAACAACTGCTCACATTTACCGATCTCACCAATTTTACTCAGAGACTGGCAGGTAAACTATCAGGTGGTATGAAACAAAAATTGGGGCTGGCCTGTACTCTACTAGGTAAACCCAAAGTATTGCTTTTAGATGAACCAGGGGTTGGTGTTGACCCTATTGCCCGCCGCGAACTGTGGCAGATGGTACACACTTTGGCTGATGAAGGTATGTTGATCCTTTGGAGCACATCTTATCTGGATGAAGCGCAGCAATGTAAAGAGGTACTATTACTTAATCAAGGAAAATTGCTTTATTCAGGTCAACCACAAAACTTGACCCAAAAAATGGTAGGACGCTCATTTTTATTAGAGGTTCCCGCCACAAATAAGCGTACTACACTACAAAATGCCTTGGTATTACCGGAAACAACGGATGGAGTGATCCAAGGCCGCTATGTACGACTTATTTTAAAACCTAATGCATCACAAGACTCGCTATTGCATGGTTTAAATATGCCTGATGGTAAGCTGATTAAAGCAGAGCCTCGCTTTGAAGATGCCTTCATTGACCTACTCGGTGGGGGACCATCACATCGCTCAGAGCTAGCCGCCATCATGCCACAAATCCCTGCCAATCCAAGCGAAACTGTCATTGAAGCACGTAATTTGACGAAAAAATTTGGTGACTTCGCAGCAACAGATACCGTTAATTTCCAAGTAAAACGCGGTGAAATTTTTGGTTTACTTGGTCCAAACGGCGCGGGCAAATCAACCACCTTTAAAATGATGTGTGGTTTGATGAAACCGACTGAAGGCCAAGCCTTAGTACTCGGTATGGATTTAAAAACCAGTTCTGATAAAGCACGGCAACACCTCGGTTATATGGCACAAAAATTTTCGCTTTATAGCAATTTGAAAGTTGGACAAAATCTTAAGTTCTTCTCAGGCGTCTATGGTCTTCATGGTAAGCACCAAAACCAAAAAATCGCTGAAATGGTTGAAGCGTTTAATTTTACGCCAATCATTCATCAAGAAACCGAATCATTGCCACTGGGATTCAAGCAACGCCTTGCCCTAGCCTGTTCATTAATGCATGAACCCGATATTTTGTTTCTCGATGAACCCACATCAGGGGTTGACCCCCTGACCCGTCGTGAATTTTGGCTACATATAAATGGCATGGTGGATAGAGGTGTGACCGTTATGGTGACCACCCATTTTATGGATGAAGCTGAATATTGCGATCGGATCGGGCTAGTGTATCACGGTAAAATCATCGCGGCAGGCACGCCTGATGATCTAAAGCAACAAGTCGCTACTGAAAATAATCCCAATCCATCAATGGAAGATGCTTTTATCAATCTAATCCTCAATTACGATATGCAGCAGGAGGAACAATGAGCGCCTCTACCGCATCCCATTTTTCTTGGCGCAGGCTGAAAGCCTTGTGTATTAAAGAAAGCAAACAGATAATCCGTGATCCAAGTAGCGCCTTAATTGCTGTCGTGATCCCGTTAATGTTGTTATTTATTTTTGGCTACGGGATTAATTTAGATTCAAGCCAATTACGTGTTGGTGTGCTCATGGATCAGCAGAGCCATGAAGCCAGAGAGCTAGTCGATACTTTTACAGGCTCTCCATTTATTGATGCAACGGTCAGTGATAACCGTCAAGCGCTGATTGATAAAATGCAGGCCGGCGAACTTCGAGGAATTGTCGTCATCCCTGTTAATTTTTCAGAGCAACTTTTGCGCCCCGATGGCCATGCTTCGATACAGGTAATCACCGATGGTAGCGAGCCTAATACTGCTAATTTTGTCCAAGCTTATACTAAAGGTGTTTGGCATACATGGCTGATACAACAAGGGGAAAATAAAGGTTACCCAACCGCTCCTCTCATTGAGCTGAATATGCGCTATTGGTTCAATGAAGCAGCAATTAGTCAGCATTTTATTATTCCAGGTGCAATAAGTATCATCATGACGGTGGTTGGTGCCATTTTAACATCACTGGTGGTTGCACGTGAATGGGAACGCGGCACCATGGAGGCACTACTCTCTACACAAATCACTCGAACTGAATTGTTACTATCTAAATTATTACCGTATCAAGTACTTGGTACTTTTGTGATGCTCCTGTGTATGGTGGTCACCACTGGTGTTCTCGGTGTACCTTATCGAGGCTCACTGTTAGTGCTCTTTTTAATCACTAGCCTTTACTTAGCAACTGCGCTTGGAATGGGGTTATTGATTTCAACCATTACACGTAACCAATTTAATGCAGCCATGGTGGCATTGAATGCCGCGTTTTTACCTGCGATCATGCTTTCGGGGTTTATTTTTGAAATATCCAGCATGCCCATTTTCATTCAGATAGTGACGTATTTTATTCCTGCGCGCTATTTTGTTAGCAGTCTGCAAACGCTATTTCTAGCCGGTGATATTTATGTCGTACTGCTGACTGATCTGCTGTTACTCATCGCATCAGCCATACTATTTATTGGCTTAACTGCATGGAAAACACGTCGTCGGCTTGATTGATAAGGACTGGATATGTTTTATCGCTTATATACCTTGATCATGAAAGAGTTACAGTCCTTATTGCAAGAGAAGCAGACTCGGATCATTTTGATCATGCCTGTCATTTTCCAAATGATCTTATTCCCTCTGGCTGCAACACTCGAAGTAACAAATACAACTATCGCCATTTTTGATCAGGATGGCGGGCAACATTCCATTGAATTAACTCAACGGCTCGCCAAAGCAAAAGCCTTCTCTACCGTGTTGTTACTCAAAAATGAACATGAAATCCGCGAAACACTAGATAACCGTAAAAGCTTACTGATTGTAAGATTTGGGCAAAATTTTAGTGCTGATATTGATAGCCAACATACTGCAAATATGATGTTGTTACTAGATGGACGTAATTCTAACAGTGCACAAATTGCTGCTAATTACATTGAACAAATAGTCTTGCAATACCAAAGTGAGCTTACCGCAGGTAAGCCTTTGGCAAATAACAGTGAGTTGGTTGTGCGTAATTGGTACAACCCAAACCTCGATTATAAATGGTTTATCGTGCCATCATTGGTTGCGTTGATCACTACCATCGGTGTGCTGATTGTGACTTCACTTTCGATTGCCCGTGAAGCTGAACAAGGCACTCTAGACCAATTGCTTGTATCACCATTAACCACTTGGCAAATTTTTATTGGTAAAGCGGTTCCTGCACTGATAATTGCAACCGCTCAGGCTACCTTGGTACTGGTGATTGGTATCTTCTGTTATCAAATACCTTTTGCAGGATCCTTGCTGCTGTTCTATGCCACTATGATTTTCTATGGCTTATCATTGGTTGGTTTTGGTTTATTAATTTCAGCGTTGTGCTCCACTCAGCAGCAAGCTTTTATTGGCGTATTTGTCTTTATGATGCCAGCCGTTTTACTGTCCGGTTATATTTCACCGGTTGAAAATATGCCCGTTTGGCTACAGGACATTACATGGATAAACCCTATTCGCCACTTTACTGAAATTACCAAACAAATTTATTTGAAAGATGCTCATTTCGATGTGGTGTGGCATAGCCTATGGCCACTACTGGTTATCTCTATTATAACCAGTTCATTTGCTTATTATCTATTCCGCAAAAAAACGGCATAAAAAACCCTTGCTAAAAAATAGCAAGGGTCTGTATTTGTTTGTCAATATTGGCGAATTATTAGCGACGGTCGCCAAAAATACGCAGCAACATCAGGAACAGGTTGATAAAGTCCAGATACAGGTTTAATGCACCTAAGATAGCGAATTTACGCATATTTTCTTTATCTTGCACGTCGATTTGTGCACCCATTTCTTTTAATTTTTGAGTGTCATATGCAGTTAGACCAGCAAAAATTAACACGCCTGCATAAGTGATAACCCAGTACATAGCTGAACTTTGCATCCAGATGTTAACTAATGATGCCACGATCAAACCAATCAGCGCCATGAACAGGAAGTTACCCATGCCACTCAAGCTACGTTTAGTGGTATAACCGTAGAAGCTCAACGCACCAAACATCACTGCGGTGATGATAAAGGTGCCCACAACAGACTCTTGTGTATATACGGCAAGGATCACCGAGAGTGTCACACCTGTCAGCATCGAGTAGAGCATAAACATACCCGTTGCCACCATGCCACTCATACGTGGTAATAAGAAAGACAAGCCCAATACTAGGCCAAATTGTACAACCACTAAACCGATAATAATACCTTGGCTTAGCTGTATTTTACCGCTCATTAATAGACCCAGCGTGTACCAAGCAACAAAAGCAGTCAGCAACAGGCCAACGGTCATCCAACCATACACCTGTGACATAAATGTCTGAATGCCGGCACTGCTGCGCTGGACAAGAGAATCATTACGTTGATCGAATCGATCCATGATGGTTACCCTTCATACATTAGTAAGAAACGACCACAGCAATGTGATGTGCCGTAGCCAGACAATATCCTACAAAGTTTATCACAATTTATTGACATTAACATTCAACAAACTCAAAACTACGAGGGGAATTCAGATGATTACCAACGCTTTGCAGAAGCCTCATCGCTGTCTTTTGCTTCGACCCAACGTTCATTATCAGGCAGTGTTTCTTTCTTCCAAAATGGGGCTTTGGTTTTTAAATAATCCATAATAAATTCAGCAGCCTGAAATGCTGCGCCACGGTGAGCACTGGTTACCCCTACAAACACAATTTCCTCGCCGGGCTGTAAGGTACCAATTCTATGGATCACACTAACTCGCTGTAGTTCCCAACGTTGGCGTGATTCTATCACAATATTCGATAATGCTTTTTCGGTCATACCAGGGTAATGTTCAAGGGTTAATGCAGCAACACTATCCCCTAAATTATGATTTCTGACCTTCCCCGTAAATGTCACCACTGCACCGTCACTGTCACATTGTGCTAGCCACTGGTATTGCTCACCCACACTAAAATTTTCAGTTTGAACTGCAATATGGGTATTTTCCATCATTAGCCCCCTGTAACAGGCGGGAAAAAAGCCACTTCATCACCATCAACTAATGGATGATCAGTCGCAACGAAAGATTGGTTGACTGCGGCCAATAACTTGCCATCTTCTAAAGCTAGCGCCCAGCGTTCCCCTTTATCAGCCAGTGCCTGACGTAAGCTTTCTACATTTGGGTAGTGTTCTGAGATATCTAAGCGATCAGTCCCTACCAATTCACGCACTTGTGCAAAAAATAGAACTGTGATCATGCATCCACCTTAAAATGACCTGATTTTCCACCCGTTTTTTCGAGTAAACGAATCGGCCCAATCACCATATCTTTTTGAACGGCTTTACACATATCATAAATAGTCAACGCCGCGACAGATGCGGCAGTCAAGGCTTCCATCTCCACACCCGTTTTGCCCGTTAAGCGGCAGCAGGATCCAATACGTACTTGGTTCTGTTCAGGTAACGCTTGTAAGGTCACTTCAACCTTTGTGAGCAGTAATGGATGGCACAGAGGGATCAGTTCCCATGTTTTTTTTGCTGCTTGGATCCCAGCAATACGGGCGGTAGCAAACACATCACCCTTATGATGGCTCCCTTCAATAATCATCGCTAAAGTTTCTTTGTTCATGGTGACAAAGGCTTCGGCTCTTGCCTCTCGGACAGTTTCCGCTTTCGCAGAAACATCAACCATATGCGCTTCACCCGACGCATTGATGTGAGTCAGCTGTGACATAGTTTCTCCTGAAAAATCAAAAATCAGTTAACCGCCAATAACGGATAAATTTGGGGTAATACCGCTGTCACCCATGTGCAGGAAGTGAGTTTCACGTTTAAATTTCAGCCCACTTTGAATACGCGCTTTGAGTGCTTCGTTTTGGTTATCATCACCCAGCAAATCACGTAACGGAATACCATTTTCACCAAATAAACATAAATGAAGGTTTCCAAGGGAAGAAACACGCAGGCGATTACAGCTTTGGCAAAAATCTTTCTCATAAGGCATGATCAAGCCAATTTCGCCTTGATAGTCAGGGTGACTAAACACTTGTGCAGGACCATCACTACGCGTGCGAGGAACACTGTACCAGCCTTCTTGAACAAGGCGATCACGAATGGTTTCACCCGATACATGGTAACGATTAAAGAGATCGCTCCCCTCCCCTGTTTCCATTAATTCGATAAAACGTAACTGAATCGGGCGATGCTTAATCCAATTTAAAAATGATTTAAGTGCAATATCGTTGACGTTTTTCATCAATACAGCATTGACTTTAATTTTCTCAAATCCTGCGTCAAAGGCAGCATCAATCCCTTTCATCACCTGATAGAACTTGTCTTGACCGGTTATTGCTGCAAACTGCCGAGGATCTAAGCTATCAACACTGACGTTAATCGCCCCCAGTCCAGCATCTTTCCATTGCTGCACATCACGCGCCATACGATAGCCATTAGTGGTAACTGCGATTTTATTAATGGATTGGTTTTCATTTATCGCAGCAATGATATCGGTAAAATCTTTGCGCATGGTGGGCTCGCCGCCGGTAATGCGGACTTTTTCCGTGCCTAATTCAGCAAAAGCACGGCTAACACGCTGAATTTCACTCAGCGATAAAAATTCGTGGCGACCACTTGGTTTATAGCCATTTGGAAGACAGTATGTGCAACGGAAGTTGCAAACATCTGTGATGGATAAACGGAGATAGTAAAACTTCCGAGCAAATTGATCGACAAGCTGCTGCATAATGACACCTTTCCAAATACGGGAGATGCAGACATTTCTATCTTACACCCTGGTGGCTCAAAGGCCACGGCCAAAGCATCATATTCGCGATAACGAACTTAGACACAAAGGCTAGGAGTTATGTTTATCACTAAGCCAACAAAGCTAGCATATTGATAGAAATTCAAAATTGCTCACTCTGTTCACTTAATTTATGTAGGGATTTTAGCGTAAAAGAAAGGAAAAAGCGAATTTGAATTTCGATATATAATATATTATACAACGACTTACCGTTAAGTTACCTCTTTGTTAATTCAGTATAAATTTAAAGTACTCAAGATCCTACATGTCTCATCTATATTCGCTTTGCGATGGATCATCAGATTGGAAAATAAGCTAACTAAACGTGACAAACAAAACAGTACGACTAATTAAGAACAATCTTATCGGGTATCCACATCAATTGTTGATCACCTTTAAATAGTCTAAAAAAGAAATGATAGATAATTGGTTTTATCTAAGTGGTAATTTCAACTTTTTGTCACTAATTTTGGCTATATGCCCTAAATAATTCTAGGTGCAGCTAGACGGCCAACAACCCTGCAACTTGAAGTATGACGAGTGTATGCGCTTAGTGAAGTATTTTATGATACATTAGCGCCGCTTTGTTATTAGAGTGATTAATAGCATTAGATTAGGTCTAGCAATGCAATAACACGGTATAATGCCGTGGTTTTGGAAAATAACGAATATAGGAACACTATGCCGAATAGTAGTTTGACGGATTTTAGGCATGTTGTCGCCCTTGGGGGCGGACATGGGCTTGGTCGTGTAATGTCTTCTCTCTCCTCTTTAGGTTCTCGATTAACCGGTATTGTAACCACGACTGATAATGGTGGTTCAACAGGCCGTATCCGTCGAGCTGAAGGGGGGATCGCATGGGGAGATATGCGTAACTGCTTGAATCAATTGATAACTGAACCGTCTATTGCGTCAGCGATGTTTGAGTACCGTTTCAGTGGCAATGGTGAACTTTCAGGACACAACTTAGGTAATCTAATGTTGAAATCATTAGATCACCTAAGTGTCCGCCCTCTTGAAGCAATTAATCTGATCCGCAATATGCTGAAAGTGGAAGCTAAACTGATCCCTATGTCAGAATCCCCTGTCGATTTGATGGCAATCGATGATATGGGCAATGAAGTTTATGGCGAAGTGAACGTCGATGCTTTAGTTGAATTACCCCAAGAACTACGCCTCTACCCTAGAGTCAAAGCTACCGCAGAAGCGATCGAGGCAATCCACCAATCTGATTTAATTTTAATTGGTCCTGGAAGCTTCTTTACCAGCCTTATGCCATTATTACTCCTTGATGACATCACTAATGCATTACGTGAATGCAAAGCGCCAATGATTTATATCGGTAATCTTGGAAAAGAACTTAGTACATCGGCCGCCAACCTAACCTTAAAAGAAAAATTGGCGATGATGGAACAGCATATTGGCTGCAAAAAAATTAATGCGGTCATTGTTGGTCCAAGAACCAATATTGAACCCATTCGCCATGAGCGCTTAATCACTCAATGCATACTCGAAGCTGACGATATTCCTTATCGCCACGATCGTAAGTTACTTTTGCAAGCTATCGAAGAAACCGTGCGCTTGTTTTAACTTATCGCTCAAAAGGCTAATGGCTGGAAGTGGCCCTATTAGCCTTCAATTGCCCAATATATTCGTCACGAATTTGCAATAAAACGTTCTCTTAGTTCCTGCAATTGATCCCTCACATTCGCTGCGGCCTCAAATTCCAAGTCTTGGGCGTGCTTATACATTTGCGCTTCAAGCTGAGAAATGCGTTGTTCCAACTCTTTAGTCGACAGCAACTGAATATCATCACGTTTATCTGTTTTTGCACTCTCTTTGCCACGACCTTTCGATTTACCGCCCACTTTATGGCCGATCTGCAAGATATCGCCAACCTTCTTATTCAAGCCTTGTGGAACAATGCCATGTTCTTCGTTAAAGGCCATCTGCTTGGCTCGGCGACGCTCTGTTTCTTTAATGGCTTTGTCCATAGAATTAGTGATTTTATCACCATACAAAATCGCTTTGCCATTTAAGTTACGCGCAGCACGACCAATTGTTTGGATAAGTGAACGTTCTGAACGCAAGAACCCCTCTTTATCGGCATCCAAAATGGCAACCAGAGAGACTTCTGGCATATCGAGGCCTTCTCTGAGTAGGTTGATCCCCACCAGCACATCAAATTCGCCTAAGCGCAAATCACGAATGATTTCGACACGTTCCACCGTATCAATATCTGAATGGAGGTAACGTACACGTTCACCATGCTCTTCGAGATATTCGGTTAAATCTTCCGCCATCCGTTTTGTCAGCGTTGTGACCAGCACTCGCTCATTTTTCTGAGCACGAATGCGGATCTCTGAGAGTAAATCATCAACTTGTGTCGTCACAGGGCGAACTTCAATGATAGGATCCAGCAACCCTGTAGGCCTTACTACCTGCTCTATAACTTCCGAACCTGACTTTTCAATTTCATAGTTACCCGGCGTTGCCGACACATAAATCGTTTGTGGTGCTAACGCTTCAAACTCTTCGAAACGCATTGGTCGGTTATCAAGTGCAGAAGGCAGGCGAAACCCATACTCAACTAAAGTTTCTTTACGCGAGCGGTCGCCTTTATACATAGCACCAATTTGTGGAATGGTAACGTGTGATTCATCCACCACCAATAAACCGTCAGCTGGTAGGTAATCAAATAATGTTGGTGGTGGCTCACCTGGTGCTCGACCAGATAGATAACGTGAATAGTTTTCAATCCCTGAGCAATAACCTAGCTCATTCATCATTTCTAAATCGAACTGAGTCCGTTGCGTTATCCGTTGCTCTTCAAGCAGTTTATGATTCTCAAGCAGCACTTTACGCCTATCAACAAGCTCGACTTTGATCTGCTCCATCGCTTCGAGGATCCGTTCCCTTGGTGTCACATAGTGTGTTTTCGGGTACACCGTAAAACGTGGCACGCGATGTTGAATTTGCCCTGTTAGCGGATCAAATAACGAGAGGCGCTCAACTTCTTCATCAAATAGTTCAACGCGAAGTGCGTATTCATCTGATTCTGCTGGGAAGATATCAATTACCTCACCACGGACACGGAAAGTACCACGAGTAAATGCTTGGTCATTGCGGGTATATTGTAGATCGGCTAAACGACGCAAAATGGATCGCTGATCGATGATCATCCCATCAGTCAGGTGCAGCATCATTTTTAAATAGCTATCGGGATCGCCAAGACCATAAATGGCAGAAACAGAAGCCACCACGATCACATCACGACGCTCCAGTAAGGCTTTTGTCGCTGATAAACGCATCTGTTCAATATGTTCGTTAACAGAAGCATCTTTTTCAATAAAAGTATCTGAGCTTGGCACATACGCCTCAGGCTGATAATAATCGTAGTAAGAAACAAAATACTCAACCGCGTTATCAGGGAAGAAGGCTTTCATTTCGCTATACAATTGTGCAGCCAATGTTTTGTTATGTGCCATCAACATTGTTGGGCGATTTTCTTTGGCAATCACATTGGCAATAGTAAAGGTTTTACCTGAACCCGTTACACCAAGCAATGTTTGGTGTGCTAGGCCATCCACCAACCCTTCAGAAAGCCTGCGAATCGCTTCGGGTTGGTCCCCTCCGGGTTGGAAATCAGAATACAACTTAAATTCTTTACTCATTAATAACGCCTCTTAGCCGATCTCAGCTCCTATAATACTGGATAAAAAACCAGCTTCAACCCCCTAGTTTAAATATTCTCTCTCAATACATTTATCTTCTCGCAAAATCAGGTTATCCCCAAAATTTTACTTGACCTGAATTGATTTATATATTTTATGCTGATGCCATTCAGGGTCCTATCTCAAATCCTAATTTGTATATTGATTTTATTTAACTAGTTGTATTAGATAATTATTATTTATAAGCCTGAAATCACAGCAAATAAAGGCGAAGCCGCTTGTTGCCTTGGATGCAGTTACTTTTTTAGATCTAATTCACAAGGTTATCCACAGAAATAGTGGATAACTCTGCAATCCCTTTTGCCTACAGCGTTCCCGTTCCTTTACAAAAGTGACTGTTAGCGAGTATATGACATGCAAATGATGTTTTGATGAAAATATTTTTACGCTGTATTTATGACAAAAACAATATTTACTCTGTTTTAGCAGATCCGAGTTGACAAAAAAGGCGGGTCAACGATCCAAAATTGCCGTTTACACAGAATAAACAGGAACATAACAATTAAGCTAGTAAGATCCACTAGATAGCAGGTCGCTTACTTTTAATTGTCATATTTAGATTATTTATTTTTCTGTCCTACAACAAAGACAAATCAACATACTGCCCCACATCCAAAAATTTATCGCCATTTTGATAAGGTATGATGCCAAGGCAAGGTGCGTTGATCGAACGGTGTAATGTCTCTAAATATTCGGCTTGATAAGTTCCCGCTGGCTCGACTTCATTTGCAATCCAACCCACCAATTTTAGTCCTGACTGTTGGATCGCCAGTGCGGTGAGTAATGCATGATTAATGCAACCCAATTTGATGCCAACCACCATGATCACGGGTAATTGTTGCTCCATGACCCAATCTGCATAACTTTGTTGTGCAGATAATGGTGTATACCAACCGCCAGCTCCTTCAACTAACACCCATTGCGCTTTAGACTGCAACTGCTTTAACCCATCGCTCATCACTGAAAACTCAATTGGCTGTCCAACTTTTTCACTAATAATATGCGGGGAGGTTGGTGCCTCAAATACAATTGGGTTCACTTCTTGGTAGGTTAGTGACAATGTGCTATTTGCTTGTAAAAAAAGTGCATCACTATTACGTAACCCCTGTGCTGTCTGTTCGCTGCCTGAAGCGACGGGTTTGTACCCTGCGGTTTGATAGCCCAATTGTTTAGCCGCTTGCAATAATGCACAGCTGGCCACCGTTTTACCCACCTCTGTGTCTGTGCCAGTTACAAAATAAGTTTTAGTCACGATAAATTATTCCAAATACGGTTTGATATGTGAGCTCTAAGCCATTCACTGATACAGGGTAAGCACTCTCAAGTTGCTGTAATCGCTGCCTTGTCATCAATCCACCTTGTCGCCCTGCGGTAAGATGGGTCGCGCCAATCCCTTTTAATGAATTGAGTAATCGAGCCAAATCAGCAAAATACAGCTTATCAGGCTGAAGCAATAATTGATGTTTCCATGGTTGGCAACTCGAGGTGATCTGCTCAAAACTCAAAAACTGATTCACATGTGAATAGCCATCTAACCTAGCCCACGCTTGTGATAGTTCAGATAAAGAGCCTTCTGCAAGTGTAGTAAAAACAATCACGCCACCACTTTTAGTCACTCGATGCAATTCAGTCAGAGCGAGTGATAAGTCAGAACACCATTGGATAGCTAAATTAGAAAAAACAATATCGAAAGTTTGATCAGTAAAAGGCAACGCTTCCATATCTGCACAAATATACTGTTTCGCGGCATTTTTATGGCGCGCGACATCCAACATACCGGACGATAAGTCCAATGCCGTCACTTCAGCTCCTTGTGCTTTGATTATTTGGCTGAAAAAGCCTGTGCCACAGCCAACATCAATCACTTTTTTAGCACTTAAATTCACCTGTGCAGACGCTAATAAATCCAGTAATTGATGGCCGCTATTTTGCTGATAATAAGCTATTGAATCATAGCGTTTTGCTGCTTTACCAAACGCCGAAGCGATCTTTTGTTTTTCATCACTTAATGGCAAAACCATTTAGCGCCTCCAACAGTTGATCGATATCTTGTTGATGATGAGCTGCACTCAAAGTGATGCGTAGTCGTGCACTTCCGGGCGGAACGGTGGGTGGACGGATCGCTTGTACCCATAGCCCTTTTTGCCGCAGATAATCCGCAAGTTGTAAGCTGACATCATTATCACCAACAATGACAGGCTGAATTGCCATCTGAGAGTCCGCTAACTGCATACCACTGAACTGACTATTTTCTCTAAAATATTCAATATATTGGCTAAGCCGCTCTCTCGCTTCATCCGCTGCACGGATCTGCTGTAATGCCGCAGACAGCGCAACAGCCTGAGCCGGTGGCATTGATGTACTATAAATAAGATGACGAGCGGCTTGGATAAAGTAATCGGCGGTCGCTTCATCACACAAAACAGCAGCGCCACTCAAACCAAATGCTTTGCCAAAGGTGACAATCAGTAATTCAGGTTTGATATCATACACATCGCAACTACCACGCCCTTCTCGCCCTCGCACACCAATACCATGCGCATCGTCAACCATTAACCATGCATTGTGTTGTGCAGCAAGCCGCTGTACTTCAGTAAGCGGAGCGCAATCACCATCCATACTAAAAACGCCTTCGGTAATGACCAGTGTTTTTCCTTCTGCTGGATGAGCTAACAACTTTTCCAATGATGATGGGCTGTTGTGGGTAAAACGCCGCAGATTAGCGCTAGATAGCATGGATGCTTCAAGGATCGAAGCATGGCTGAGTTTATCGGCTAAAATACGATCGCCTTGTTCCATCAAGGCTGTGATCACGGCTTGATTTGCGGCAAAACCAGAAATAAACAGCAGTGCTCTTGGATAACCTAGCCATTCAGACAAGGCATTTTCGAGTTGATAATGAGCACGAGAGAAGCCTGTTACATGCCCCGAACCACCACTGCCAGTGCCATATTCAGCGGCCCCCTGCTGCCAAGCTTCAACAACTTTAGGATGGTGACTTAATCCTAAATAGTCATTGCCTGAAAAATTCAGATAATGGTGACCATCAACCTGTAATTCACGCCCTGTATTATGTTCAACGCAGGTTCGCTTGCGCCAAATAGAATTCTGCCGGCGCTGTTCGAGCTGCGCTTGAATAAAAGATTGCCAACTCATTAGATAGCCGCGTTGTAAAACTGTTGGTTATCGGCTGTCAGAATTTTTTCGGCTAAATGCGCGGCTTGTTGATTATCACCATCACTCACTTCAATACGTTCAGGGTTAATATTGAGTTTTTTGAATAATGCCAAATCTTTGTTTTCATCTGGATTGGGTGTTGTCAGCAGCTTACAGCCATAAAATACTGAGTTTGCGCCAGCCATAAAACAGAGAGCTTGAGTTTGCTCATTCATGTATTCACGGCCCGCTGATAAACGTACATAAGAAGTCGGCATCATGATCCGTGCAACGGCAATAGTACGAATAAAATCAAATGCATCGACATCTTCATTATCCGCCATTGGCGTTCCTTCAACCTTCATCAACATGTTGATCGGCACACTTTCAGGTGGTTTAGGCAAATTAGCGAGCTGTACCAATAATGCAGCACGATCACTGACTTTCTCACCTAAGCCTAAAATTCCCCCTGAACACACTTTGATACCTGCGCTACGCACATTGTCCAATGTATCCAAGCGGTCTTGATAAGTTCGTGTGGTAATAATATTACCGTAGTATTCAGGTGAGGTATCAAGGTTATGGTTGTAATAATCAAGCCCTGCTTCTGCAAGACGCTGCGCTTGATTATCATCGATCATACCGAGTGTCATGCAAGTTTCCATACCAAGGGATTTGACCTCTTTGACCATCATTTCAAGGTAAGGCATGTCTCGTTCACGTGGATTGCGCCATGCAGCTCCCATACAGAAACGCGTTGAGCCTGCCTGTTTGGCCTTTTTGGCGGATTCTAATACTTGCTGAACTTCCATTAGACGTTCAGTTTCTAAACCTGTTTTGTAACGAGCACTCTGTGCACAGTATTTACAGTCTTCAGGACAAGCACCTGTTTTGATTGATAGCAAAGTACTGACTTGCACTTGCTGTGGGTCAAAATGCTGTCGGTGAATTTGCTGAGCTTGAAATAGCAGTTCAAAGAAAGGCATTGAAAACAATTCATTAGCCTGTTTAGTTGTCCACTTTCTTAATTCGCTCACGGCAGATCTCCATCGTAAAAAGTCGTTGCCAGTTTAAATATTGTGGTTATCATGTCAACCAAATTTAATAAAATAAGTTGACGGTAAAACAAATGGACAGTTCTGATATTGCTTTCGATGCTAAACATATCTGGCATCCCTACACCTCAATGAGCCACCCTATTCCTGCCTATCCAATCGTTGCAGCAGAAGGCGTTGAGTTAATCATGGCAGATGGCGAAAGACTCATTGACGGTATGTCTTCATGGTGGGCAGCAATTCATGGCTACAATCATCCAGTTCTCAACCAAGCAGCGATTGAACAACTACAAAAAATGTCGCATGTAATGTTTGGTGGGATCACCCATCCATCAGCAGTAAATTTATGCCGTCAACTTGTTGAAATTACGCCAAAACCACTTGAGTGTGTTTTCCTTGCAGATTCAGGCTCAGTTGCCGTCGAAGTGTCTTTGAAAATGGCCTTGCAGTATTGGCAAGCCAAAGGTGAAAAACGCCAACGCATTTTGACGCTGCGCCATGGTTACCACGGTGATACTTTTGGTGCGATGGCGGTATGTGATCCTGATAATTCCATGCATGGGCTGTACAAGGGCTATCTCCCTCCGCATATTTTTGTTGATGCGCCTCAGTGCGGTTTTTATGACGAGTGGGATCCACAAGATTTACATCCGATTACGCAACAACTTGCAACAAATCATCAAGAAATTGCGGCGATCATACTTGAACCGATTGTTCAAGGGGCGGGGGGAATGCGTCTATATCACCCACAATATCTAAAAGGGGTACGTGAGCTCTGCGACCATTATGGAATATTGTTGATTGCTGATGAGATAGCGACAGGTTTCGGCCGCACAGGAAAATTATTTGCTTGCGACCATGCCAATATTTCCCCTGATATTATGTGTTTAGGAAAAGCACTAACAGGGGGTTATATGACTCTGTCGGCAACCTTAACCACTCGCCATGTTGCAGAAACCATTAGCAATGGTGAAGCAGGTTGTTTTATGCATGGCCCAACCTTTATGGGTAATCCATTAGCTTGTGCGGTTGCCAATGCAAGTCTGCAATTATTGCGTGAACGCCCATGGCAACACTCCATCACCAATATCGAGCAACAACTTTTCCAAGAACTGACTCCTCTTGCAAGCCATGACAGTGTGAAACAAGTACGTGTACTCGGTGCTATTGGTGTGATTGAGATGAAAGAACCGGTAAACACGGCACAATTACAGAAAAAATTCGTTGAGCAAGGGGTTTGGGTGAGGCCTTTTGGGCGACTCATTTATGTGATGCCACCTTATATTATTTCACCTGAGCAGCTTAGTAAGGTGACACACGCCATCAGAATAGTTATTGAGCAGTAAGCCCCCTTTAAATCATAAAGGGAGCTTATGGTGAGTCATTAACGTGAAAGAACCGTTACCCACATAGGCCCTTTGCCAACTGGGTAACGACCAATTTGCGATAATTTTCCAGTGACTGGATCAATTTCAGAAACTGAAATGCTATTGGATTTTTGCCCACTCGAAATCAAGAAACGCCCTGTTGCATCGATATTGAAGCCACGAGGCTGCTCTTCAGTTGGATAGGTTCCTGCAAACGTTAATTCACGACCGTCGTCAGAAACGAAGAAATGGCTAATATAGCTATCTGAACGTTCACTTGCATATAGGTGACGACCATCTGGGGTTATATGAATATCCGCAGCCCAACGTTGGCTTTCGCTGCCTTCTGGATAAACATTGATATGCTGTATTTGGCGATAACGCGTGAAGTTATGGTAAACATTAATGGTCGAATCCAACTCATTCACACAATAAATCACTTTGTGCTGTGGATGGAGTGCCAGATGACGAGGCCCTGCACCTTGAGCTGAGCTAATTTGATCGGCAGATGCTTCCGTTAAATAACCATTTTCATGCAAATCAAATAAGCGAATATGATCTTCACCTAAACAAGGCACCCACAATTGTTGATTATCTGCATCAACATGGGATGAGTGTGGATTGCGTAGCCCTTCAATCACTTGAGTAGCCGTTTGTGGTACGCCATCGCTATTGATAGGCAATACCGCTAAGTTGTGCTGATGATAAGAAGGAACAAACAGGTATTTACCCGTGTTGTCTAGAGATAGATGTACTGGAGTACCGGGGATCGAGGTTTCTGCTTTTAATTGCAAAGTCCCATTTTGTTCGATTTGGTAAGTGACGACACGGAAATCAGGTCTCACACCAATATAAAGGTGTTTTTTATCATGGCTGATAACCATTGGCTGTACTTGGCCGGGTGTTGTGACTGTCTGCAACAAATTCAGTTCACCAGCCTCGTTCATTGACCATACGTGGATCTGATGGCTTTCGGGGCTAGCAATATAGATAACTTGGTTCATCCTGATTCCTCTATCAATCATAATAAAGTATGTCTTATTGTTCAGGATACACCAGCACAGCATAAACAATAAGCGCTAAAGACATCAAATACATAACTTGCCGCAAATTAACAAATCTTTTGAAGTAAATAACCTGACACGATCCTCCCATCGCCACTTTAGTTCATCAGCATTATCCGCTAATATGATAAATTATAGTCAATCTGAATTATTATTAACCTAAATTAAAAACTCATATCGCCATTCACTAATGGCATATGTCATCTCAAGTCACGTGGAGCCGTTTATGTCATACCGCGTTATTGCGCTCGATCTTGATGGAACATTGCTTGATCCTCAAAAAAAGATTTTACCTGAATCCCTCGCAGCCTTAAATGAAGCCCGCCGCCAAGGCATTAAAGTTCTTATCGTGACTGGCCGCCATCATGTTGCCATCCACCCTTTCTATCAAGAACTTGATCTTGATACACCAGCAATATGTTGTAACGGAACTTACCTTTATGATTATTTAGGTAAAAAAGTACTCGAGTCTGATCCAATGACTCGCGAATCCGTTACCCAAATGATTGAAAGGCTAAAAGATACGGATATTCAACATCTTATGTATGTTGATAATGCTATGCTGTATAACGCACCGACGGAAGGGATCAAGCGTACACTGAGTTGGGCGCAAACATTGCCTGAAGCACAGCGCCCAACCATTCAGTTTGTCGAAAACTACGCTGATGTTATGCATGACTATCAATCTATTTGGAAATTTGCAGTCAGCTCAGAAGATATTGATCGGCTGAAAGATGTCGTGCGTGGTATTGAAAACGATTTCGGTTTGGAATGTGAATGGTCGTGGGCCGATCAGGTTGATGTGGGCCGTAAAGGCAACAGTAAAGGGCAGCGTTTAAAACAATGGGTTGAATCACAAGGCATGACCATGAATGATGTTGTTGCTTTCGGTGATAACTTCAATGACTTAAGTATGCTAACGACTGCTGGACTGGGTGTTGCTATGGGTCAAGCGGTCGATGAAATCAAACAACAAGCAAAACTGGTGACTCGCGATAATACCCAACCGGGTATTGCTGAAGTGATCCGCAAATACGTTTTGTAACCTAGTAAATAGAGGGCTAAGCAGCCCTCTAAGCAAACTATGATGAAAAACTTCGGCTAAGCGATACGCTCTTCACTTGCGCATACACTCGGCGCCCTTTACGGATAGACAGCTCATCGCGTGCCCAACGAGTAATACGTGCCCACAAATAGTGCTGATCGCCTAAATCTAGCTTTACATCCACTTGTTCACCATCTTCCATCCACTCAACCACTTCAGCGGATAGAATATTACGGATGCTACTTACTTGAGGTTTTTCTAATACTAACGAAACATCAGATGCATCAATACGTAAACGTAGTTCAGCCTCTTTTTCCATATCAATACGTGGGATCCACAGTTTCTGATTACCCACAATCACCGCGGTCATATCATAATCAGGGTGATTACCGTGATATGTCACATTTAACACACTACTGAGTGTGTCTTGCTGTAACCAAGGGCGCAGTGCACTACTTGCCCATACCTCTTCTAACGCACCGAAAGCTTTCACTTTCCCTTGCGCCATAACAATCACCTTATCCGCTAAACGTAGGATCTCATCAAGGCTATGGCTAACATACAAAATAGGAATTTTGACGTCTTGAGACAGCTTTTCGAGATAAGGCAATAATTCACGTTTACGAGGCAGATCCAAAGAGGCTAACGGTTCATCCATCAGCAATATTTCAGGCGCGGTTAATAAGGCACGACCAATTGCGACACGTTGTTTTTCACCACCAGAAAGGGTGATCGGAAAGCGATTGAGTAGCTTTTCAATTCCTAATAGCCCAACGATTTCATCAAAGCGCCCTTTCATTTCAGGCGCCATACCATAGCGCAAATTACTTTTCACGCGATAATGTGGAAATAGGCGTGCATCTTGAAACACATAGCCAATATGGCGTTTTTCAGGTGGTAAACAAATGCGTTTTTCAACATCCACCAATGTGCGCCCATTAAGCACAATACGACCACGATTTGGTTTGGTTAGCCCACCAATCACATTGATTAATGAGGTTTTCCCCGCTCCCGAAAGGCCAAATACCGCCGTGATGCTTTCAGTCGGGAGCTCAGTTTTAACCTCTAGTTGCAAATCACCTAATCGTTGCGAAAAATCCAGCTCTAACATATTAGGCTACCCCCAGTCGTTTTTTACCCCAGCGGGTCAGCCATTCTGAAATTAACAACGAAATCAGTGCCAACACAATAGCAATAATACACAGGCGAGCCGCATCCACCTCAGCCCCTGGCGTTTCAATTAACGTATACATCGCCAGTGGAATGGTTTGCGTTTCACCCGGTATATTGGAAACAAAGGTAATAGTCGCACCGAACTCACCTAATGAGCGAGCAAATGCCAGCACAGTGCCAACAATAATACCGGGGAGTGATAATGGGATAGTAATAGTAAAAAACACGCGTAATGGCGTTGCACCTAACGTTCTCGCTGCTTGCTCTAATTTACGATCAACCGCTTCAAGCGCTAAGCGAATGGCTCTCACCATCAAAGGAAAAGCAACCACAGCAGAGGCTAAAGCCGCACCTCGCCAACTAAAGGTGAAACTAAAACCAAACCAGTTATACAGCCATTCACCAATAAAACCACGACGCCCCATACTGATCAATAATAAATAGCCAACTACCACCGGTGGCAGCACCAGTGGTAGGTGGATAATACTATCAAGCAGTGTTTTGCCGGGGAAATGACAACGAACCAGTACCCAAGCCATTAAGATCCCTAATGGCAGGCTAAATATCACTGCGACACTCGATACCTTTAAACTCAGGTAGATGGCTTCCCATTCATAAGCACTTAACATCTGCAATACTATAATCTCTTAACGTGGGGTGAAACCGTAACGTTTGAATACCTCAGAAGCCGCTGGGGTTTTTAGATACTCATAAAAGTCACGAGTGGCTTTATTGTCTTGATCTTTCACGATAGCCATTGGATATTCAACCGGTTTATGTGAATCTGTTGGGAAAATACCAACCACTTTCACTTTTTGGCTCGCAACTGCATCCGATCCATACACGATACCTAAAGGTGCTTCATCGCGCTCAACTAATGCCATACCACTACGAACGTTATTAGTCCGTGCTAATAGTGGATTGACTGTATCCCATGCCCCTAAATTACCTAATGCTTCTTTTGCATAAATACCAACAGGCACATGATCAGGGTCACCAACCGCTAAACGGCCACCATCAAGCAGCTTTTTCCAATCAGTTTGTTTGTTGATTTCCACTTTTTCAATTTTAGAATCTTTTGGTGCGATCAAGACTAATTCATTACCTAACAAGGTATAGCGAGTGTTATCAACCATCAAATGTTTATCAATCGCATAGTCCATCCACTGCTGATCAGCTGAAATAAACAGGTTAGCCGGCGCACCCTGTTCGATTTGGCGCGCTAACGTTGAAGAAGATGCATAGGAAGACACCACATCAACTTTATGCTCTTTCTGATACTGCTCAGAAATTTCATTCATCGCGTTAGTCAATGATGCTGCAGCAAAAACCGTAATTTTCTCTGCGGCACTACTATAACTTGCCATAGATAGAGTTATCGTCGCGCCAGCTAAAAACTTGATCAAATTTTTTTTCATTTCATGCCCATCCTAATATTATTTGTCACGCTATATATAGCAGGATACAACGATGACTTAAAGTCATAGGCCACATAAAAGTGTGCTAGCGCAAAAAATGGGGCAATATTTTGAATGGGTTCGGAAAAATGCCAATAAAATGCACATAAAAAGAGTGTCGATAAGGGAAGAGCGCCGCCTGTTCCCTAAAAAGAACAGGCGAGCTTAAATACAGGAAGAACTATTTATTGTTCTCAGTATGGTGATGTGGAACGTGAGCTTTAGATAACAGGTTAAAGAAAGCCCCGAGGCCATAAATCAGCCCCATGATCAAAAACATCACAACCGGAACCATCAACAGGGCGAAGCCCATGCTTTTCAGAATCTCAAACATTAAAAGCCTCTTAAGTTATTACTAGCCTGCGAATCAAACATATTAACAGGGAAAATAACGCCGTGGTTAAATAATAACGTATATAATAGACAAATTGCATTTCAAACGACACACTAAACGTGCTTTTTGTCACGCCGCATTGATGATAGTGTCGTTCTCAACATGAAATAGGAAAGGTTATATTTATGCAGGCAGAAATCTTACTCACATTAAAACTACAAGGGAATTTATTTGCTGATCCTCGCCGAATTTCATTACTAAAACAGATCAAAGCAACAGGATCAATTAGCCAAGGCGCTAAACTTGCAGGGATCAGCTACAAAAGTGCATGGGATGCGATCAACGAAATGAACCAACTGGCTGACGATATTATCGTGGATAGAGCGACAGGCGGTAAGGGCGGTGGTGGCACTACGCTTACCCATTATGGTGAAAGGCTACTACAGCTTTATGACCTACTTGCTCAAATCCAACAGAAAGCCTTTGATGTGCTTAAAGACGATAGTTTACCTCTTGATAGCCTGTTGGCTGCTATTTCACGTTTTTCATTACAAACCAGCGCTCGAAATCAATTCTTTGGCACTTTAATTGCTCGTGACCATAGCCAAGTCCAACAACATGTCAGGGTGTTACTGGCTGATAATAAAACCGTGATCAACGCCGCTTTAACTGAACAAAGCGCCAATCGTTTAGGGCTGACTGAAGGTAAAGAAGTACTCGCTTTGATTAAAGCACCTTGGGTAAAGCTCACCAAACACCCGGCTGTCGCTAACGAGTCTGATAATGCTTTAACCGGCAAGATAACCACATTAGAGCGTGGTAAAGAAAACAGTGAGGTACTGGTGACCTTATCCGGTGGAGAAACCCTGTGTTCTACACTTAACAATCATGAGGTTGATAGCCAACAACTTCACCTTAATGACGATGTCACCGCTCTTTTTAATGCAGATCAAGTGATCATCGCGACGCTGTGTTAGTCACACCGCACTTACTTATTTATGTCAAATAGGTAAGTGCTTGCTTCTTTTTCCCCTGAGTTATTGACTTTATCAGCGATCATGATTATTTGTGGAGAAGACAGATAGGTAAATAACGATAAAAAGAGAATAAAGGAAGCAATATGGCATCAATCACCCTGCATCATAGCAGCTTTAGATTGAGTGACTCAAAAACACTCGACATTTCCGATTTAATCATCAATCAACATGAAAGCTGGGCATTTATTGGTGCTAATGGCAGCGGTAAATCTTCACTTGCAAAAGCCTTGACTGGCGAACTCAGTCCATTATCGGGTGTGGTGGAAAATAACTTCACCTCCCCCGTACGCCTCTCATTCGAGCAATTACAAAAAATTATTAATGATGAGTGGCAACGTAATAACACCGATTTACTCAGTGAAAGTGAAGAAGACACCGGATATACCGCAGCTGAAATTATCCAATTCAACCATAAAGACAACGAATATTGTTTAGAGCTCGCCAGTAAATTTGGCATCAGTGATCTGCTTTCTCGGCGCTTTAAATACCTATCAACAGGAGAAACACGTAAAGTTTTACTGTGCCAAACGCTGATGGGGCAACCTGATTTATTGGTTCTTGATGAGCCTTTTGATGGCCTTGATGTTTTTTCAAGGAACAACCTTAGCGAGCTATTGTATAGCTTAGCTGAAAAAGGACTCACTATCGTATTAGTCCTCAACCGATTTGATGAACTACCTGACTTTATCGAAAACATGGGGGTGGTAGCTGATTGTAAGCTGACACTATCTGGAGACCGTGAGTCAGTGCTAGCTAACACGCTGATTAGCCAACTTCAACACAGTGAGAACCTTAAGCATTTAACACTTCCTGAAGTGGAAGATCCCACTGCTGAAATTCCCTTAGATGACAATATCCCTCGAGTGATTTTAAATAATGGAGTGGTCAGTTATAACGATAAACCTATTTTGCATGGTTTGAACTGGCAGGTTAACCCACATGAGCACTGGCAAATTATTGGTGAAAATGGCGCAGGTAAATCAACACTACTGAGCCTAATTACTGGCGATCACCCTCAAGGCTATAGTAATGATTTAACACTATTCGGCCGCCGTCGAGGAACAGGAGAAACCATATGGGATATCAAGCGCCACATTGGCTATGTCAGTAACAGTATTCATCAAGAATACCGAGTGGCAACCAGTGTGCTAAATGTGATTATTTCAGGTTTTCATGATTCTATCGGCTTATATCAAACCCCTTCAGATAGACAAGTGCAACTCGCTTACCAATGGCTAGCTTTGCTCGGTTTTACCAAACAAACTGCACAACAGCCTTTTCACAGCCTATCATGGGGGCAGCAACGATTAGTTTTGATTGCACGTGCGCTGGTCAAACACCCTGCTGTTCTGATTTTAGATGAACCATTACAAGGGCTGGATGGCTTAAACCGCCTACTGGTACTGCGCTTTATTGATATCATGTTGAGCCAAGGTTCTACACAGCTTCTGTTTGTTACCCATCATCAAGAAGATGCGCCCGCTTGTATCACTCACCGTTTAAAATTTGTTCCTGATAACGGTCAGTATCGTTATGAAATAGAAGAAACAGAATAGCAACTTAAACTATGACTGATGACAGTCGGTCATAGTTAATCTATTGATTATCTATAAATGATAACTATAACTCTTTAATTTTTATTCACTTCTTTCTATTTAATCACTAATTTCTCTATTTTTATCTCGGAAAATACAACAAAATCATTAGAATGTGCCACCTTCAATAATTCAAATAAATTTTAAAATTTTTTGGGGTTCACTATGACCTGCTGGTTTGTTTTAGCAGCTTCGCTTGCTACACTCGCAACTCATCGATTAACTGCTGTATTTTTACTGTTATTAGCGACAGGTATTGCACTGTATACCCATGCATTAGGTTGGCAAGCAATGTGGCTATTAGTTGCGATCAGTGCCGTTGGTTTAATACGTTGGCGCTTTCAGTATCACCTAGTCATCAAAATTATCAGTGAAATCATTCTCATCACCTGTGCCGTTGGTTTGTTTATTCACATTTTCCCTGGCTTCAACAATCTAAAATACCTTGATAAAGTCACCGTGGGTGAGCAAAGCCTACCATTTACCATGTATTTTAATTTTGATAAGGCATTGGTGCCATTTATTTTATTACTTTGCCTGCCTAGTCTATTCACAACCAAAGCGGCCAAAACAGCGCAACCATGGCAATGGTGGTTATTGATTGCAGCAGTTCCTGCACTACTGTTCATTGCGACTCTAGCTGGTGGGCTCGGTTTTGAAAGGCATTTCCCTGATTGGCTGCCAATATTTATCATTTGCAATCTGTTATTTGTTTCGCTTGCTGAAGAAGCGCTTTTCCGCGGCTATCTACAACAAAGGCTCACTCAATGGCTAGGCTCACCATATCTTGCTCTCATCTTGAGTGCCCTACTATTTGGAGGCGCACATTTTGCTGGCGGCCCACTGCTGATGTTGTTTGCTACCCTTGCAGGTGTCATTTATGGATTAGCATGGATGTGGAGTGGAAAATTATGGCTTGCTGTATCGTTTCACTTCGGGTTAAATCTAGTGCATCTGTTATTTTTCACTTACCCAGTAAAAATGATCGCCGGATAAAAAACGCGCAAACAAGCAGATATTTTACCGCTTCATAAGCCAAATTTTTATCGGGATAGCTCACTTACCATCACTTTTTTGATTTGGTTTGGGTAAAACATCAGTTGTGACTAGCGTTCGGATTGACTATCCCTATAATGTAAGTCAGCAATGATTCATTTTAATTTGAATGTACTGATAGGAGTTTAAGCTATGGCTGTAACTAAACTGGTTTTGGTAAGACACGGTGAAAGTGAGTGGAACAAAGAGAACCGTTTCACTGGCTGGACTGATGTTGAGCTGTCAGATAAAGGCCGCGAAGAAGCAAAAATTGCAGGTCAACTGCTGAAAGATGAAGGCTTTGTCTTTGATTTCGCGTATACCTCAGTGCTAAAGCGTGCGATCCATACCTTATGGAACATCCTTGATCAGGTTGATCAGCAATGGCTGCCTGTTGAAAAAAGCTGGAAACTGAATGAACGCCACTACGGTGCACTACAGGGCCTAGACAAATCAGAAACAGCTGCAAAATATGGTGATGAGCAAGTTAAACTGTGGCGTCGTGGCTTTGCGATTACGCCACCAGAACTGACTAAAGATGATGAGCGCTTCCCAGGCCATGATCCACGTTATGCAAAACTGTCTAGCGCTGAGCTGCCAGTGACTGAAAGCTTAGCAACCACTATTGAGCGCGTCGTTCCTTATTGGGAACAAGAAATCAAACCACGCGTTGAAGCTGGTGAGAAAATCATTATCGCAGCTCACGGTAACTCACTGCGTGCTTTAGTTAAATACTTGGATAACATGGGTGAAGAAGAAATTCTTAACCTAAACATCCCAACCGCAGTGCCACTGGTTTATGAGTTTGATGAAAACATGAAGCCAATCAAGCACTACTATTTAGGCAACCAAGACGAAATCGCAGCAAAACAAGCCGCGGTAGCGAACCAAGGTAAAGCTAAATAATCAGTCGTTATATCAGGTTAGCAGCGTAAGTGTGATTACCAAGGAAGAGCAACAGTATAATTACCAGTCGGCTTTGTCGTATTCACACTAGTACACATGAAGGGGTGACCATTCGGTTCCCCCTTTTGACGACATAACCAATGAATAACACTATACTCTAAATAATTCGAGATGCAGGTAGGCGACAAGTGAAGATAGACGGGGAGCATAGATAAACTATGTGACTCGGCTAACTTAACGTAGTCACTTATTCCTCAACAAAAAGCGCTGCATCTTGAAGTATGACGAGTATAAAACTTAAAACAAATATCTAACACCTAACACTAGCTCTTGCGATTTAAGATGTGCTTTCATTTGCTCATCTTGCAACCCACGCGCATTCGCAAAACGGTTCATTCCACTCTCAATTTTTCCTAAATCGACATAACGGTAGCCCAAATCAAAATTAAGTTTGTCGATAGGCTCATAACTCACACCGGCACCAAGAGAATACGCTAAATTAGTATCCGTATTGCCTGCATATTGGCGCGCAGTATTTCCTTGCCACCCTGATGATTTCACTTTTGCAATACCAATACCTACAGTGCCATAAACAGAAATTCCTTGGTAAATTTCATAATCACGATAAGCATTTAACATCAGACGTTGGGATTCTGTTTTGTGGTGATTGAAACTGGTAGGGAAAGCCGTTGAGCCGCTGGTGTATTCCGCTTTCTTATTAAAAGTATATTCAGCCTCTGTTCGCCAACCGTTACCATACTGATAACCTGCGGCAAGTGATGCATTATAGAAATCATCTTTATCATCACCAGAAACAAACTGTCCAATGCCAGGGCGGCTGCTGGTATCCATACTGTCCGCCTTTTGCCAGACTTTAGCGACGCGAGCGGCACCATAATAGCCTTCATTACTGGTTGATGCAGAAGCGCTTCCCAATGTAGCAAACAGAACCAGTGATAGCGATGCGAGTTGTAGTTTCTTCATTATATAATCCCATTTAGTTATAATATCTAAATGCAATTATTCGTTTTAAAAGAAATCAAAGAAAGCCCTTAATTTTGAATAATTCATTCACTTTTCTTGAATAAAAAGAATTAAATTCTTAGATAAAACAAATAAAAAAACAAATTAATCAGGTAAAAGCAGAATAAAAATAATACAGATAATTCCGAATCTATTAATTGATTAATTAATGGCCAAAATGGAATGGTACTAACCATTTTTATATTTTGTTCACCAGAAATATTTTAATTTGCATGATAGCACTCGACAGCCTGTATATTTGTGGCACAATTCGTTGCAATAACGGACTAATCGAGAAATTTATGAGTAAATTCAACCTTTATGTTTGGGTAGGCTTAGTACTTAACATCGCCCTGCTCGGAACATTATTGTATATGATACAAACAGGCGAATTAATTATTGATGGCTCTAATGGTGCCCAAAATGCACAATTAATGAAGGTATTAATGATCATCGCCTGCGTGAGCTTCCCTATTCAGTTGATCAGCATGATGATTATGAGCTACAGACCAAGGGTCGCGATTGCCGTCGCATTCATAAGTAGCTTGGCATTAATGCCAATCACTATTGTATTTTTATGTGGAATGATTTTCTCTGCAATCCGCTGGCGTTTCCATCAACTTGAAACTTTTGACCCTACTATCAATGTCGATTTTGAAACTAAATTGACCTTCAATAATCGCCATAACAGCATCAGAGCTCTCGTTCTTGGTTTGGTTAGCGTGGTGTTTATTGTGTTAAGCCAAAGTTTAGGAATGTTTTTATTAGTATTGGCGATCATTTTATTTGTTTTAGGCAAACGAATTAACGGAACGCCTTATTTAGCCATCAAAGGGAGCCACTTTTATATCAGACCAAGCTTGTTTGCTTTTTGCTATCGCATTCCATTAAAGGATGTGACTTATTTGAGAAATGAAAAAAATAATGTGTTGTTCCAAGCAAGAGTTGAAAACGTACCAGTGAACCAACAGCTGATCCCGCTATCAATATCACTGCATCATGTCAGTGAAGAGGATAAAAATAAATTAGCGGCGGTAATAGAAAGAACCCCTCATTAATATAAAAAGCCAGTATGGCTTATCATACTGGCTGGTTTGATTCAAATAACAATTATTTTTGGCGGCGAGCAATCACTGCATCAGATAATTGACGTAGCACTTTTTCAGTATCGTCCCAACCTATGCATGCATCAGTGACACTCTTACCGTATACCAAAGGCTCTCCAGACTCTAAATTTTGATTACCTTCAACAAGATGGCTTTCAATCATCACACCAGTAATAGAGCGATCACCTTGGTGGAGTTGTTCGCTTACATCATCAGCAACGATCATTTGTTTTTCAAACTTTTTGCTGCTGTTTGCATGGCTGAAGTCGATCATAATGCTTGGCACTAACCCTGCATTGACTAAGCCTTCACGTACCTCTTTCACATGCTCCGCACTGTAGTTTGGCTCTTTGCCACCACGTAAAATGATGTGGCAATCAGGGTTACCACTCGTATTCACAATCGCTGAATGTCCCCATTTAGTGACAGATAAAAAACAGTGCGGTGAACGAGCAGAGTTAATTGCATCAATTGCAATCTTGATAGTACCATCAGTGCCGTTTTTGAAGCCAACAGGGCAAGATAAACCCGATGCTAGCTCACGGTGAACCTGAGACTCGGTTGTCCGTGCACCAATTGCCCCCCAACTCATTAAATCAGCAACATATTGTGGGCTGATCATATCGAGGAATTCCCCGGCAGTCGGCAGACCTTGATCATTGATGGTCACTAATAGCTCACGAGCGATACGTAAACCATCATTGATATTGAAACTATTATCCATATGAGGATCGTTAATTAACCCTTTCCAACCTACTGTTGTACGTGGTTTTTCAAAATAAACACGCATCACGATTTCAAGTGATCCCTTTAGCTCTTCACGCAATTTATTTAGGCGCTGAGCATATTCCAAAGCGGCTTTAGTATCATGAATAGAACAAGGGCCAATCACGACCACTAGGCGATCATCTTCACCTGACAAAATATTATGGATGGCAAGACGTGCTTCATGAACGGTAAACGCCGCTTTGTCTGTCGCAGGAAATTTTTCTAATAATGCGATAGGTGGCAATAGTTCTTTTATTTGTTTAATTCTGACGTCATCGTTCTGATAGTTCATACTCGTTTAATCCAGTGTTTATTTATCTATTTTGCATATTGATGATTTACATACCCTATAAACAGCCGATGGTAAGCACTTACATTGAAGTAAAGAACGAAGTGAAATGATCTTCTTACCACTGACAATACGGCGATTTGCAAGACAACAGGTATCGAAATTTTAATCTAACCGTTCAGCTCTCTTCTGTAAACAGCTAAACGAGCTGGTAAATTGTCATTTTTGGGCGTTGGAATTATAAAATGAGGCTAAAGGCAATTAAGCTGCGCAATAGCCCCATATTAGAGCGGAATTTCAGAGTAAAAAGAAACAAAAATGGCGAAACTACGATAATGTTACTTTCACCATTTTATTGTTAATTTTTATCACAAAGCGCTAGAGAGTGGCGAAGAACCATTTTGTTTAGCTGATTTGATCCACAGCCTTGAACCATTCAATGCAATGCCTAGCAGAATTAAATATTCTAATGACATGGCATAAACCCCCTGCTTATAGAACACAACAATACTAATCACATTAATCACAACCCATAGCAACCAGTTTTCAACGTATTTTCTGGTCATCAAAATCATGGCGACGACGGATAGTACGGTCATGGTGGAATCCCAGAATGGGAATGCATCTGGCTCCAGCGCAGGTATCTGTAAATTAGCGCCAAATAGGTTGAGCACTTCAACAGCCCATGTTGCCAACACACCAAATACCCTATCAATATTGAAAGTTAAGTAAGCAATTACTAACACAGAGATCACTAAAGTGATGGCCGCTTTTGGAAAACTCAGCCAGCGGATCTTCAGTTCAATTTGTTGACGGCTATCAACGCGGCTCCATGCATACCAACCATAAATATTGGCGATAAAGAAGAACACTTGTAAAAGTAGGTTTGCATATAACTGAATTTGAAAAAAAATCACCCCAAACAAGGTGACGTTGATTAAGCCAAACAGGTAATTAATCGTTTTTTCAAGACTTGCGAGTAGAATACACAGTAGACCCGCTACTGTGCCAACCGCTTCTATGTATGACAATTCATAAATACTATTCCACAAAGGAATATTCACTAAAATATTACTTGTGCTAAAGAAATCCATCCCAAGATCCTTATTTAATCATGTGTGATACATCGCATATTGATGTTAACCAACAACCAACTTCTTCTATTTTAGACTCTCAGCGAAATCTAACATTTTATTTAGCGGTTGCATCGCTTTTTCACGTAACGTTTCGCTCACATTAATTTGATGCTGCTCACCATGACTTTCCAGCGCCTGTGCAATAGACTGCAAGCCATTCATCGCCATCCAAGGGCAATGGGCACATGTGCGACAAGTTGCTCCCTCACCCGCAGTAGGGGCGATATACAACGACTTATCTGGGCATGCCTGCTGCATCTTATAAAAAATACCTTTATCCGTCGCGACTATCATTGATGGATTAGGCAAAGTTTGCGCAGCTTTAATCAACTGACTGGTTGAACCAACGGCATCAGCAAGATCAACAACAGCTTGAGGTGACTCAGGGTGAACTAAAATGGCTGCTTCGGGGTGTAACTTCTTCATTTTTATCAATGATTGTGTTTTAAACTCATCATGAACAATACAAGCGCCTTGCCAGCACAAGATATCAGCACCCGTTTTTTGTTGCACATAACGACCGAGGTGGCGGTCTGGCGCCCAAATAATTTTCTCACCTAAGCTGTCTAAGTGATCAATTAACTCAACAGCAATACTTGAAGTAACGACCCAGTCAGCGCGCGCTTTCACTGCGGCAGAGGTGTTTGCATACACAACAACAGTACGATCTGGATGTTGGTCACAAAAACGAATGAATTCCTCTTCTGGGCAACCTAAATCAAGTGAACACTCGGCAGCTAAAGTTGGCATTAACACGGTTTTTTCTGGGCTAAGAATTTTAGCTGTTTCACCCATAAAGCGAACCCCTGCAACCAACAGCGTTGAAGCTGGATGACGAGCGCCGAAACGCGCCATTTCTAATGAGTCAGCGACACAGCCCCCCGTTGCTTCTGCCAATGCTTGTATTTCAGGATCGGTATAATAATGTGCCACTATTACCGCATTTTTTTCGACTAATAATGATTTGATGCGTTCACGGTAAAACGTTCTTTCATCAGAGCTTAATAACGCAGGTTTAGGGGGAAATGGATAAACTGACTGATGAAAATCAATAAACTCGCTCATAATTAACCTCTGTTTAGCATAATGCGATTTTACCGTTTAAATTACGCGTAAAATGAGCCAATAACACATTTTTTGTTTTATATACTAAACACGATACGCTAAATTGCTCAGGAAGTCTTCTCGATTTTGCTTAATAATCGACTTATTAAATAATTTACTATTAAGAGCAATAATTATTGTGTTTCTTAGCATTTTATTGGTTTTGCAGGTATCTTAATTGCATCAACATTTTTGATAGGCTAGTTATGGAATCACCTGCATCTTTAATAAATAAAATAATTTCTGTTGCTTTGCTTGACCCACGAATTGAAGCGGTTGTATTAACGGGTTCGAGGGGAAGAGAACAACATATTGATCATTATTCTGATATTGATATTGAATTAATCGGTTTTGGCGTTACTGATCTTTTTCACGACCCGCAATGGATCAATCAATTCGGCCACCCCCTTGTTGCCTTACATCTCATTAATGGCGGTACCGATGAACCTGAATGGCCGACTTGTTTGGTTATTTATGAACAAGGAAGAAAAGTTGATTTTACCTTTGCTGAACCTTTTCGATTACAAAAAATACAACAGCATGGGCTTGATAATACCTACGCACGCGGCTATACCATTTTACTTGATAAGACTAGGGTGACTGAAAAACTGCCTAACAGAGTCACACAACCTCTTTTAAAGCCGCTCAGTGAACAAGAGTTTACGTTTACTACTAAGGAATTTTGGTTTGAAGCACATCAAGTTGCAATTGCGTTATCACGTAATGAAATGTGGAGTGCTTGGTCAAGAGATGCTGATATGAAAAAAGCACTGCTGATCATGGCAGAATGCTTAGTATCAACTAAACATGATGGGCAACAAGATGTTTGGTATAACGGGAAAAACTATCAAATGTGGATGCCGCAAAACATCATACAAGCAATGGAAACCTTGTTTGATTATCGTAATGCAAAAAGAGCCGCCGAAGCCTTATATCTACTTATGGCGTGCTTTGATGAAGTCACCACAGCGCTAGCTCAACAGCTTAATTATCCCATTGACCACTTAATGAGCCTACGTATGCAAGAATTGGTGATTGGATTATTGCAAGATAGAGAACTATTACCAGAAGGGATTTGACCGATCTTCCATAATATAGAATCAACATATTATTAACAATAAAAATCGCCCTGCATAAGTGATTTGTCAGGGCGATTTTCTTTCACAACAATTATTTTTTCAGTTTAGCAAATTCGTCTTTGGCTTTTTGTAGCTGTTTTTGGAATTCAGGGTTAGAGTGCAGTGTTGCCACCGCTGAAGAGGCAACGATACGCGCCGCATCAACATCACTTTGCCAGTGATAACCACAAATTACTCGACTTTGGCCTAGCTCATAACCACGTTTCAAAATGCTGTCTTGGTTCTCAGGGTTAATTTCTGCGAGTACTAATGCAGATGCCCAGCCAATCGATGTGTGACCCGATGGATATGAACCATTTTTGGAAAGTTTGTCCTGATCTTTAGTATTACAAGTCGCAACACCATAAAATGCAAATGGACGTATACGCATGTATTTTTCTTTTGCAGAACGCGTCGCTAAGTCTCCCGCATCCTCAATCATATTTGTCAGTAGTTTATGAATTTCAGGCGCGTCTTTTTCTGTAATTGGATAACCAAACGCCTCTGAGAAAGCATTAGCCACCCCGCCCGCAGCAAGATCAGCATCCGCAGCCGCTTGTTTGCCCCTTTCGGTGTTTCTGAGCATGCGACCCTTTTCATACATCGCTTGGTCATTCAAAAATAGAATGCTACCCACCTCCGGTGGTGGTGGCAGTAACGCTAAGCTATCTATTGCTTGTGAGTTCTTTAAATAGTACAAGTCAGGTTTCGTTGTGACGTCATTTCCAGCTGGGATCGCTGCAAATGCGCTAGTCGAAATAAATACCCCTGCACAGAGAACCGCAAGTAATTTTTTCATCTGTTAATCCTTTGCTATTTTTACCGCAGAATAAAATAACTTATATTTTACAATGTGATCAGTTATTGATGTTTTATTTAGACTAGTCCAAATGAGGGGGTAATTCCTTGCGTTGGTTCGCATAATTGGGGAAGTAGAAAGAGATACAACAGAGAGTGCTGTATTTGTAATCAATTGGAAAAATCAATGACATTTGTTAAATCAGCATATTAATAATCGTATCAAAAAGCCAACTCTAACAATCTATTTTTTAAAGTTTTTTAATACCATTAACGGTAGCCTAGCACCTATTTTTAGCGTTCAACCAAAGCCATTCTAACTCTGTTAAGGAACAACAATGTTAAGTAATATACAAAAAAATACCAGTATCATACCGATTTCTGCCCCAATCCCTGCCCAAACGAGCTCAAATCATAATCAGGGCTTTGCTGATAATATCAACGCTATATCGCAGCTTCCCTCTGAAACAATACAAGAAATTGCTTTCAATCTTGATTCAAACAGTTACAACCAATTACGCGCTACATGTAAAACAATGCTGTCTGTTTTGCCTTCTATCAACGACATGGAAGAAAGTTTATCTAAAGGCATTTCAGGTCAGTTAAAAAAAGATTATAGTTCAGTGACTTTTGGCAACAGCATTCAAAAACAGTTTCTAGATACAGAAAAACGCGATCTAGCCCAAATTTTAAAATGTTGCCATGTAAAAGCATCAGATGGTTACCCAACTGAAACTACAGTTTACATTCCCTATCCTGCAAAGGATTTTACCCATAGCGAAGACAAAAATGGCAAGATCTTACAACGCTGTGCTAAAGAGATCTGCCGTGTAGCTAAAAATACGATGATCCCTTCAACATCCGATGTATCGAGTGGAACCTGCGACTATGGCAAAACAATTTCGAGCCTATTTACAGAAAAAACTCGGATGATAAGCCTAGATATTGATATGGCGATAGAAGATCTACCTGAAAACTTATCACAAGCACAGAAAGCAGAAGCAATAGAATCAATAACAAAAGAAAAAGTTAACTTTGTATTTAAATCACTTAACAATGTATTCTCAACAAGCCAAAATAATGAAAAGTGGCTTGTGGCTATCAGCGCAGAAAAATTAAAAAATTATTGGCATACTACCCCTCCTAATGGCATACCTCAGGATGATATTACCCAGATTTCGTCGCAATACAGTAAATTATTTGCTCAAGGGAAAAATATCCTGAGTTTTTTGGAATCAATGAAGTAACTTATTAAATACTCACACATTAATGTCTAACTTAACAATACGCCATAACGTGCTGAGTGAATACTTACTAGATTTTTAGTTTCAGTAAGGTTACTTAAATTGGTAGGTCGTGCAGGATTACTCGACCTACTACCTCACCTTTCAGGTCGTTGCTCAAGCCAACGCTGTCTCGCTTCGCTCGGCTCGAACCTGAACGCAGCTTCTCACCCGCACTCTACGTGCTAGATGCCAAATTGGAATTCGATGGTTAAGTTACGGAGTGCTTACTTAGATGGTGGGTCGTGCAGGATTACTCAACCTACTACCTCACCTTTCAGGTCGTTGCGCAAGCGCAACGCTGTCTCGCTTCGCTCGGCTCGAATCTGAACGCAGCTTCTCACCCGCACTCTATGTGCTAAATACCAAATTGGAATTTGATGGCTAAGTTACGGAGTGCTTACTTAGATGGTGGGTCGTGCAGGATTTAAGTTCTTCGAACTTCCCCTTCGGGCTAAACCTGCGACCATCTTGTCGAGGTATTGCTTACCGACTGAATAAAGACTGACGAAGTTCTTAGTTTTAATAGAAGTTAGTTGAGATGGTGGGTCGTGCAGGATTCGAACCTGCGACCAATTGATTAAAAGTCAACTGCTCTACCAACTGAGCTAACGACCCATCTAATGTAGTAATTCTAAAGCTTGAGTATTCTTAACGAGGATAAATTCTATTCTATAATGGTGGGTCGTGCAGGATTCGAACCTGCGACCAATTGATTAAAAGTCAACTGCTCTACCGACTGAGCTAACGACCCATCTAATACAGTAATTCTAAAGCTTAAGTATTCTTAACGAGGATAAATTTTATTCTATAATGGTGGGTCGTGCAGGATTCGAACCTGCGACCAATTGATTAAAAGTCAACTGCTCTACCGACTGAGCTAACGACCCATTACACTTAACAATTTATTCTTGCGTCAACGGCGGCTTATATTACTGATTTCTGACGATGGTGCAATGATTTTTTTGAAAAAAATGACTGAATGCACACTAATCATACGGTTAACCCCGAAATATTCGGCAACAACTTCTTCGGGGTTAACAATTAAAGTGAGCTTAGCTTTTTCTCAGCCAGTTTTGCGCCTGAACTGTTCGGGTATTGCTTCAATACCTGTTGGTAGACGGCTTTCGCTTTATCCTTTTGCCCTTTATCTTGCATGATAAGGCCGACTTTATATAAAGCCTCACTGCTTTTTTGGGATTTTGGATACTCTTTAACTACTGTCGCAAAGTAGAATGCTGCATCATCTTTGCTACCTTTGTTGTAGTTAAGCTGTCCTAACCAATAGTTGGCATTAGATTGATAGCTTGATTTTGGATAGCTTTTAATAAAGCTTTGCAATGCACCGATAGCCTCATCAATTTGCGCTTTTGATTTACTGTTCATCGCAAGCGCAACTGCGGCATTATAATCTTCCTTTTCACCACCACCAGAAGCAGCAGGAGCCGCTGGGGTATCTGATGAAGCAGAAGATGATTCAGGCGCAGCTGCTGAGTCTGAAGATGCTGTAGAACCGCCACCTGCCTGATCTAATTGCATATACAAATCTTTTTGACGCTCAACCACTTGATTCAGTTTGTATTCACTTTCCTGAATTTGCCCACGCAATGTATCAATATCACGTTGGTTATCTGCGAGCTGTTGTTGGATTTGATATAAGATCTGGCCTTGAGAGTTAACTGCTGTCTCAAGCTGACTGAGGCGATCACCGGATGAACCGGATCCGACATTAATGATTGGCGCTTGGGCAATAGCGGCCCAAGGGACCGCTACGCCAACCAATAACGACAGACCTACAAGTAGATGTCTGAAGTTACTGTTCATAAGAGATAATTTCGCTTATCTATTAGTATGCAATGACTGCACGACGGTTTTTCGCGTAATCAGCTTCTGTGTGACCTAACACAGCTGGTTTTTCTTTACCGTAAGAAACCAGAGAAACTTGATCACCTGCTACACCTTTGCTTTGCAGATACATTTTAACTGCGTTAGCACGACGCTCGCCCAGCGCGATGTTGTACTCTGGAGTACCGCGCTCATCCGCGTGACCTTCAACAACAACTTTAACAGATGGGTTGTTGCGCAGGAATGCAGCGTGTGCATCTAACATGTCAGCGTATTCTGGAGAAACGCTGTACTTATCGAAACCGAAGTAAACGATATTGTTGTTTTGCAGTTCTTGCATTTGCTGACGTGCCAGCTCTTCCGCAGACAGACCAGTGTTAGTTTGGTTCATAGAAGAATCCGCACTACCTTGGTCATTGTTTTTGTTAGAGCTACAAGCTGCGACAGCCATGATTGGTAATGCGATCATCAGCCCTTTAAGCACTTTATTCAGTTGCATCGTTTTGATCCTTAATAGTTTGCCACACATTATTATTATGCATCACAGATACGGAGACCATGCAGGAAATTTAACCTGTCCATCGGTCGCCGGAAGACGCGCTTTGAAACGCCCGTCGGTCGAAACTAGCTGCAATATAGTCCCCAAGCCTTGAGAGGAGCTATAAATTACCATAGTGCCGTTAGGTGCGATACTCGGCGTTTCATCTAGAAACGTTTTCGTTAAATATTCAACGTTACCCGTTGCCAGATCCTGTTTGGCGACATGCTGCTGACCGCCACCGGAGCTGACCATTACAATGAAAGATCCATCCGGGCTAACATCAGCGTCCTGATTTTGTGTACCTTCCCAGGTCACACGCTCAGGGCTACCACCATTAATATTAATTTTGTAAATTTGCGGGCGACCCGCTTGGTCCGAAGTATAGACCAAAGTTTGACTATCTGGCATCCAGCTAGGCTCTGTATTATTGCTACGACCATCCGTAACTTGGCGGATTTGACCGCTCGCTAAATCCATAACATAGAGATTTAAACTACCTGTTTTTGACAGAGCAAAGGCCAATTTAGTGCCATCTGGAGAAAACGCGGGTGCACCATTATGACGAGGGAATGATGCAACCTGACGCACAGCTCCACTTGATAGAGTCTGGATCACCAGTGCTGAACTGCCACTTTCAAACGTAACATACGCCAAGCGCTCACCATCAGGCGACCAAGCTGGCGACATTAAAGGCTCTGGAGAGCGGTGAACCGTAAATTGGTTATAGCCGTCATAGTCAGAGACACGTAATTCATATGGGTACTGACCGCCTTTATTGGTCACAACATAGGCGATACGCGTACGGAATGCACCACGAATACCCGTCAGCTTCTCAAAAACTTCATCGCTGGCAGTATGTGCTGCATAACGTAACCACTCTTTGGTTACTTTAAATTGGTTCTGAGATAAAACAGTTCCCGGGCTACCCGCAACATCAACCAGTTGATAGCTAACAACATAGCTACCATCGGCTGCAGGTTGAACCTGACCGACAACGACGGCATTAATACCGAGTGCAGTCCAAGCTTCAGGGGTGACTTCAGAAGCGGTGCCAGGTTGTTGCGGCATACGGCTTGGCTCAATAGGGTTAAATTTACCGCTATTGCGTAAGTCGGCACCAACAATCTGCCCGATTTCTTGCGGAGGCGTACCAGAGCCTGACCATTTAAAAGGCACGACGCCTATTGGTTGAGCACTATTCACACCTTCCGTGATCTCAATACGGATTTCAGCATGAGCAACGGTTGCCCATAACATTAAGAACCCGAGAACTACTTTAAAAGCCTGCTTCATCCTGATCTCCCTTACTGTGGTATTCATCACCACAATAATTCGCTGAATTTTAACAAAGGTATACTAACAAAACTAGATATCTCAGAAACTATTTATGCTATAGCAAACATAATTTCAATACAGACAGCTCTGACTTATCTTATTTAGGGTTAAATACAACTGTACTTCCTTGTTTTTTAAACGCTTCATAAACATCAGCAGTTGGCCTTGGTAACTTAGCTAATTTCGCTGCACGGATTGCTGCATCACATAATGCTGGGTCGTTAGCTGCACTACTCTTAGGCGTAATACTTATTAACAAACCATCCGGTGCAATTTTTAGCTGAAGTTCACAAGTTCTTCCGCGGAACGTATCTGAATCATAAAACTTACTTTGGATAGCCGCTTTTACTTTACCTGCGTAACTATCAACATCCGCATTTGATGCACCTGACTTCTTACCACCACCCTGACCCGCAGCAGCAGCGCCACCTTGTTTGCTAGGCCCTGATGAGGTTAAATCGCCAAGTAGATCATCAACAGAAGAGGCATTTTTCGCCGCTTCTGCTTTTTCTTTAGCAGCTTTGGCTTTTGCTTCTTTATCCGCTTTCTCTTTTGCCTCTTTATCAGCCTTAGCTTTGGCTTCTTTATCCGCTTTTTCTTTAGCTTCTTTTTCTGCCTTAGCTTTCGCATCCGCATCAGCTTTTGCTTTTGCATCCGCTTCGGCCTTCGCCTTCGCATCAGCCGCCGCTTTTGCCTTTACAGCTTCCGCTTCTTTTTTCGCTTCTGCTTCTGCTTTTTCTTTTGCAGCCGCTTGCTCTTTAATCAGCTTCTCTTTTTCAGCCTTTGCTTTCGCAGCCGCTTCTTCCGCTATTTTTTGCTCTTCTTTCGCTTTCTTAGCGGCTTCCGCTGCTTGCTTTTGCTGCTGCTCAGCTTGCTTTTGCTGCTCTTGAGCATCACGTTCGCTTTGAATGCGCTCTTGCTCAAGTTTTTGCAGGCGTTTTTGCTCCTGCTCTTGCTTTTCTCTTAGCTCAGCTTCTTGCTTTTGCTCTTTCTCTTTACGTTCTTTAGCAGCTTGCTTAGCGCTGGTTTCTTGTTGCTGCATTTGGTTATATTGCTCAACAACCGCACCGGGGTCGACCATCACCGCATCGATGACAGTCCCCTCTTCCCCGCCGCCGCCAAGTTTGACAACGGACACTAAGGAACCAATTATAATTAGGCCTATCAATAAAACGTGCAGTGCAACTGACGTTAACAGAGAGCGCCTTAAATTATCTTTTTTCTCTTTTGTCTTTCCCACAACTGGTTTCCAAAAAAAGAATCGTTACTTACTCAAACTACATGGGTTGAGTCATTAAGCCGACAGATTTTATCCCTGCTTGATGCAATATATTCAGTGCCTTAATCACTTCATCATAAGGCACTTCTTTTGCACCGCCGATGAGGAAAATCGCTTTTGGATTTTTCTCTAGCTGGGCTTTCGCTTCCGCAGCAATTTGTTCTGGTGGCAGCAAATCTAAACGCTCGCCATCAATTAACATGTTGTATTGGCCTACACCCGCAACCTCTAAAATGATCGGTGGATTATCACTGGATGATACAGTTTGTGTATCAGTGGCATCCGGCAGATCAACTTCCACACTTTGCGAGATAATCGGTGCTGTCGCCATAAAAATAAGCAACAACACCAGCAACACATCCAGCAATGGGACGATATTGATTTCGGATTTCAGCTCACGTCTGCGACTATTGCGCGCCATTCGCTTATCTCCCCGTATTATTTCTTGTCAGCAGAGAATGCTTGGCGATGTAAAATAGCCAGAAACTCTTCCATAAAGTTGTCGTAGCTCTGCTCTAATTTGTTGACTCGCAAGTTCAAGCGGTTATAAGCCATAACAGCTGGGATCGCGGCGAACAAACCAATTGCTGTTGCAATCAATGCTTCAGCAATACCAGGGGCAACCATTTGCAATGTTGCTTGCTTAACCGCACCTAACGCGATAAACGCATGCATAATTCCCCAGACAGTACCAAACAAACCAATATATGGGCTGATAGAACCCACGGTACCTAAAAATGGGATATGTGCTTCAGCGGATTCTAATTCGCGGTTCATTGAAATACGCATCGCACGAGCCGCGCCCGTCACTACTGCATCAGGAGCATGAATGTTTGCTTGATGTAAACGAACAAACTCTTTAAACCCTGAATGGAAAATTTGTTCTGCACCAGTTAATGTATCACGGCGCGCTTGGCTCTCTTTATATAAGCGCGATAACTCAATACCCGACCAAAACTTGTCTTCAAATGCTTCAGCTTCCCGAGTTGCTGCATTAAGAATTTTGGTTCTTTGGATAATGATCGCCCATGAGGCAATAGAAAAGCCGATCAAAACGAACATAATGATCTGAACCAATAGGCTCGCTTTTAGGAATAAATCCAGGATATTCATGTCAGTCACTGTTTAAACTCCGCGACAATAGACTTAGGAAGCGCTGTTGGCTTCATTTTTGATGTGTCCACACAAGCTATTAGGGCTGTAGCCCCACAAAGCAGGTTACCTTGTGAATCAACCAACCTTTGTTGAAAGGTTAAAGAGGCACGTTTTATATCAACGATTTGTGTCTCGATTTCCAATAAATCATCCAGCCGAGCTGCTCTCACAAAATCAGTTGTCATACTTCGTACAACAAACCCGATATTCTCAGCCAGTAAGCTTTGTTGGTTGATACCTTTATCCCGTAGCATTTCGGTCCTAGCTCGTTCAAAAAATGCCAAATAACGTGCATGATAAACCACACCGCCCGCATCAGTATCTTCATAATAGACGCGAACAGGCCAACGAAATAACATAACAACCACTCCAATCCTAGGTTAAATTAATTAACCGTGCCACTATACTGAAGACGATGACGCTTTGGAATGACCTAGGGGTAAAGTTATCAAAAAAAAATTATGGATCCGTAGACCCATAATTGACATTTTCGATTAACTGAAGACTTTTACTAGCCCCCAGATAAGGATGATGGCTGCAGGTAATGGATGGAAAACCGTTCGCCAAATCAATTTATTAGGTCGAAATCCGACCCCAAAAATCATTGCGCTACACGTCGCCCAAATAAGTAATAACCCTTGCCAGATTAGGAAAGAACTGGTTTTTGCAGCGAACTGTGTTGGATCCCACATAACACTCCCCGCAATCACCAAAGCTAATATAAGGATAAGGAACCGAATCGGTCCCTTATCCAATAGCTGATAGCATTTATCCACCAGCATTATTGACTACTCGCCATCTTTTGCAGCGGCTTTATCTTCCGCATGCTCTAACGCAAGAGCTGCAATCACTGCAAAACTACAAGCTAACAGCGTGCCGAGGATCCAGGCAAAATACCACATATGTTATGCTCCTTAATACAGTGAATGCTTGTTGCCTTCAATGAAGTTTTTGTCCAAACGACCAAACATTTTGTAGTAACACCACGCAGTGTAAGCCAATACGATTGGAACAAAAATGATAGCAACAACAGTCATAACTTGCAGAGTAAACAGGCTAGATGTTGCATCCCACATAGTCAAACTTGCGTTTGGCATGATGCTTGAAGGCATAATGAATGGGAACATTGCAACGCCACAAGTTAAAATGATACAAGCAATAGTCAGCGATGAGCTAACAAATGCCAGCGCATTTTTATCAGCCTTACTAAACAGCATCGTCAGCAGAGGCAGAACCACACCCAGAGCTGGCAGTGCCCACAATACAGGGTAGTTATTAAAGTTCACTAACCATGCACCAGAAGCCATTTCAACTGTTTTGTTCAACGGATTTGATACGCTTAATGTATCGATAGTTGAAGTCACAACATAGCCATCAATACCCATGACCAACCATGCACCAGCACCTGCGAACGCAATCAGCGTCAGCAATGCAGTCACATAAGTTGCTCTACGGACACGTAAGTGTAATTCACCAGTGGTACGCATTTGCAAGTAAGTTGCGCCTTGGGTCACAATCATCATCAAGCTAACCACACCAGCTAACAAGCCGTATGGGTTTAGCAGACCAAACAGGTTACCTGTATAAGTCAGATATTGTTGGTTATCAATTTGGAATGGAACACCTAACAATAGATTACCAAATGCCACACCGATAACGAGAGGTGGAACGAAACCACCAATAAACAGACCCCAATCCCACATGTTACGCCATTTTGGATTCTCCAGCTTAGAACGGTAGTCAAAACCGACTGGGCGGAAGAACAGTGCTGCAAGCACTAAAATCATCGCAACATAGAAACCAGAGAAGGCAGCAGCATACACTTGTGGCCATGCTGCAAACATCGCACCGCCCGCGGTGATCAACCAAACTTGGTTACCATCCCAGTGTGGTGCAACTGCGTTAATCATGATACGGCGTTCAGTATCTGTTTTACCTAAGATAGGTAATAAGAAGCCGACGCCCATGTCAAAACCATCTGTGACAGCAAAACCAATCAGCAGTACGCCAATTAGGATCCACCACACAAATCGAAGAACTTCATAATCAAACATAAGTGGACTCCTGTTTACTGAACGTCTTGTGCAGAGTTGTTTTTCTGTTCAAAGTGATAGCGGCCAGTTTTCAGGCTACTAGGCCCTTTACGCGCAAATTTGAACATCAAGAACAATTCAGCAATTAAGAACAGCGTATACAGACCACAGATCAAGACTAGAGAGAAAATCAGATCATGGGTTGTCAAGTTTGAGTGTGCAACGGAGACAGGAAGAACCTCACCGATTGCCCATGGTTGACGACCATATTCTGCAACAAACCAGCCTGATTCAATAGCAATCCATGGCAATGGAATACCAAACAATGCTGTACGTAGTAACCATTTGCTTTGACCAATACGGTTACGTACAACAGACAGGAAGGATAGACCAATAATCAACAGCAGTAAGAAACCAACACCGACCATGATACGGAATGCCCAGAACAATGGACCAACGTTCGGGATACTGTCTTTAACCGCTTTTTGGATTTGTGCTTCTGTTGCATCAACAACATTTGGTGCATATTGTTTCAGCAGCAGACCATAGCCCAAGTCTTTTTTGTTAATTTCAAAAGATTTACGCAGTTCAGGATCTTTATTACCAGCCAGAAGCTCTTGTAGCTCACCGTATGCAATCATACCGTTACGGATACGCACTTCGTGTTGCTTCATCAGATCTTTCAAGCCAAGAACTGGTGTATCGATTGAACGTGTTGCGATGATACCCATCGCCCACGGAATCGAAATCGAAAATTTATTTTCTTGTTTTTCCGTATCCGGCCAAGCAATCAGGTTAAACGCCGCAGGTGGTGCATGCGTTTCCCATTCTGCTTCTACCGCAGCCAGTTTGGTTTTCTGTACGTCGCCCATTTCGTAACCTGATTCATCACCAAGAACGATAACAGACAGTACAGCCGCAATACCAAAGCTTGCAGCGATTGCGAATGAGCGCTTAGCAAATGCAAGGTCACGGCCTTTAAGCATATAGTAAGAACTGATACCCAATACAAACATTGCACCAGTACAGTAGCCCGCAGCAACGGTGTGAACGAATTTAACTTGTGCAACTGGGTTTAGGACTAGCTCAGAGAAGCTAACCATTTCCATACGCATAGTTTCAAAGTTAAAGTCTGCTGCAATTGGGTTCTGCATCCAGCCGTTTGCCACGAGGATCCACAACGCAGAGAAGTTAGAACCTAAAGCAACTAACCAAGTCACCGCAAGGTGCTGAGTTTTGCTTAAGCGATCCCAACCAAAGAAGAATAAACCAACAAAGGTAGATTCGAGGAAGAATGCCATCAAACCTTCGATTGCCAGAGGCGCACCGAAGATATCCCCAACATAGTGGGCATAGTAAGACCAGTTAGTACCGAATTGGAACTCCATGGTCAAACCAGTAGCAACACCCAGAGCAAAGTTAATACCAAATAACTTACCCCAGAACTTAGTCATATCTTTATAAATTTGCTTACCAGACAGCACATATACCGTTTCCATAATCGCAAGCAAAAACGCCATACCCAGCGTTAATGGTACGAATAGGAAGTGGTACATCGCAGTTAAGGCAAACTGTAATCTTGACAGTTCGACAATATCAAACATCTTGACTCCTTGCTCCTAGCAGGAAGACACCGACTTGCGGCAACCCAGCTTCCAGTAAAATTAAAGAAAGCCTCTTAACTACCAGCAAAAAATGCCTCAAAACAACAAATAATTAACAAAATCAAAAACTCTAACGACACTATAATAATAGTACGCTTATCTTCACATACAATAAACTTCTTTTGCGTGATTCAGATTTGAATTCTGAATATATATCAATAATTATACCCTATAATAGAAAAATGAGTATTTGATCCGGCACCAATTTAAGCAATTTAGAAAAATAATGCTAGTACTAATGAATTGATTTAAGTCAATTTTTTGACTATTGTTAAGCGATTATCTTTATCATCAATTAATGGTTATTTAAATGTTAAATGACTGTTATTGATAATAGTACAGATATTCTTATTTTTCTAAACGACTACCTAAAAAAATTAACTTTTGAATTGCTAACTCATAAAAAGATAATTTTTTTCTAATTATTAGCCTAATTGGTTTTTATTATGAATTTTATTAATTATCCAATTAAACGGTAGAACCTAGTTATATCTAATTTATTTATTATAACTAACATATTTATTATAAGATGAAAGTCATTCCCTAGCATAATGTTAGTTAACTTGCTAAAAAAGTATCATTTAAGTCTGAATAGATAAATAAAATAAAGAGAACCCGATCACTGTACCTTTTCGATAGGTATCATTTTCCTTATCAGGTATATAGAGAACTTTCACCTCCAAATCGCCTGTTAGATACCACCGCGAACAAACAGTCCCCCATACTCGACCTACAATAAAAAAAGCTCGCAAACCAACTGATTTGCGAGCCCAACAATAATATAGCTAAAATTATTTAGCTAACAGTGATTTAACAGCATCACCGATGTCTGCCAAGCTACGTACAGTTTTCACACCAGCAGCTTCTAAAGCAGCAAATTTCTCATCCGCAGTACCCTTACCACCAGCGATAATTGCACCTGCGTGGCCCATACGCTTACCTTTAGGTGCAGTCACACCCGCAATGTAACCAACAACAGGCTTAGTCACGTGTTCTTTGATGTATGCTGCTGCATCTTCTTCAGCATTACCACCGATTTCACCGATCATAACAATCGCTTCAGTCTGTGGATCTTCTTGGAACAGTTTCAGGATATCAATGAAGTTTGAACCTGGAATTGGGTCACCGCCAATACCAACACAAGTTGATTGACCAAGGCCTGCATCAGTCGTTTGTTTAACGGCTTCATAGGTCAGTGTACCTGAACGTGAAACGATACCCACTTTACCTGGCATATGGATGTGGCCTGGTTGGATACCGATCTTGCATTCGCCTGGAGTGATAACACCTGGGCAGTTAGGGCCGATCATGCGAACACCTGCTTCATCTAATTTCACTTTAACAGTCAGCATATCCAGTGTTGGGATGCCTTCAGTGATAGTGATGATCAGTTTGATACCTGCATCGATAGCTTCCAGAATTGAATCTTTACAGAATGGTGCTGGAACATAGATAACAGATGCTGTTGCCCCTGTTGCTTCTACTGCTTCACGAACAGTGTTAAAGACTGGCAGACCTAAGTGAACTGTACCACCTTTACCTGGTGTTACACCGCCAACCATTTTTGTACCGTAAGCAATCGCTTGTTCAGAGTGGAAAGTACCTTGGCCACCAGTAAACCCTTGGCAAATTACTTTAGTGTTTTTATCGATTAAAATAGACATTATTTAGCCTCCGCCGCTGCTACTGCTTTCTTAGCTGCATCTGTCAGGCTATTCGCCGCGATAATATTCAAGCCGCTATCTGCCAGTTTTTTCGCACCTAACTCTGCATTGTTACCTTCTAAACGAACCACTACTGGTACATTTACGCCAACTTCTTCTACTGCACCAATGATGCCGTCTGCAATCAGGTCACAGCGAACGATACCACCAAAAATGTTAACAAAAACCGCTTTAACACTCTTATCGGACAGGATAATTTTAAATGCTTCAGTTACACGTTCTTTAGTTGCGCCGCCACCTACGTCAAGGAAGTTAGCTGGAGCACCACCGTGCAGTTTAACAATGTCCATGGTTCCCATTGCCAGACCAGCACCGTTAACCATACAACCAATGTTGCCATCAAGCGCAACATAGTTCAGTTCCCATTTAGCCGCTTGCGCTTCACGCGCATCCTCTTGGGATGGATCATGCATTTCACGCATTTCTGCTTGACGGTACAGGGCGTTGCTATCAACACCTAATTTACCATCTAAACAAACTAAGTCGCCTTCAGTATTGATCACTAATGGGTTAACTTCGATCAGAGCAAGATCACGCTCTAAGAATAACGTTGCTAGTCCCATAAAGATTTTAGCGAATTGGCTAACTTGTTTACCTGTTAGACCTAATTTGAACGCTAACTCACGGCCTTGATAAGGCATAGGACCAGTCAGTGGATCGATAACCGCTTTGTGGATCAGTTCTGGAGTTTCCTCAGCAACTTTCTCAATCTCTACACCACCTTCCGTTGACGCCATAAACACAACACGACGTGTACCACGGTCAACAACCGCACCCAAGTACAGTTCTTTAGCAATATCGGTCGCGTTTTCAACTAAGATTTGGTTGACTGGCTGACCATTTGCATCTGTTTGATAAGTCACTAAGTTGTGGCCTAACCATTTTTCAGCAAATGCTTTGATATCATTGATATCGTTGGTCACTTTTACGCCGCCAGCTTTACCACGTCCACCCGCGTGAACTTGGCATTTAACAACCCATGGGCCGTTACCGATTTTTTTCGCTGCTTCTACAGCTTCTGCTGCTGATGTACAGGCATAACCCGTTGGTGCTGGCAAACCGTAGCGTGTAAAAAGCTGTTTTGCCTGATACTCGTGTAAATTCATGATGTTCTATCCATAATTGAGTCTGAAGAGGCGATTATTCGCCTCCTGCAATTGTTACTGATTTAGCAACCGGCGAACCGGTTGCATCGGTTACTTCAGACCGGACAGGTGTTCCCCCGCCCTGTTATGTTGCTATACGTCCAGCAGTAAACGAGTTGGATCTTCCAGCATATCTTTAATGGCAACTAAGAAGCCAACTGACTCACTACCATCGATCAGGCGGTGGTCATAAGATAATGCAAGGTACATCATTGGAAGAATTTCAACCTTACCGTTAACCGCCATTGGGCGATCTTTAATAGCATGCATGCCTAAGATTGCGCTTTGTGGTGGGTTAATGATAGGGGTAGACATTAGAGAACCGAATACACCACCATTAGTGATAGTGAAGTTACCGCCACTTAAATCTTCAACGGTCAATTTACCGTCACGACCTTTGACAGCCAGCTCTTTAATATTTTTCTCAATATCTGCCATGCTCATAGCATCAACATCACGCAGGACTGGAGTTACCAGACCACGAGGCGTTGATACTGCAATGCTGATATCGAAATAGTTATGGTAAACAACATCTGTACCATCAATTGATGCGTTCACTTCTGGGTAACGTTTCAGTGCTTCAACCGCAGCTTTCACGTAGAAAGACATAAAGCCTAAACGTACGCCATGACGTTTTTCAAACACTTCGCCATATTGCTTACGCAGATCTTTAATTGGCTGCATGTTAACTTCATTGAATGTGGTTAACATTGCGGTGCTGTTTTTCGCTTCCAACAGACGCTCAGCAATACGTTTGCGTAAGCGAGTCATTGGTACACGTTTTTCACTGCGGTGTGCCAATGGGGCTTGTGGCGCAGCAGCAGGTGCCGCAGCTTTCGCCACAGGCGCTGATTTGTTTGCTGCTAAATGTTTTTCAACATCTTCGCTAGTCAAACGTCCACCAACGCCCGTACCCTTAATATCAGCAGGGTTCAGATCATGTTCAGCAACTAAGCGACGAACGGATGGAGATAGCGCGTCATTGCTTTCTGTTTCTAAACTTGCCGTTTGGCGTTGTGCAGGCGTTGCTTCTTGAGAAGCTTTAACTTCAACAGGAATACCCGTGCTGTCACCTAAACGAATGCGACCAAGAAGTTGTTTAGAAAGTACAGTTGCACCTTCTTCTTCAACGATAGCTTCTAACACACCGGCTTCACTTGCAGGGACTTCTAGCACAACTTTATCAGTTTCAATTTCAACCAGCACTTCGTCACGTTCAACGCTATCACCTGGTTTTTTATGCCATGTGGCAACCGTAGCATCTGCAACGGATTCAGGAAGATCGGGAACAAGAATTTCTACGCTACTCATTTTCTATCCTTTAATTATTCAATGTTCAAAGCGTCATTTACCAGAGCTTGTTGTTGCTCTTGGTGAACGGACGAGTATCCAACTGCTGGAGATGAAGACGCAGCACGGCCTGCATAACGTAAAGTTGCTCCTGTTGGGATCGCTTCACGGAAGTTGTGTTGGCTGCAATACCAAGCGCCTTGGTTCAATGGCTCTTCTTGACACCATACGAAATCTTTAACATGCGCATATGGCATGAACGCTTGCTGAATATCTTCATGTGGGAACGGATATAACTGCTCAATACGTACGATAGCGACATCAGTCTGTCCGTTCTTACGACGTTGCTCTAACAGATCGTAATACACTTTACCGGAACACATAACGACGCGTTTCACATCTTTCGGATTGATTTCATCTATTTCACTGATAACTGGCTGGAATTTGCCATTTGCCAGTTCATCCATACTTGATACGGCTAATGGATGACGTAGTAATGATTTAGGTGACATAACAATCAGAGGACGACGCATACCACGCAGAGCCTGACGGCGTAGCATGTGGTAAACCTGCGCTGGCGTTGATGGCACACACACTTGCATGTTTTGATCTGCGCACAATTGCAGATAACGTTCTAAACGTGCAGAGGAGTGCTCTGGGCCCTGCCCTTCATAACCGTGTGGTAACAGCATGACCAGACCACACATACGACCCCATTTTTGCTCACCAGAGCTAATGAATTGGTCGATAACTACCTGCGCACAGTTTGCGAAGTCACCGAATTGGGCTTCCCAAATTGTCAGTGCACGTGGTTCTGTTGTTGCATAACCATATTCAAATGCCAACACTGCGTTTTCAGTCAGAACAGAGTCCCAAACATTAAATACGCCTTGACCATTATGGATATTTTGCAGAGGGACATAAACTGAACCATTGGTTTGGTTATGTACAACCGCATGGCGATGGAAGAACGTACCACGGCCAGCATCTTCACCAGATAGACGAACAGGAACGCCTTCATCAACCAGTGTTGCATACGCCAATGTTTCTGCCGCACCCCAATCGAGTAGTTTTTCACCTTTCGCCATTTCTGCGCGGTCTGAGTAGATTTTCTCTACACGAGACTGGGTGACAACTTCTGCTGGAATGGTGCTGGTTTTAACCGCCAGCTCTTGCAGACGTTTTGGATCATAGGTGGATTTGTATTCTTCGTTCCACTCATGATTCAGGTACGGTTCCCATGTATAGGAATGCAGACCCATTTCACGCCATTCTTCAACGACGCAATCACCTCTGTCTAGCGCGTCACGGTATAAGTTAACCATTTCAGTAACTTCATCCGCAGTGACAACGCCAGCTTCAATTAAACGATCCGCATAAATTTTACGTGGTGTCGGATGTTTTTTGATTTTTTGGTACATAATTGGCTGAGTTGCATTCGGCTCATCAGCTTCGTTATGACCATGGCGACGGTAGCAAACAAGGTCAATCATCACATCACGTTTAAACGTGTTACGGAAATCTAACGCTAAGCGAGTTACGAAAGCGACTGCTTCTGGATCATCAGCATTGACGTGGAAAATCGGTGCTTGAACCATTTTCACGATGTCGGTGCAGTACTCAGTTGAACGCGTGTCTTTCGGGTTTGACGTGGTGAAACCAATTTGGTTGTTAATGACGATACGCATTGTGCCGCCAACTTCATAACCACGCGCCTGAGACATGTTCAATGTTTCTTGCACAACGCCTTGACCCGTTACCGCTGAGTCACCGTGGATCGTGATTGGCAGAACCATGTTACTACGGCCTTCATCAAGACGGTCGCGGCGAGCACGTACTGAACCAATGACAACTGGGCTGACTATCTCAAGGTGAGATGGGTTAAATGCTAACGCTAAGTGAACACGTGAACCTGCAGTTTCAAAGTCAGAAGAGAAACCTTGATGATATTTCACATCACCTGCACTTGAGTGGTCTTTATGTTTACCTGCGAATTCATCAAACAATTCAGCCGGTTTTTTACCTAAGATATTAATTAAAACGTTAAGGCGACCACGGTGAGCCATACCCAGTACAACTTCACGTGTATCTTGTTTGCCCGCATGGTGGATCAAATCTTTCAGCATTGGGATCAGTGAATCACCACCTTCCAATGAGAAACGTTTTGCACCTGGGAATTTTGCGCCTAAATAACGCTCTAGCCCTTCTGCTGCGGTTAATTCAGCTAAGAAGCGACGTTTTTCTTCTTTCGAAAATTGCTCAGCAACATTCACTGACTCAAGGCGTTGTTGGATCCAACGTTTTTCCTCAGTATTAGTGATATGCATATATTCAGCACCAATTGAACCGCAATAAATACGTTTCAGGGCGTCATACAGGTCGCTAAGTTTCATGGTTTCTTTGCCAATCGCAAAAGAACCCACGTTGAATGTCTCGTCGAAATCTTCTTTCGTTAAGTTATGGAATGTTGGATCTAAATCAGGAACAGATTCGCGTTTCCATAAACCTAATGGATCAAGATTTGCATTTTGATGTCCGCGGAAGCGGAATGCGTTAATCAGTTGCAAAACTTTAACTTGTTTTGCATCGATAGCAGGGTCGCTAACAGAGGTATGATAACGAGTAGAGTCTTTTGCTAAGCGACGGAAATAATCGCGTGCTTGCGAGTGGAATTGCTCAGAGTTGGTGCCTGCACCAGGCAGTTGCTGAAAGATTTCTCTCCAGCCAGCATCAACAGAATTGGGGTCAGTTAGATAATCTTCATAGAGTTGTTCTATGTAAGTCTGGTTCGCGCCTGCCAGAAAGCTCGAATCCAGCCAGTCCTTCATTACGCCGTTCTGCATTGTGATCCCTTAAGCTGTTACAGCTTTAGTTTTCGCCGTGGTTAACTAATTGCCGCGTTTAAGCGGCCTCGATAAAGGTTCTTCTGGACGTGCTTTATGCATGTTCTCACTTTGGGTTTCCCTTTATCACTCCGGGCTCCCCTTCTAAGGAACCTTTAAAAACTGGCTGCGGTTTTTAAAGGCCCCTTGAGTCAGCTCGCGTCTTCATCTTTTTTTGCAGTTTGGCTTTTACTTTCACTTTTTTACTTTTGGCTTTATTACTTTTCAACAGCCTGCGGCACTAATGTACCGCAGGTAAAAATCGGTTTTACGCGCTATGTTTTAACAACATAGATTTAATATGACCGATAGCTTTCGTTGGATTTAGTCCTTTAGGGCATACATTGACACAATTCATGATGCTATGACAGCGGAAAACACTAAAAGCGTCGTTCAGATCATCTAATCGAGCGTCTGTTTCAGTATCTCTACTATCAATGAGGAATCGGTATGCAGCTAACAGACCTGCCGGGCCAATAAATTTATCCGGATTCCACCAGAAAGATGGGCAAGAAGTTGAGCAACATGCACACAGAATACACTCATATAGACCATCGAGTTTTTCACGTTGTGCAGGTGACTGTAGATTCTCACGCGCAGGTGGATTCTTATTATCATTAATAAGATACGGACGAATTTTTTCGTATTGAGTGTAGAACTGAGTCATATCAATAATCAGGTCACGTACAACTGGCAGACCTGGTAATGGACGAATGACAATTTTCTTCCCACCACGAGTTAAAGCAGACAGTGGCGTAATACACGCCAAACCATTTTTACCATTCATATTAACGCCATCAGAACCACACACACCTTCGCGGCATGAACGACGGAATGACAACGTTGGATCTTGCTCTTTCAATTGAATCAACGCATCAAGCAACATCATGTCGCGCCCTTCAGGCACTTCAAGAGTGTAATCCTGCATACGTGGTGCGTTATCAACGTCCGGATTATAGCGATAAATCGAAAATTCAAGTTTCATAGTTTATTTCTCCGCAACTGGATTAACACCACGCATTAATAAGTACGTACTTTCGGCGGGAAGGGCTCACGCAACTTAGGTTGCATGTTAACTTCACGACGAGTCATCGTTTCAGATTGCGGTAAATATAATGAGTGACACAGCCAGTTAGCATCGTCACGATCTGGGTAGTCGAAACGGCTATGCGCACCGCGGCTTTCCGTGCGGAAGTTCGCTGCTTGCGCTGTTGCATAAGCGGTTTCCATCAAGTTATCCAGTTCTAAACATTCAATACGCTGCGTGTTGAACTCGGTAGAAGTGTCATCGAGGCGAGCATTTTTCAGGCGCTCACGGATCACTTTCAGCTCTTCCAAACCTTTCGCCATCGCATCACCTTCACGGAATACCGAGAAGTTATGTTGCATACAGGTTTGCAGCGCTTTACGAATTTCAACCGGATCTTCACCCGTGCGGGCATTTTCCCAGCGGTTAAAGCGAGCCATTGCTGCATCAATGTCAGATTCAGAAGCATCACGCATTGAACCTTGTTCCATCAGAGATTCTTTCAAATGGAGACCTGCTGAACGACCAAATACCACAAGGTCAAGCAGTGAGTTACCACCAAGGCGGTTTGCACCATGAACAGATACGCAAGCAATCTCACCAACAGCAAATAGGCCAGGGATCACTTCGTCTTCGCCTTTTTCGTTATAACGAATCGCTTGGCCCGTTACCTTAGTCGGGATCCCACCCATCATGTAGTGACAAGTTGGGATAACTGGAATTGGCTCTTTGACTGGGTCAACGTGTGCAAAAGTACGAGATAATTCAAGAATACCCGGTAAACGAGACTCCAAAACTTCTTTACCTAAGTGATCCAGTTTCAGCTTAGCATGTGGACCCCATGGACCATCACAACCACGGCCTTCACGGATTTCAATCATAATTGAACGCGCAACCACGTCACGACCAGCTAGGTCTTTTGCGTTAGGCGCATAACGTTCCATGAAACGCTCGCCATCTTTGTTCAATAAATAACCACCTTCACCACGGCAACCTTCAGTCACTAAAACGCCTGCACCAGCAATACCAGTTGGGTGGAATTGCCACATTTCCATATCTTGCAATGGAACACCAGCACGCGTTGCCATACCAACACCATCACCAGTATTGATGTGTGCGTTAGTGGTTGATTGGTAAATACGACCCGCACCACCAGTTGCCAAAATCGTGGCTTTCGCTTTGAAGTAAACTAGCTCACCAGTTTCCATACAAATCGCTGTACAACCTACGATATCGCCATCTTGGTTTTTCACTAAATCAAGAGCGTACCATTCAGAAAAAATAGTGGTATGGTTTTTTAGATTTTGCTGATACAAGGTGTGTAACAGTGCATGACCAGTACGGTCAGCTGCTGCCGCAGTACGCGCAGCTTGTTCACCACCAAAGTTTTTCGATTGGCCACCGAACGGACGCTGATAGATAGTGCCATCATCTAAACGAGAGAATGGCAAACCCATGTGTTCTAATTCAAGGATCGCTTCTGGACCTGTTTTACACATGTATTCGATAGCATCTTGGTCACCAATGTAGTCTGACCCTTTTACGGTGTCATACATATGCCACTCCCAGTTGTCTGGGTGTGTGTTACCAAGTGCAACAGTGATACCACCTTGCGCTGATACTGTATGAGAACGCGTTGGGAAAACTTTTGACAACAAGGCACAAGATAAACCAAGTTGTGAAATTTGTAGTGCGGCACGCATACCTGCGCCACCTGCACCGATAACGATAGCGTCAAATTCTCTAATTGGCAGATTCATTTATGCACCCCACACCACAATTGTTCCGTAAATTAAGTAAGCCAGCAGTGCAACAACAATCACCAGTTGCAGCACTAAACGCAGTGCCAGTGGCTTAACATAGTCTGTTAGTACTTGCCATAAGCCAATCCAAGCATGTACTAAAATCGAGAACAACGTCAGGATAGTGAAGACTTTGGTCACAGAGGATGCAAAGAAACCACGCCATGTTTCATAAGTAATATCATTGATGGCAATAAAACCAACAAGGTACAACACGTAGAGTACGATAACGATCGCAGAACCACGGATTAACAGCCAGTCCTGAATACCAGTACGGCCTAAAGCTGATGCATTACTTACCATACTAATACCCCCGCCAGGATCGCCAGAACGATTGTAATAACAAACGTGATTTTTGCAGATGAATTACCTGCGGCTAGCGTTTCATCAATACAGCCGAAATCCATTAACATATGACGAATACCACCACAGATGTGATATGCCAATGCAGTGAGGATCCCCCAAAGAATGAACTTAGCAAAAAAGCCAGTCATTATTTCAGATGCGTATTGAAAGCCTTCTGGAGAGGAGAGAGATGTCCCTAACAACCAAAGCAGAATACCAACTGCGATGAAAGTAATGACGCCAGAGACACGGTGCAAGATCGAAGAGATTGCAGTGATCGGGAAGTGGATCGTCTGCAAATCAAGGTTGACAGGTCTTTGTTTTTTCACAATTTTGCCCACACAGCTCTTTATTATTTTCCTTCCTCCGGACCTGGGGCGGAAACAGACAGCGACAGGGGTAGAAAATGCAACTTAAGCTAAACGTTAATCCATCATGTTCAAATAGAGTTGCATACTGATTACGCTGGAACTCCTACATCAGGGTAATCCGGAGACCTGCCGCCAAGTATAAAGTCTTCACATTGCTATTACAATTCCCACACAAAATGTTTGGAGACATTTAGCCCGAACAGTGAGAGGGATCACGATTTAAACATTTTGCATAAATGTGCTTATCTTATTTGACAATGATTCAACATTTATCTTACATATATGGCTGGTAGAATTATCTGAACGTCCGAAGATCTCAAACGGCGTGAAAGAAAAAACAAAAGTTATGAAAGTTGTTTCCCTTACTAAAAATAATGATATTGTAGGGAAAACAACAAAAAGAACATAACATCTACACACTCGTAAACAACCTAAAAACATTGTCGTCGGTCGTCCGGTTTCAGAATTTAATGTGATTGCTAGCTGATTTCCACAACACACCGGTAGAACAATGCGTAAAGACACAGTATAACGCTGGGTGCTGGTTGTTGGGTGTTGATTATCAAGCGCTAAGGAGACCGTAAATGGCTGATAACAAAGCTAAGCTAACGACTGAGAGTGCAAGTACAATTGAACTAGACATTCTATCCCCTACTCTCGGTCAAGACGTTATCGATGTCCGAACTTTGGGTTCTAAAGGGTTTTATACTTACGACCCTGGATTTACCTCTACTGCCTCATGTGAATCTAAAATCACGTTCATTGATGGCGATAAAGGCATTCTGCTGCACCGTGGCTACCCAATTGACCAATTGGCAACTGAAGCCTCTTACCTTGAAGTCTGCTACATCCTGCTGTACGGCGAAGCACCTACTCAAGAACAATATGAAACATTCAAAAATACAGTAACTCGCCATACCATGATCCATGAGCAGATCACACGCATGCTTAATGGTTTCCGTCGTGACTCACACCCAATGGCCGTATTATGTGGTGTGACTGGTGCACTCGCTGCCTTCTATCACGATGCACTTGATGTCAATAACCCTCGCCATCGCGAAATCACCGCTTATCGTCTGCTGTCAAAAATGCCGACAGTCGCTGCGATGTGTTATAAATATTCAATCGGCCAACCTTTTGTTTATCCACGTAATGATCTGTCCTACGCAGGTAACTTCTTGTACATGATGTTCTCTACACCGTGTGAAGATTACGTGGTAAACCCAGTGCTTGAGCGCGCAATGGATCGTATTTTAATCCTCCACGCTGACCACGAACAAAATGCATCAACCTCAACAGTCCGTACCGCTGGTTCTTCAGGCGCTAACCCATTTGCTTGTATCGCTGCAGGTATTGCATCTCTGTGGGGGCCGGCTCACGGTGGAGCTAACGAAGCTTGCCTACGCATGTTGGAAGAAATCCAAACAGTTGAACACATACCTGCCTTTATCGAACGTGCGAAAGACAAAAATGACTCTTTCCGCTTGATGGGCTTCGGTCACCGTGTTTATAAAAACCATGATCCACGTGCAACTGTCATGCGTGAAACCTGCCATGAAGTTCTGAACGAGTTGGGCTTAAATGACAGTCTGCTTGAAGTCGCAATGGAGCTGGAACGTATCGCACTGAACGACCCGTACTTCATTGAGAAGAAACTGTACCCGAACGTTGACTTCTATTCAGGTATCATCCTGAAAGCAATGGGTATTCCTTCATCTATGTTTACCGTGATTTTTGCTATTGCCCGTACTATCGGTTGGATAGCACACTGGAACGAAATGCATGACGATGGTTTAAAAATTGCACGTCCTCGCCAGCTCTACACTGGCTATGACAAACGTGAATTTAATACTCATTTATCAAAAAAATAATATTTTAACTAAATCTATCCCTACACTGCCAAAGCCCCGTTTTCGGGGCTTTTTTGCATTATCTTTCACCGGCTATATTTCACCTGAATATTGATACTCCCTTGGCGTAACCCCACTCATTTTTCGAAAGAAACTAATCAATGCGCTATCACTAGTCAGCCCTAACTCTTGAGTAATAAAATGGTAGGGTTTACCTTGAGCTAACAATTCTATCGCCTTGATAAACCGCCATTGTTGACGCCAAGCTTGATAGCTCACCCCTGTTTCACGTAAAAAAATACGCGTGATCGTTCTTTCACTCGCACCGACTGTTTTTGCCAGTTCTACCAAGGTTGGTGGCAATTTATCCATATTGAGACCTTTCATGCGGCGATCTTGGGGGATCGCTAACAATGTAGGTTCTTTACTTGCTGATTGCAGCTCATCAATAAACACTGGTAATAAATTCGCTAATCGGCCATGCTGCCATTGGCTATCAAAGGGTGCGACAGCAATGCGTTCAAGCACCTCTCGAAGCAAAGGTGTCACCGATAAAATCATCACTTCATCACCAATTTGGTTAGCATATTGAGTACTCAGATATACTGAACGATAGCCAACAGAAGATCGCATTTGTGCTCTATGAGTCACGTATGGCGGGATCCATGCGACACGCCCCGGTGGCAATAGTGACAAGCGATTTTCTAATGAAATGCGAATACAGCCTTGCTGAGTAAACAACAGTTGCCCCATCTCGTGCTGATGTGGGCCTGAATCGTGTTGTCCCATTTCAGCGGCAATGCCAAGTATCTGCGCACGATACCAATGAGTTTCAAACTTATCTTGCTGATTAAGCCACGCCATAACATGTCCGATTTTTAATATTTATTGTCTTTATTATTGTAATAAGACATTAAAAACACCACTAAACTATTTGTCATTCGTTACCGATGTAGGATTATTAACATGAAACGCTTACTTTCATTATGGCTGGCTGTTGCCTTAATGATGTTTCCACAGATTGTTGAAACTATATACAGCCCAGCATTGACCGACATTGCCAGCGCATTTCACGTCAATGCCAAACAAGCCTCTCAAACACTTTCGCTCTACTTCTTTGCATTTGCATTAGGTGTCGTGTTTTGGGGAAGAATGTGTGACACCATCGGTCGTCGCCCTACTATACTTGCAGGCTTGCTGATCTACACAATTGCTTCTATTGGCACATTATTTATTACGCATTTTTATCTTTTGTTATTAATGCGCATGTTATCTGCTTTTGGTGCCGCGGTTGGCTCTATTGGCACACAAACTGCTATGCGAGATAGCTATCAAGGGCATGAATTAGCGAAAGTTTTCTCCATTATGGGGATCGCTCTCGCCATTAGCCCAGCGCTAGGAATGTTAGCCGGAGCGATCTTAGTGGGCTATGGTGGTTATCAAGCCGTATTTATTGGCTTAGCTATTTTAGCTGTCGGATTATTGTTATGGTCCTGTTATCGATTACCAGAGACTCGACCTATAAATGTGATGCACCCCCCATTTTTGAGCACTTTATTAACTATGATTAGGGATAAAGAAATGCTCAGAAATGTGATCTTAATAGCATTTTTCAACATTAATTTATTCAGTTATTACCAACTTGCACCATTTCACTTTGAGCAATTAATGCTCTCTCAACAGCAATTTGGCCTAACTGGGATTTTATTAGCCATCGGTGTTGGTGCAGGCTCAACCTTAAATCGCTATTTATTGGCTAAAAAATGGACACCCGAGCAGCTTGTTAAGTTATCGAGTTTCATTTCTTTAACTAGCGGAGGCATGGTTTATAGTCTGATACATTCTGTTTGGTTTATTTTACCGATAATGGGGATCGTGATTGGCTATGGAATTGCCATCCCAAATATTCTTGCGCATGCTCTGAACCACTATGCAGATAGAAAAGGAACTGCTGGGGCGATTTTAGGATTACTTTACTATATCGGATTAGCTGTTGGGCTGATGGTTGCTGGTTGGTATCAGCATTTAGGTGGGGTCTTGGTGGTATCAGGAGCTATATTGGTTGTTTTCGCCCTTCGTTACCGTACTCAATAATCATAAAGTGCAGCACAATAACAGCGTGCTGCACTGAGGTTGTTGACGAAGTGGGATAAAAGCGTGGTTTTTCCCACTCCGTGTTATCAGCCGAAAATCAATAAATTGATTTTCCTCGTTGATTTCAAAAACCTTAACGACCGCAGACAAACAAAATACGTTTGTCAGCAGTCTGAGTGCAGCACAATAACAGCGTGCTGCACTTTGCTATTTCTAAAACAGTATTAAGCTGGATTATCAATATCGACAAATGTCGCGTCTAAATCATGATTATCCACCAGCCATTTTGTCAGTGCTTTAATACCATAACGTTCTGTCGCATGGTGGCCTGCCGAGTAAAAATGGATCCCCATTTCTCTTGCAATATGAATAGTTTGCTCCGACACTTCACCAGTAACAAACGCATCCACACCAAATTCAGCCGCTTGCAATATAAAGCCTTGCCCACCGCCTGTACACCAAGCAATTTGGCGTATTTCTTGTTTTCCTGTATCACCACAGTGTAATGGTTGACGGCCAAGGCGAGTTTCTAGACGCTCATTTAATTCAGCGGGGGTAATCGGCTGATCAAAATAACCAAATGGCATCAATGGATCGATATGACCATCAATTTTCACCCCCATTAAATGGGCTAACTGAGTATTGTTACCCAATTGATGATGCGCATCTAGCGGTAAATGGTAGCCATAAAGATTAATATCATTTTCCAATAATGTTTTTAGACGCTTTCTTTTCATACCTTTAATCACTGATGGCTCATTTTTCCAAAAATAGCCATGGTGAACAATGATCGCATCAGCTTCCATTTCAACCGCTTTGTCTAAAAGTGCTTGGCAGGCGGTCACACCAGTGACAATTTTTTGCACATGAGAGCGCCCCTCAACTTGCAGTCCGTTAGGTGCATAGTCTTGGTACTCACTGATTTTCAACTCATTATTGATAAGTTCTTCCAACGCTAAATTACGCATAATGAATCCTTTTTACTGCATCACCTTTACGTAGAGAGGTAATAATTATCGATATTTTCTATCTAGATTATAAGCCTAGAGCATAAAAAGAAATGACTAATTTTTGCTGATTTATGTTCAGGATAATAAATGGCATTTCAATAATTACTGAAAGAATAAAATATTTGAAAGTGGAAGTGATAAGTATTGAAGATAGAATTAATCCCCATAACCCGATTATTATGGGGATCTTTCAATTGATACTGTCGTGATTAACGATGCGTATCCATTGTCATTTCTGAGCGTTCAAGCCAAACAGGTTTTTCACTTGTTTTAGCCCATACCTTATAAAGGTAACTATAGAATTTTGCTCGTTGTGGATGGAAAACCATAACCGGAAACGCAAGTATGCCAGCAGACATCGCAGCAGCGCGGCGTAAAATAACCTGATTACGGGAATATTCGCGATATGTGGACATCGATATCCTCCTGTCAGTAGCCACATTATTTGCCGATTTTAGTTTGCCTCTTTCAATTCACACATAGCACCCATTTAAGAGAGACCAAAATCGCACAGATAGTATGAAAATAATTAACTGACTTGATGATACGCCCTTATTGGTAATTTTACTACTGATCTGACCACTTAAATCTTTATAAATGCCAAAATTTCGCACAATTTGTAGTTTTATTACAATAGTTAACATTCAAATGAATAAAAAAAACAAAATTAGCACATTGAATTAACATTTAATCACTCACCAATAAAGGCAATGGCAGATTGTTTTATCGCCATTTTTATACTTTTTTTACACCATCATCTATATTTTTATCAGCTTCTTTACAACCTAATCCTTATCCTACATCCATGGAAATAATAAGGAGAAACTACTGTGTCGCTACTTTCGATTGTTGGGGCAGTGTTTGTTGTTTTACTGCTGGTTTATCTGATCTACGCCCTGCTAAATGCGGAGGATTTTTAAGATGACCACAAATGCATTTTTACTTATCGCCAGTTTCCTACTAGTACTTCTACTACTGGCAAAACCACTTGGCCTACTTATTGCTCGCTTAATTGAAGGCGATATGCCGCGGTTTATGGCAAAAACCGAAACCCTCATCTGGCGTTGTAGCGGTCTTAAACAACCAGGCCGCGAAATGGCTGAAATGAATTGGTCCCGCTATGCACTAGCTATCTTATTATTTAATTTTTTAGGATTCGTTTTATTATTTACCTTATTGCTATTTCAAGGCAGCTTACCACTCAATCCACAAAAATTTTCTGGAATGAATTGGGATCTCGCCTTTAACACGGCGGTCAGCTTTGTCACAAATACGAATTGGCAATCTTATAGTGGTGAAAGTAATCTTAGTTACCTAAGCCAAATGGCTGGTTTAACAGTACAAAACTTCTTATCCGCAGCAACAGGCATCGCCGTTGTTTTTGCCTTAATTCGCGCTTTCTCCCGCCATAGTAGCAAAACACTAGGCAATGCATGGGTAGACTTAACACGTATTACACTTTACTTGTTGTTGCCTTTAGCCATCGTTTTTGCCTTATTTTTTGTTAGCCAAGGTGTGATCCAAAATTTCTCTGCATATATCTTAAGTGACAACTTGAATAGTTCAGCTCAGCTACTCCCAATGGGTCCTGTTGCTTCCCAAGAAGCAATTAAGCTATTGGGTACCAATGGTGGCGGATTCTTTGGAGCTAACTCTTCTCACCCTTTTGAAAATCCAACTGCTTTAAGCAACTTTGTGCAAATGTTGGCAATTTTCTTGATCCCAACAGCACTGTGTTTTGCGTTTGGGCGAACAGTGGGCGATAACAAACAAGGCAATGCGCTCCTTTGGACCATGGCAATTATTTTTGTGATTGCCGCCGCAACCGTAATACATGCAGAATACGTTGGTAACCCATTCTTAACTGAATTTTCTGCAAATAGTACTGCCAATATGGAAGGGAAAGAGAGCCGCTTTGGCATTCTTAGCTCCGCTCTTTATGCAGTAGTGACAACTGCTGCGTCATGCGGTGCAGTGAATGCCATGCATGACTCCTTTACTGCATTAGGTGGAATGGTGCCAATGTGGTTAATGCAAATTGGTGAAGTCGTCTTTGGTGGTGTTGGTTCAGGTTTATATGGCATGTTGTTATTTGTTTTACTGGCAGTGTTTATCGCAGGTTTAATGATTGGCCGCACACCTGAATATTTAGGAAAAAAAATTGAGGTTCGTGAAATGAAAATGGTGGCTATTGCCATTTTAGTCACGCCAACTTTAGTACTTTGTGGAACCACTCTCGCTTTGATGACCGAAGCTGGACGCGCCGCTATTTTTAACCCAGGCGCACATGGCTTTAGTGAAGTTCTCTATGCCTTTTCTTCCGCAGCCAACAACAATGGTAGCGCTTTTGCAGGGTTAAGCACCAATACTCCTTTCTACAATATCGTACTCGCTATTGTCATGTTTTTAGGCCGCTTTGGTGTGATCCTTCCAGTACTAGCAATTGCAGGCTCACTGGTGATGAAAAAACCTCAAATCGCGACTGCGGCAAGCTTGCCGACTCATGGCTCTGTATTTATTGGTTTATTGATCTTAACCGTTTTACTCATCGGTGCGCTGACTTTTGTCCCTGCGCTTGCTCTGGGTCCGATAGCAGAACATTTGCAAATTTGGTTAGCGGCATAGTGAGGGAAATAAAATGAAAAAAACTCAACTGTTTGATAGTGCTCTAGTTCGTCAATCAATTATTGATGCCATAAAAAAATGCACTCCACAGGCGCAGTGGCGTAACCCAGTCATGTTTGTCGTGTACATTGGAAGCATCATCACGACGCTACTTTGGCTAGCGATGCTGACCGGCCATAGTGAAGGTAATGCTTGGTTTAGCGGCATGATCACGCTCTGGCTATGGTTTACCGTGCTATTTGCTAATTTTGCTGAAGCACTTGCTGAAGGGCGCAGTAAAGCTCAGGCCGCAAGCCTTAAAGGGGTTAAAAAACTGAGCAGTGCAATACGCCTTGCTGCCGCTTCATTAGATGCAGCACAAGAAACCGTTAACTCAGATCAACTACGTAAAGGCGATATTGTGTTGATCCGTGCTGGTGAAACCATCCCGTGCGATGGTGAAGTCATCGAGGGCGGTGCTTCAGTTGATGAAAGTGCTATTACGGGTGAATCAGCTCCAGTGATCCGTGAGTCAGGTGGTGACTTTTCATCCGTTACTGGCGGTACGCGGGTACTTTCAGATTGGTTAATTGTCGAGTGCACTGTCAACCCCGGTGAAACATTCCTTGATCGTATGATTTCAATGGTTGAAGGTGCGCAACGTCGTAAAACCCCCAATGAAATTGCACTCACGATTTTATTAACCGCACTGACTATTATTTTCTTATTAGCTTGTGCAACATTGTACCCATTCACCCTGTTCTCTGCGGAATATGCAGGTGCAGGTAGTGCTGTTTCGATTTTAGTTTTAATTGCATTGCTGATTTGTTTAATTCCAACCACTATTGGTGGCCTGCTTTCCTCAATCGGTGTTGCAGGTATGAGCCGTATGTTAGGCGCTAATGTGATTGCCACTAGCGGTCGCGCAGTAGAGGCAGCGGGTGACGTTGATGTGTTATTACTGGATAAAACAGGCACCATTACCTTGGGTAACCGTCAAGCTTCTGCATTTTTACCACTTGCAGGGGTAACAGAACAACAACTTGCGGATGCAGCACAGCTTTCCTCTCTAGCTGATGAAACACCTGAAGGCCGTAGCATTGTTGTACTTGCTAAACAAAAATTTAATTTACGCGAAAGAGATATACATGCGCTGAATGCCACTTTTGTACCATTCTCAGCGATGACTCGTATGAGTGGCGTCAATGTTGGCGAACGTATGATCCGTAAGGGCTCAGCCGATGCAATACGTCGTTATGTTGAAGCGAACCACAGTAAATTCCCTCTCGAAGCTGACAAATTAGTAGAACAAGTCGCCCATCAAGGGGGCACACCATTAGTGGTAGTCGATAACCAAACTGTACTTGGTGTCGTCGCACTAAAAGACATTGTTAAAGGTGGAATTAAAGAACGTTTCGCACAAATGCGCAGTATGGGGATCAAAACGGTGATGATCACTGGTGATAACCACCTTACTGCTGCTGCGATTGCTGCTGAAGCGGGAGTTGATGATTTTTTAGCTGAAGCAACCCCAGAAGCGAAGTTAGCACTGATCCGCCAATACCAATCCGAAGGTCGTTTAGTCGCCATGACGGGGGATGGAACTAACGATGCTCCCGCTCTTGCACAAGCCGATGTTGCTGTTGCCATGAACTCAGGTACTCAAGCGGCAAAAGAAGCTGGCAACATGGTTGATTTAGATTCAAACCCAACCAAATTGATTGAAGTGGTTCACATTGGTAAACAGATGCTAATGACACGTGGCTCACTGACCACTTTTAGTATCGCTAATGATATTGCCAAATACTTTGCCATCATTCCTGCCGCATTTGCGGTGACTTGGCCACAATTGAATGCGCTTAACGTGATGCATCTACATTCACCGGCATCAGCTTTGTTATCCGCAGTGATCTTTAATGCACTGATCATCGTGTTCTTGATCCCTCTGGCCTTAAAAGGGGTCGATTATCGCCCAATGAGTTCACAGTCACTGCTACAAAGAAACTTAGGAATTTATGGTTTAGGCGGCCTGATCGTGCCATTTGTCGGTATCAAACTGATTGACATGGTTATCAGCCTATTTGGCCTATAAGGAATCAATTATGAATATGCTTCGTTCATCCATAGTGGTCTTAGTTTTACTCGCAATCATTACTGGGGTTGCTTATCCTTTACTTGTTACGGGGATCGCCAATGTGTTATTCCCTTGGCAAGCAAAAGGTTCTTTAGTCGAGCAAAATAACCGTGTGGTTGGCTCAGCGCTAATTGGTCAAAACTACCAATCGGAAAATTATTTTTTAGGTCGCCCTTCCGCAACAGCGGAGCATCCTTATAATGCTATGGCTTCTGGCGCTAGTAACCTAGCGGTAAGTAACCCTGCTTTAAATGAAGCGTTCGCCGTACGCAGCCAACAATTGAGAGCACAAAACCCTGATGCGTCACAGGCTATCCCTGTGGATTTATTAACTAGCTCAGCAAGTGGTTTAGACCCTGACATTTCAGTCGCAGCGGCATTCTACCAAGCGCCACGCATTGCGAAAAACAGACAGCTTCCACTAAAAGACGTAGAATCATTGATCACAACATACACCCAAAAACCTTTGCTTGGGTTTATGGGTGAGCCTATCGTCAATGTATTGCAGCTTAATATGGCTTTGGATGAGCTAAAACAACAGCTTAACCTACCGAATCACTGAGGCTAATTATGGATAATCAAGACCCGGTTCGCCCAAATCCAGACGAACTACTGGTAAAAGCGAATGAAAGTGGACGTGGCAAACTTAAAATATTTTTCGGCGCCTGTGCGGGCGTCGGGAAAACTTATTCAATGCTACAAGAAGCACAACGACTACGTTCACAAGGACTAGATGTACTCGTTGGGGTCGTAGAGACACATGAAAGGGAAGAAACTGCCGCGCTACTTGATGGATTACCTCTACTACCACCGCGTCGTTTAAATCATCGTGGGCGTCGTATGAACGCCTTTGACATTGACGCAGCAATTGCAAGACATCCAGCTATTATTTTGATGGATGAACTCGCTTTCAGTAATCCAACAGGGAGCCGCCACCCTAAGCGGTGGCAAGATGTTGAAGAACTACTCGATGCAGGTATCGATGTTCTCACCACCATTAATGTTCAACATATTGAAAGTCTGAATGATGTTGTAGGAAGCATCACAGGGATCCGTGTTCGTGAAACCGTTCCCGACCATATTTTCGATGCAGCCGATGAAATTGTCTTAGTCGATCTACCGCCTGATGATCTACGTCAGCGCTTAAAAGAAGGCAAAGTTTATATACCTGGGCAAGCAGAACGAGCCATTGAGCATTTTTTCCGCAAAGGTAATTTGATTGCGCTTCGAGAGCTCGCTTTACGACGAACTGCCGATCGTGTTGATGGGCAAATGCGTGAATTTCGTGATGGTAAAGGGCAGGCCCCTGTTTGGCATACCCGCGATGGCTTACTGCTCTGCATTGGTCACAACAGTGGTAATGAGAAGCTAGTTCGTGCAGCAGCAAGGCTGGCGGCCAAATTGGGATCGGTTTGGCATGCTGTTTATGTAGAAACGCCAACCTTACATCAACTCCCCGAAGGTCATCGCAGAGCCATTCTTAAAGCATTACGCTTAGCACAAGATCTCGGTGCTGAAACCGCAACCTTATCTGATCCGTCCGAAGAAAAAGCCATTTTACGTTATGCGCGCGAACACAACCTCGGCAAAATTTTAATTGGCCGACGTGTTAAACGCCGTAAATGGTTTGGTTTCACCACCCGTAATAGCTTTGCTGAGCGATTAGGCACATTAGGACCCGATATTGATTTAGTGATAGTCGCGCTCGAAGAAAAAAACGATTGGGTAAAAGATCCTGAGCGTAAGCCTTTTTCAGAAAAGTGGCGTACTGATGTTAACGGTTTTTTTATGGCGATTGCGATGTGTGCCGCAATTACCATCTTCTCTCGAACTTTTCTACTCGCTCTTGATAAAGCTAACTTAGTCACACTTTACTTACTTGGTGTCGTTTTAGTCGCACTATTTTATGGCCGCCGCCCGTCCGTTTTTGCGGCCCTAATTAACGTTATTAGCTTCGATTTATTTTTTGTCCAACCCCATTTTTCTCTTGCAATCATGGATATGCAGTATTTGGTGACATTTACTGTTATGTTAATTGTTGGTGTTGTAGTTGGTAATTTAACCGCAGGGATGCGCTATCAAGCACGGATCGCACGCTACCGAGAACAACGTACGCGTCATTTATATGAAATGACCAAGGAATTGAGCCAAGCCCTTACGGAGCAAGATATTGGTAAGACAGGTTACCATTTTATTAATAATGCTTTCCAAGCAAAAACCTGCCTATTATTGCCAGATGAAAACAATCACTTAGTACCTTTGTCTTGTGAAGGGCATAGCCCAATGCAAATCGACCAAGCAATTGCTAAGTGGAGCTTCGAGAAACGTCAACCTGCTGGTGCAGGTACCGATACACTGCCTAGCGTTCCGTATCAGTTGCAGCCGATTACCACTGCTGATCAGACACTTGCTGTGCTGGCAATTGAGCCAAATAATTTACGTCAATTGCTGATCCCAGAGCAACAGCGTATGTTACAAACCTTCACTGGGTTGATCGCAAACGCACTTGCGCGTTTGAAACTGGCGAAACAAGCTGAATTAGCCAAACTAGATATCGAGCGTGAACAACTACGCAACTCATTGTTAGCCGCACTTTCCCATGATTTAAAAACGCCACTCACCGTGTTGTTTGGTCAAGCAGAAATTTTGACGTTAAACCTTAGTGCTGAAAACTCACCTTATACTGAGCAAGTTAACCAAATGCGTCAGCAAGTGCTCAGTACCTCACGTTTAGTTAATAATTTATTGGATATGGCACGCCTTCAATCAGGTGGTATTCAACCTAATTTTGAATGGCAATCATTGCAAGAAATCACTGGTAGTGCAGTAAGAACCCTAGATTACACACTGCATAGCCACCCTTTATCTATTGATATCCCTGCGGATTTATTACTTTACTGCGACGCTAATCTAATCGAACGAGTATTGATTAATTTATTAGAGAATGCCATCAAATACAGTGACACGGATACTCCAATGGGTATTTGTGCTAAAATAGAAGATAATCAAGTACATATTGAAGTCTGGGATGCAAGCAACGCGATCCCTGATGGGCAAGAAAAAACTATCTTTGATAAATTTTCACGCGCACAAAAAGAATCAGCCATCCCTGGTGTTGGCCTTGGCCTAGCCATTTGTCGTGCCATCATTCAATTACATGATGGACATATTTGGGCAGAAAATAATAAAAAAGGTGGAGCCAGTTTCCACTTTGTTTTACCTTTTAAACCATTACCTGATATTGAAGAGATAACTGACTATTGTGAATCCCCATCAAATACTGATCATTGAAGATGAAAAAGAAATTCGTCGTTTTGTCCGATTAGCTTTGGAGGGAGAAGGCTGGAAAGTTTTTGAGGCTGAAAATTGCCATCGGGGCTTAATTGAAGCAGGAACTCGCCAGCCTGATTTGTTAATACTGGATCTTGGTTTGCCTGATGGTGACGGTTTAGATCTGATCCGCGATTTACGTCAATGGAGCAGCATCCCTATTATCGTGTTATCCGCTCGCGAAGAAGAATCACAAAAAGTTGCCGCATTAGATGCGGGAGCAGATGATTATCTCACCAAACCTTTTGGCATTAGTGAACTATTGGCTCGAGTCCGCGTAGCCTTACGCCGTTTTGGCAAAATAGCCCAAGAGAGCTCAGTATTTCAGTTTGGTGATGTTAGTATTGATTTTATCAACCGTATCGTTAGCAAACAAAATGAAGAGCTGCATCTAACCCCAATCGAGTTTCGCTTACTCAGTGAACTCGTCGCTAATAGTGGTAAAGTTCTCACTCAACGCCACCTACTGTTACAGGTTTGGGGGCCTAATTATGTTGAGCACAACCATTATCTGCGTATCTATATGGGGCATTTACGCCAAAAACTGGAAAATGACCCAGCACGTCCTATTCACCTACTCACCGAAACTGGCATTGGCTATCGCTTTATGCCCTAGTGATGTAATATCAGATTACTTCCACTATTTTTAGACATAGTAGGCTTTATACTTACTTAACTTCGATTTGAGGAGAGAAAGCCTTGCAAACCCGTTTATCTCAATTAGTTAAGCACATTACAGCTACTGTCATATTATTGTTAGGTTTATTTATTAGCGCTCAAACATTTGCTCTCAGCTCCGAAGAGCAAACCCGTACAGAAGCTTTACTCACTGAGCTCGGTAAACAGCAAAATCTCACGTTTATTCGTAACGGTTCTGAATACAGCGCTGCCGACGCAGAATCACATTTGCGCTTAAAACTGAGTAAAACACAAAAACGTTTAAAAACCGCTGAGCAGTTTATCGATAATGTCGCTTCAAAATCATCGATTACTGGTGAAGAGTATCAAGTCAGAGATGGGCAAGGCAAAGTCACTTCTGCCAACAATTATCTACATGATTTGTTAAACGAAAAGGTTGATCCACAAGCACCTTAATTTATGTGGCTACCATAAAAAAATCTTAGACTCAGTTAAGGGCCTAAGATTTTTTCGACAAGCTATTTTACTTATAACTCTACAATTAGGTAGTCACCGCCGAATTTCCTCTAAATAATTCGTGCTACATCTAGGCGGCTAGCTGAGCGCAGCCAACAACGATGTGGTGCGAAGTATGACGAGGAAATTACTGAGCTTCTATTTTAGCCCACGTATCGCGCAACCCTACGGTACGGTTAAACACCAACTTATCTGCGCTGCTTAAACGATTATCAGCACAGAAATAGCCTTCACGCTCAAACTGATATGGCTTATCCGTTGCAGCATCACGTAAACTTGGTTCCACAAAACCATGGCGAATAACAAGCGACTCAGGGTTGATCACTGAGACAAAATCATCCTCCGCGGCTGGATTTGCTACCGTAAACAGGCGATCGTATAAGCGGATTTCAGCAGGTAGTGCATGAGCTGCGCTTACCCAATGAATAACCCCTTTCACTTTGCGCCCATCAGCTGGGTCTTTATTCAATGTTTGCGGATCATAGGTGCAATAAATGGTCGTAATGTTACCTTCTGCATCTTTTTCCACACGCTCTGCTTTAATAATGTATGCATTACGCAGGCGAACTTCTTTACCTAATACCAAACGCTTATATTGACGGTTAGCTTCCTCACGGAAATCAGCACGATCAATGTATAACTCGTTGCTAAATGGGACTTTACGTGTGCCCATTTCTGGTTTGTTCGGATGATTAGGCGCGGTTAAGATCTCTTCACCCGCAGGCATGTTTTCAATCACTAGACGAACAGGATCAATAACGGCCATCGCACGAGGTGCATTTTCATTCAGATCATCACGAATACAAGACTCTAACGATGCCATTTCAACATTGTTATCTTGTTTAGTCACACCAATGCGCTGACAGAATTCACGAATGGATGCCGCGGTATAACCACGACGACGCAAGCCTGAAATAGTTGGCATACGTGGATCATCCCAACCTTCCACCAGTTTATCAGTCACCAGTTGGTTCAGCTTACGCTTTGACATCACAGTGTATTCAAGGTTTAAGCGTGAAAATTCGTACTGACGCGGATGGCAATCAATCGTAATGTTATCAAGTACCCAGTCATATAAGCGACGGTTATCTTGGAACTCTAATGTACATAATGAGTGTGTAATACCTTCTAGCGCATCGGAAATGCAATGCGTGAAGTCATACATTGGGTAAATACACCATTTATTGCCAGACTGGTGATGCTCTGCAAATTTAATACGATATAGAACCGGATCACGCATAACAATAAAAGGTGATGCCATATCAATTTTTGCACGTAGGCAAGCTTTACCTTCTTCAAAGCCTCCAGCACGCATTTTCTCAAACAGCGTTAAGTTTTCTTCAACACTGCGATCACGATATGGGCTGTTTTTACCCGGCTCTTTTAAGGTACCACGGTATTCACGGATCTGTTCTGCGCTCAGTTCATCAACATAAGCTAAACCTTTGTTGATCAGCTCAATGGCGTATTGATACAAAGTATCGAAATAGTCAGAAGAGTAATGAACTTTACCGCTCCATTGGAAACCGAGCCACTGCACGTCTTCTTGAATGGAATTTACATACTCAACGTCTTCTTTAACTGGGTTAGTGTCATCAAAACGTAAGTTACACTGACCTTGATAGTCCTGTGCGATCCCAAAGTTCAAGCAAATCGATTTCGCATGGCCAATATGTAAATAGCCATTCGGTTCAGGTGGGAAACGAGTTTGCACCGAAGTGTGTTTCCCACTCGCCAGATCTTCATCGATGATCTGACGGATAAAATTTGTTGGGCGAGTTTCTGCCTCATTCATTGTCATTATTCCTCAATGCCAAAAGCGCGTAATAGCAAGTTATATTCTACCATAATCTGTCAAGAAACAACCGTTTGATCGTATATACTCGTCATACTTCAAGTTGCAGTGTTGTTGACTTCGCTCACTCGCACTAGTCACATACCACATACTTGTGTATGCTCCCTAGCAACTCATTCGCTTATCGCCTAACTGCACCTTGAATTATTTAGAGTATATATTTGGTTATAAGCTAAAAGACGAAGTTTTACGATAATAGCATTTTACATTGAGATACAATCGCTATATTACACCGCTAACATGACACATAGCACCACTAACAGTAAGATTGGATAGCTTTGCGCATGGCGTTTATCACTTAAATAAGGCATTAATAAACCTGCAAAGCGGATCCCTAACCATGATGTCGCAATTAAGATTAATGCACCTTTAATATAGATCATGCCAATAAAGCCACTTCCTAGCTCAATATGCTTAGTTAGCGCAAAATAAAAGTACGTTAAAGTTCCCGTAATCGCCATTGGTAAGGTTAACGGATTGGCAAATGCCGCTGCTTGGATCATACTCGCACCACGTCTGCGCATTAAGGGAACCGTCATCACACTACCACCAACACCAAGAAATGCGGCGACGGCACCAATCACCACACCAATGGGAGTATCAGCAAATAAACCACCTCTCGAAGGTTGGATACCATTCGAATCAGTTTTCATAAAACCGGGACGAATAAAGCAATCCAAAATAGTGATAATAAGGTAAGTAATAAATACCCAGCGTATCCATCCACTGTCTACCGACAGTGCAACAAACGCACCGAGGATCCCGCCCAATGAAATTGGAATAATAAAAGGGCGAATAATTGACCAATTTAAGTTTCCTTTGAGGTAGTGCGCTCGGCTAGATACTGATGCTGAAAAAATCATCACACACGTTGATGTCGCCACGGCAATTTGCATTGCCACATCATTTGCTTCACTTTGTGGCCCCCATACCAAACTAATTAATGCATACAGCAAAGGAACCGTAATAAAGCCACCACCAAACCCAAATAGCGCCGTTGTGATCCCAGACATGAAGCCGAAAAGACACAGTAATAAAGTCATAGGTATATCTCCATTTGTTATTGTGATGTTATCTTACCGAGGAGAACAGCCACTGACTTACGCATTCCTGACAACCTACTTTGAGATTTCGCCAACTTTTTTATAGCTTCCCATCTTCAGTTAATTGAATCCTTTTTCCTTCGATCATGCGTAATCTAGGTAATTTCTCTTTGCCCTTTTACTCGCCACTCTTTTAATTCAAAATAATTAGTTTTATCTTTTTTATTAAATATTTTTAAAGTCATTTTTTAAATATCTTTCCACTAAAATTGTTATCTGCGGACGTAACAAGCATTTTGATAAAGGGATCTATTTATCTTTAAAAGTCAGATGCCAATATGAAATACTTCCGGCCACAAAAATATGTTCTAAAGGAAGCTGCTAATTTAATGCTTGAACATAATTACGCTTTTGGCATGAGTATCTCAACATAATCGTTCTATTTATAGGTAACTTATAATCTTCATCATGTCCATCTGCTCTCGCTTTTTCAATCATAATTGGTTCTTATTTAATTAGCTTTTACGCTGCTGGTTTAGCCGGTATTTAACATTCATCGTTTAGAAATAAAAAAAGACCACAACTTTGATGAGTAAAACGAATGAAGGTTATCCCTAACACTGAACAGAAAATAAACCAGAGACTCTATTCTATAGATGCAATGCGTGGGATCGTCATGATGATTATGCTGATCGATCACGTCAGAGAGACATTCTATTTACATCAACAGGTCCCCGATCCCATGGTGATTACCGAAACGCCGCCAGATCTTTTTTTCAGCCGCCTGCTGGCACACTTTTGCGCCCCTATCTTCGTATTTCTCACTGGGCTTTCCGCCTGGCTTTATGGTAATAAGCAGCAAAATAGCAGAATTGAGACAAGCAAGTTTCTACTAACCCGCGGGTTGTTTCTGATTTTGCTCGAGCTCACTGTGATTAACTTTGCTTGGACCTTTACCTTTCCACCAGAACGTCAATTTTTACAAGTGATCTGGGTTATCGGCTTATCAATGATCTTTTTATCGCTAGCGCTGTGGCTACCGCGCAAAGTCTTGTTTGCTCTTGGTGTCATACTGATTGCTGGGCACAACCTACTGGATAACCTACATTTGGCACCAGAGCACCCGTTTTATGCGCTGTGGACAATACTGCACGATCGTGGCTGGATTGAGATTAGTGAGACGCTGCGCGCTAGAGTCTCTTACCCGTTATTGCCATGGCTTGGTGTGATAGTCCTGGGATACTTGGCCGGCCACTGGTTTAGCCCACAGGTTTCACCAACTAAGCGTATCAACACATTGCAAACTTGGGGGCTGGGTATGCTTGCTGGGTTCATGGCACTACGCTTGCTCAACGTCTATGGCGATAAGCCATGGTCATCGCACGATACACCTCTACAGACACTAATGAGTTTTCTCAATATCACGAAATATCCGCCGTCTCTATTATTCATTCTGCTAACGCTAGGAGTTGGTCTACTACTACTGAACTTATTGGAAAAAAAGCAGCACAATCGCGCTATTCAGCCACTCGTCACCTTCGGTAGTGCGCCAATGTTTTATTACATCTTGCACCTGTATGTCTTGAAGCTACTCTATCTGATCGCCGTGCATATCTGGGGGCTTAACCAGGGTGACTACTACGGCTTTAACCATTTTTCTTCCGTTTGGGTAATGACACTGCTACTGCTGGTTTTACTCTATCCGATCGTTAAACGATTCAGCTCTTTCAAAGCCAGACGTAAAGATTTGCGCTGGCTGAAGTATTTTTAAGCAATGAGGCTACTATGCAAAATTATGTCCCGCATCTGTGCCAAAAGCTCTTAATCACTCTCTCCGTCACAGCGCAAAGTGACCGTTCTCTACTGACGAGCCAACGCCTGAATAAATCAAAATCAACCGTCAGCCAGTGGAACAAAGAGCTGGAAATCCAGCTCAGCTACAACTTATCCCATAATATTCCGAACAGATCAGTGCCGCGGAACAATCAAAGAAGTCGACGCGCGTTATCCAAAAATCAAAGCACTGATGGTTTCCCCACATAGAGACTGAAGAAATATTCTTTCTCACTTGTCCGGTTCTACGAGCCTGATACTCTGCGGTTGGCATTTAATGCACTGAATTCCACTAGCGCGATTGCCTCTATATTGCAGAAGTTCAAAACCGAATTTCCGAATACCGATCTATATAACGTAGAAGAGGTATTAAAAAGGTTTGTGACAAATAAAAAATCATAGGCTCAATAAGTTTTAAAAAGAAAATCTTTGGTATAAATGAGGTTTTAATGATGATACGCAATATTTTGACATTAATAATTTCTGCTTTATTCGCAGGAGGTACAGCCAATGCCACTGAAGTATATAATAGAGACGGTAATAAATTAGATATTTACGGTAAGGTTGATGTTCGTCACCACTTTGCACCTACTGATAAAGGCAAAAATAGTGAAGATGGTGATGATTCTCGCGTTCGTTTAGGTCTTAGAGGTGACACACAAATTACTGAGCAAGTGACTGGCTTTGGTCGTTTTGAATGGGAAACTAAGACAAATAAGTCTGAGAATTCTCCTGAAAATAAAAACCGTTTAGCATATGCGGGTTTGAAACTTGCTAATTTGGGGTCAATTGATTATGGCCGTAATTACGGCGTGCTCTATGATACTAACGCATGGACAGACGTATTCCCTCTATGGGGGGCAGACACCATGGCTCAAGCTGACAATTTCATGACTAGCCGTAATCGTAATTTACTAACTTACCGTAATAGCAACGCATTTGGTTATATTGATGGTTTGAAGTTTGCTCTACAATATCAAGGTAAAAATGGCGATAATAACAAATCTAGTGCAAGCATGGCTAAAGACAATGGTGACGGCTATGGTTTTTCTGCTGCTTATGATTTAGGTTGGGGTGTTACATTAGGTGGGGCTTATTCTAACTCTTCCCGTACCCCAAACCAAAAAGATTACTCTATTATACGTAATGGAGATGTGTACCGTAGTGCAACAGGTAAACGGGCCCAATCGTGGAACGTGGGTGGTAAATTTAATAATAATAACATTTATTTAGCTGTAATGTATGGCCAAACACTGAATACATCTCGCTACGGTGATCTAGGCTTGGTTGCTAACAAAACTGAAAACATTGAATTAGTTGCTCAGTACTTGTTTGACTTTGATCTGAAACCCTCTATCGGTTATAGCCAATCTAAAGGTAAAAACTTAGGTAACGGTTACAATAACCAAGATCTAGTTAAATATATTTCGGTAGGTTCCTTTTACTACTTTAATAAAAATATATCAGCGGTTGTTGACTATAAAATCAACTTACTAAAAAATAATGACTTTACTAAAAAATACGGCATTAATACCGACAATGTAATAGGCTTAGGTCTGATTTACCATTTCTAACTTAATTTAAAATGGGCAAAAAGGAGGGATAAATATCCCACTTTTTTACAGTTCTGTTTGCTTAATGATAGAAAAGAAGAACCAATGAGGTCATATAGTTATATATTAAACGGGCTTCTTGCAAAGAATAAATAATATTATTTTTCTTTCAATAATGACGGATGAAATATCTTCATCAATAACAATCACGTTGACGAATGGTAGATACTCGCCTGTGGCACCTGCCCCATGGGCGTTCGCCGTTATTGCTGCCTCTCATTCGATTGCCCCCATTTTCGTTTCTTATGCCAAAGCTGTATAGTGTTTGAGGCCTCACACTACTGAGTAATAACACCCTATTTTGCCTGATTGTAAATGGCAATCCCCCCCTCTCCATACCCTATCTTATCTACTCTGACCTTTTTCAACCATAATCGTCTCTTACTCAACTATATGCGGCTTGAGGTATAGGCTTAAATAAAGAAAACTACGCTTTTATCGTGCTTTATTAATAGTTAAAGGGAGGCACAATGGCCTCCCTCTGTTTTCTCAATAATTTAATCAGTTTGTTTGATTATTTCAGCACATTATAAATGACTGTTTCACCACCAATCACATTACCTTTCGCTAAAATTTCAACGCCTGCAAAATCATCAATATTGCTGATAATGACTGGACTGATCATAGATTTTGCATTAGCTTCTAAGAAAGCCAGATCCAGTTTCAGAATAGGTGTCCCCGCTTTCACTTCGCTACCTTCTTCCACTAAACGTGCGCAACCTTCACCTTTCAATGCAACAGTGTCGATGCCCATATGGACAATTAACTCAACGCCATTATCCGTTTCTAAGCAGAATGCATGGTTAGTTTCGAAAATTTTCACCACCGTACCTGATGCAGGTGCTAACACCTCATCACTGGTTGGTTTGATAGCAATACCATCGCCAACAATACGACTTGAGAATGCCTCATCAGGAACATCATCAAGAGAGAAAACTTCACCGCTCACTGGTGCCACTAAAGACAAAACAGTTTCACCTTTGGCTTTTGCGGGTTCACTCGCTTTTGCCGTTTCAGGTGCAGCCGTTGGTGCAGTGCCTGCAATTGGGCCTTTAGCAATAACATCTTTCATAGCCGATGCCACTAATTCAGCACGTGTACCGACAATAACTTGCACGCTTTGTTTATTCAGGCGGATAACCCCTGATGCACCAAGACGTTTAGCCATCGCATCGTTAACAATCGCTGCATCTTTAACGCTTAAACGTAGACGAGTGATACAAGCATCAATACCTGTAATATTATCGCTACCACCTACCGCAGAAACATATTGACGAGCTTCTTTTTGAATTTCACTATCAGTGCTATCTGCTGGGCTCAAGTTTTCATCGTAGCCATCGATAGTTTCATCACCTGCGCTCACTTCACGACCTGGGGTCAACAGATTGAATTTGCGGATCATGAAACGGAAAATTACATAGTAGATACAGAAGAACACCAGACCTTGAACAATCAGCATCCACCAATGTAACGCCAGTGGATTACGTGATTGCAGTAACATATCGACTAAACCAGCACTGAAGCCAAAACCTGAAATCCACTCCATTGACGCTGCAATAAATACTGAAATACCCGTTAACAACGCATGGATAACATACAGTACCGGTGCCACAAACATGAATGAGAATTCAAGCGGTTCAGTGATACCAGTAAAGAATGCAGCAAAAGCACCAGCAAGCATAATACCAGCAACTTTAGCTTTATTTTCAGGACGTGCACAATGGTAGATAGCTAACGCAGCACCCGGTAAACCAAACATCATGATAGGGAAGAAACCTGCTTGGTAACGACCAGTGATACCTGGAATTGCCAAGCCTTCTTCGATTGATTTGGCGCCGCCAAGGAAGTTAGGAATATCGTTAATACCTGCAACGTCAAACCAGAACACAGAGTTCAGAGCATGGTGTAGGCCAACAGGGATCAATAAACGGTTAAAGAAGGCGTAGATACCCGCTCCGACTGAACCTAAATCTTTGATACTTTCACCGAATGAAACTAATCCATTATAAACTAATGGCCACACATACATCAGAATGAATGCAAGGAAAATCATTAGGAAAGAGGTCAGGATCGGCACAAGGCGACGACCACTGAAGAAGGATAATGCTTTAGGTAATTCAACACCGCTATAACGGTTATATAGTTCAGCAGAGAGTACACCGACAAGGATACCCACAAACTGGTTATTGATTTTGTTAAATGCCGCAGGAACACTTTCAAGCGGAACATTCATAATCATCGAATAAGATGCTGGCGAACACAGTGTTGTCACAACAAGGAAACCAACAAAACCGGTTAATGCCGCAGCACCATCTTTATCTTTCGACATCCCATAGGCAACACCGATAGCAAACAGCACAGACATATTATCAATAATTGCTGCGCCTGATTTGATCAGTAAAGCCGCGATTGCACTATTGGCGCCCCAACCATCTGGGTCAATCCAATAACCAATCCCCATAAGGATTGCGGCGGCAGGCAATACTGCCACAGGCACCATCAGTGCCCTACCGATCCGCTGTAAGTAGCTAAGAATATTCACAAACTCCCCCTTTATAGCCCAGTTATTGCCCCATTTACGGGATCTTATAGTTCATACACCTAGATAATAGTTTAGGTGATTGAGCGTAGCAATTTCATAGTCTAGATTAATTTTTTCGCGATACAAAATAAATAGGTGTGATTTGTGATAAATGTCAATGATAACTTTAGTAGGGAGGCTAAATTAGTGGCTATTATTGAAAACTTATTTTATGATTAAAAATAACTTATCTACTGGATTTCAATGTACCACTAATAGAGAATCGGTACGCCCTAAAATAACCTATAGTTAATGAAAAAATATCAGGAAAAAAGAGGGTACCACTCTCCAAATAGTAAAGTCACAGGCTGAGATCGCTTGCTTACCATAACGCCATGTCACTTAAACTAGCTGAGTGGAGAGAGATTTTAAATTTCACAGAATTAACAGACTTTCACTAGAGGTAAAGTATCATGAGGCTTCTCCCGCTAAAAAATGCTCAAGACGTTGGGATTTGGTCTGCTCAATACATCGCAGACAAAATCAATGCGTTCAAACCTACAGCTGAACGCCCTTTCGTTTTAGGCTTACCAACGGGCGGTACCCCGCTTGCAACCTACAAAGCACTGATTGCATTGTATCAGGCTGGCAAAGTTAGCTTTAAACACGTGGTGACTTTCAATATGGATGAATATGTAGGCATCCCAGAAGATCATCCTCAAAGCTACCACACCTTTATGCATGACAATTTCTTCAATCATGTCGATATTCAAAAAGAAAATATCAACCTACTGAATGGTAATGCACCTGATGTGGATGCTGAATGTCAGCGTTACGAAGACAAAATCAAATCTTACGGTAAAATTAACCTGTTCATGGGTGGCGTTGGCAATGATGGCCATATCGCCTTTAACGAGCCAGGGTCATCACTTAGTTCCCGCACTCGCATTAAAACCTTAACACCAGAAACACGTATCGCTAACTCACGCTTCTTTAACAACGATGTTAACCAAGTGCCTAAATTTGCACTAACAGTTGGCGTTGCAACTTTAATGGACGCTGAAGAGTTAATGGTATTAGCAACAGGCGCAAATAAATCCAATGCAGTTCAAGCTGCTGTTGAAGGTTCTGTTAACCATTTATGGACAGTGAGCTGTGTGCAAATGCATCAAAAAGCTTTAATCGTCTGTGATGAACCTGCAACACTTGAGTTGAAAGTAAAAACACTTAAATATTTCAGCCAGTTAGAATCTGACATTATCGAAAAGTTTAACCAGTAATCATTCGATCACCCGACTTGTGAAAGCAAGTCGGTGACCCTATGTTTTATTTCTCCAGAAGTCAGGAGCCAAAGACTATGTACGCATTAACCAATTGTATTATTTATACAGGCCATGAAAGATTAGATAACCATGCGGTTATTATTGACGGCGAGCTAATTAAAGATATCTGCCCATTAGCAGACCTCCCTGCTAGTATCAAACAGCATGATTTACAAGGTGCTATTCTTTCTCCCGGCTTTATTGATCTGCAAGTCAATGGCTGTGGTGGTGTCCAATTCAATGACAATAAAGAAAATGTAACATTGGAACATCTGGAGATAATGCAAAAAGCCAACGAGCGTACTGGCTGCACGAGTTACCTTCCAACATTGATTACCTGCTCAGACGAATTAATGAAACATGGCGTTGAAGTAATGGGTGAGTATCTGAAAACTCACCGCAACCAAGCGCTTGGACTGCATTTAGAAGGCCCTTATATCAATATCATTAAGAAAGGGACTCATAACCCTGAATTTATCCGTAAGCCATCTGCTGAAATGATGGATTACTTAGCCGCACATGCCGATGCGATCACTAAAGTGACATTAGCCCCTGAAATGGTCGATGAATCCTATATCCATCAATTGACTAATGCAGGTATTGTGGTTTCTGCAGGCCACTCAAATTCCACTTATGAAGAAGCACGCCTTGGCTTTAAAGCAGGTATTCGCTTTTCTACGCATTTATTTAATGCGATGCCTTATATCTCAGGTAGAGGGCCGGGGTTAGTCGGTGCTATTTACGATACTCCAGAAGTGTATGCAGGTATCATTGCAGATGGACTTCATGTCCAATGGGCAAATATTCGTAACAGCAAACACTTGAAAGGTGATAAATTAGTTTTAGTTACGGACGCTACAGCACCGGCTGGAATTGATCCTCAAACTGGTGAAATGGATCATTTTATCTTTGCAGGCAAAACCATATACTACCGTGATGGATTGTGTGTTGATGAGAACGGAACACTCAGCGGATCATCACTAACAATGATTGAAGCAGTTAAAAATACAGTAGAGCATGTCGGTATTGCTCTAGATGAAACATTAAGAATGGCGACGTTGTATCCGGCAAGAGCAATCGGCGTTGAATCTCAATTGGGTTCAATCGCACCGGGTAAAGTTGCAAACTTGACTGCGTTTAACCACGACTTCCAGATCCTCTCAACTTATGTCAACGGGGAGGAAGTCTACAAAAAATGAGTATATAGCTGATGAACCATAGTCACTCGCTAAAACAAATTGGTAATATTGATCTGGTGAAACAACTCAACGGTGCAGTGGTATATAGCCTAATCGATCAACAAGGCCCAATATCACGCATTCAGATAGCGGAACAAAGCCAACTTGCCCCCGCAAGTGTGACTAAAATTACTCGTCAGCTACTCGAACGCGGCTTAATCAAAGAAGTTGACCAACAGGCCTCCACTGGGGGCCGACGTGCGATATCGATAGTTTCAGAATACAAAAACTTTCACACTATAGGCGTTCGTTTAGGTCGTTATGATGCCACTGTTGCGCTTTATGATCTCAGTGGCAAACAGCTCATTGACGCCCATTACCCTATCTCAGAACCGTCTCAGCAAGCGGTTGAGAAAAAGCTGATCGAAGCCATCGAAGACTTCATAGCCCTAAATCAGCGACGGATAAAAGAACTGATTGCCATTTCAGTGATCTTACCGGGTCTCGTAAACCCACATAATGGTATCGTTCACTATATGCCACATATCAAAGTGGATAATTGGCACCTGATCGATAACTTACAAGCCCATTTTAAAATTACCTGTTATGTAGGCCATGATATTCGCAGCTTAGCCCTCGCCGAAAACTACTTTGGCGCGACAAGAGATTGTGAAGATTCGCTATTAGTGCGCATTCATCGAGGTGCAGGAGCTGGTTTAGTGATCAATAATGAAATCCTATTAAATCACCGAGGCAACCTTGGTGAAATTGGTCATATTCAAGTCGATCCACTCGGCGATTTGTGCCATTGCGGTAACTTCGGTTGCTTAGAAACTATCGCCTCAAATCAAGCCATTGAAAACCGTGTTAAACAACGCTTAGAACAAGGATTTAGTAGCTCACTAACTCCTGAACAGTGTTCTATCCAACATATTTGCCAAGCAGCCAATAAAAATGACCCACTCGCCACCGAAGTGATCCAACATGTTGGCCGCCAAATTGGTAAAGCTATCGCGATTTCTATCAACTTATTTAACCCTGAAAAAGTGGTGATTGCAGGTGATATCACAGAAGCAGAACAAATACTCCTACCGGCCATTCAAAGCTGCATTGATACTCAGGCCTTAAAAGGTTTTCGTGAGAACCTCCCCGTTGTCACATCACAACTGGTGCATAATTCAGCTATTGGTGCTTTTGCGCTAACAAAACGCGCCATGCTCAACGGTGAACTATTACAAAAATTGCTTGATAATTGATCTCGTTTTTACTCAAAAAAACCGAGTTGATTAGCTCGGTTTTTTGCTTTTATTTCCCAACCCTAAATAGTAATAAAAACAATCAATGTACTGTGATAGCTCACAGTTTTTTGGATTAGCGACTTGTTTTTTGCTGACTTTATCGACAAAATGATTATTCATCAAACAAACGGACGCATTTTCACAAAAATAGTGAAAAAAGCTGTTGACTGTCTCAGCTGTAATTAGCATAATGCGCCCCGCAACGCCGATGAAGGTAATGCAAAAAGATGGCTATGTAGCTCAGCTGGTTAGAGCACAACACTCATAATGTTGGGGTCACAGGTTCGAATCCCGTCATAGCCACCATGTTTGCGGGAGTGGCGAAATTGGTAGACGCACCAGATTTAGGTTCTGGCGCCGCAAGGTGTGCAAGTTCAAGTCTTGTCTCCCGCACCATTTTCCTTCTCGGTAAAAAATTTAAGATTGGGGTATCGCCAAGCGGTAAGGCACCAGGTTTTGATCCTGGCATCCCCAGGTTCGAATCCTGGTACCCCAGCCATCTTAAATTTAACAAATTTAGAGACACCCTCGGATGGGGTATCGCCAAGCGGTAAGGCACCAGGTTTTGATCCTGGCATTCCCAGGTTCGAATCCTGGTACCCCAGCCATTTCTCCTCTCTAGGGTTGTCAAAAAATCCCATACAGTGATTTTCAAATAAGCAGTTTTACTGTATAAAGGCTATGTAGCTCAGCTGGTTAGAGCACAACACTCATAATGTTGGGGTCACAGGTTCGAATCCCGTCATAGCCACCATTATTTGCGGGAGTGGCGAAATTGGTAGACGCACCAGATTTAGGTTCTGGCGCCGCAAGGTGTGCAAGTTCAAGTCTTGTCTCCCGCACCATTTATCCTTTTGGATAGAAAAATTTTTAAATTGGGGTATCGCCAAGCGGTAAGGCACCAGGTTTTGATCCTGGCATCCCCAGGTTCGAATCCTGGTACCCCAGCCATATTTTTATATAGTTGTTTCAATAACAGCTATAAATCAAAAGCCATCCTTTAATGAAGGGTGGTTTTTTTGCTTATGAATCAATGAAAAATAAGTAAAAACAGTACTTTTCTTTATTTCACTTCAATAATTAAGTTCTATTGAGATTTTTCTCAATTAACTCGCAAATAACCCCTAATTCACTATCGCTTTTCCCTATCATTGTAATAGCCTAAAGAGCGATTAATCAGGCTTTAAATGATATTTGAGTATTAAAAACCAACAAGTCGCACAATATTTTTACTTTTAATTATTTTCTATATCAATTATGTGACTTTAATCATTTTTTAATAACGACTAATAGTGATAATCTGCGCCTAGATTTTGGTTATATCCGATAATGGCATTCAGGAACTATCTGCCTTCCGCCATGAGTCAAACATAATCCAACCCATCATCTCTAATAAAAAAGTTCTCAAAACCTAATAATTATAAATTGCAGTGATGCAATGTTTTTACAGAGAAAACTTATGCGAAACATGATTAAACAACCACTTTATAAAATCCTCTATGTACAAGTTATCGTCGCTATCGTGCTAGGTATTGCACTTGGCCACTTTTTTCCTGACATAGGTGAATCATTAAAACCACTAGGTGATGCATTCATCAAAATCGTTAAAATGATCATTGCCCCTGTTATTTTCTTAACAGTTGTAACGGGTATCTCTGGTATGAGTAATATGAAGGCTGTAGGTAGCGTCGCAGGAAAGGCGATGCTCTACTTTATTACCTTCTCAACTGTTGCTCTAATTATTGGCCTTATCGTCGCCAATGTCATACGCCCAGGTGATGGTTTAAACATTGATCCTGCAACCTTAGATAGCGCTAAAGTCGCTGGGTATGTCGCAAAAGCTCACGAATCGTCGATCGTTGGCTTCCTAATGAACATTATCCCTGACACAGTTATTAGCCCGCTCGTTAACGGTAATATCCTTCAGGTGTTATTTATTGCCGTCATTTTCGGTTTGGCATTAGCAGCAACAGGTAAACATGGTGAACCCATTGTTAAACTGCTGCAAAACTTCTCAGAACCCGTTTTCAAAATGGTTGCCATGCTGATGAAACTTGCGCCTATCGGTGCGTTCGGGGCTATGGCATTTACTATTGGTAAATATGGTATCTCATCAATCGGTAACTTGATGATGCTTATACTGACGTTCTATATCACTGCCCTGCTTTTCGTGTTACTCGTACTAGGCGCTGTTGCAAAATATAATGGTTTCTCAATTATTCAGCTGATCAAATACATTAAAGATGAACTGTGGTTAGTACTAGGAACCTCATCCTCTGAAGCTGCACTGCCTAGCTTAATGAGAAAAATGGAGCATGCAGGATGTGAAAAATCTGTCGTTGGGTTGGTTATTCCAACAGGTTACTCATTTAACCTAGATGGCACCAATATCTACATGACAATGGCTGCGCTGTTTATTGCGCAAGCGACCAATATCGAATTGACTATTTGGGAACAAATATCACTGTTATTAGTTGCTATGATCAGTTCTAAAGGAGCTGCGGGCGTCACTGGAGCAGGCTTTATCACCCTAGCAGCAACCTTGATGGTCGTTCCGAGTATCCCAGTTGCAGGTATGGCATTGATTTTAGGTATTGACCGCTTCATGTCCGAATGCCGAGCCTTAACAAACTTAGTTGGTAACGCATGTGCTTGTATCGTTGTTGCGCGTTGGGAAAAAGAATTAGATACCGAGAAACTTGCAGCAGCATTCGCAGCAAAAGGTGAAAGTATCGATTCGATTATCACAGAAGAGAACTTTGATGTTCCTGCTCATCATGCAGAAGCAGTTGATGTAGCAAAAGATAAATAATTGAAATTATAGTGAGTAAAAAGGCCGCAATTATCATCAGCGGCCTTTTTATTATTTTGAATTCACTCGCAAAAATATCGCATTTAGAGCGAGTCAACATTAAAGCCCCAAAGCATACTTCAATGCAAGTTTCTTTGCTTCACCAGCACGTTGAGCAGCTATTAACCCTAGATTTCTTAACATCTTCAACCCTGGCAATTGTTCGCTAAACGCCATATAAAACACATCCATCCCCGCCTGCATCACTAAATTATCAGGCAAACGTCGGCGCTGATAACGTTTAAGTACCTCTAACGAATGCCAAGGCTCTAGATACTCTTTTGCATGGGTAATCACTTTTAACAAGCTGTCGACATCGCGATAGCCTAAATTAACTCCCTGCCCAGCTAGAGGGTTAATGGTGTGAGCGGCATCTCCGACTAACGCTAAACCATCAATTACATAGCGATTAGCATGATGCCGTGTCAGAGGGAAAGCGCCACAAGCGATCGCTTTAACTGCACCTAACCGCTCAGGAAAGGCCTCTGTAATCGCCCCTGTCAATTGTTCCATCGACATTGATTGTAACCGACGAATTTTCGCTGGGCTGTCATACCACACCAATGAGGCCCAATTATCATAAAGAGGTAAGAACGCTCTCGGCCCAGATGGGAAAAATTGCTGCCATGTTTTATCTTGTTGTGGCTCGGACGTTTGGATCGTGATTAACATGCAAGATTGGCGATACTGCCAACCACGGCTACCAATACCTACCAACTTACGTACTTGAGAATTTGCCCCATCAGCCCCTATCACCAATTTAGTTTGTAGCTCACGCCCATCATCCAATGAAACTCGCCACTCTTTTTGACCACTCGGCAGATAAAGATGAGCCAATTGCGCTGGATAAATGCGTTCTAAATTTGGATATTTCTGGCACTCTTGCCATAACGCCAATTGTAAAACACGATTTTCGACCATATAACCCAGTTCTGGTAAGCCTAAATCATGGGCATCAAACAAGACATTACTCCCCTGCTCTTCCCATGTTTCAAGCTGTCGATAAGGCACGCAACGCATAGCTTCAACATGTTGCCAGGCACCTAGTTGTTTAAGCAGCTCAACAGATGAACGACTAATGGCTGAAATACGAACATCGGGAGCACTATTAGCATCAAAAGCTACCGGTTCTGCTTTTTCAAGTAATGCAACACGCATTCCTTCTTGAGCAAACCCTAGTGCCGCTGCCGCGCCAGTCATTCCTGCACCAACCACGACAACATCATAATTTTCTGTTAGTTTATTCATTACATTAGCTACTATTAACTGTTTGATTTACGTAGTGTACCGAAAAATTGTTACACTAGCAGGGAATATCTCAGCCTGAGACACTGGTCACTGATGCTTCAATTGAATACAATACGGGGTAATCTTTAAAATAATGGGCGATAGCCTGTCTTTGAGGCCGCGTACCACATAGCCTACTCATCTATAATTTAGGTTATTTTGACATTTTTCATCTCATAGTGTGCTGCTTGTGATCAAAAATGCGTGCGCCTTCCCAAAACAAGATAGGACTTTGGATTTATACACAACATAATTCGAGCCGCTACGCACAACACAACGGTTTGGATTACAACGAGTATACAATGTGTTTTGAAGTCCATTATACTAAGCCACTTCGAAAACACCGGATATAGACATGTCGACGAATAAAAAGTTATACATTAAAACTTGGGGCTGCCAGATGAATGAGTATGACTCATCTAAAATGGCATCATTGTTAGAAAGCACCCATGGTTATCAGATCACTGAAATCCCAGAAGAAGCTGATGTGCTACTCCTGAATACTTGTTCAATCCGCGAAAAAGCTCAAGAAAAAGTTTTCCATCAATTAGGCCGTTGGAAGTTTTTCAAGGATAGCAATCCCGATATCATTATCGGTGTTGGTGGCTGTGTGGCATCTCAAGAAGGTGATTTTATCCGCCAGCGTGCACCAAGTGTTGACATTGTCTTCGGTCCACAAACATTACATCGCCTACCTGAAATGATTAATCAGGTAAAAGGCACACGCAGCCCTGTTATTGACATTAGCTTCCCTGAAATTGAAAAGTTTGACCGTTTGCCTGAGCCAAGAGCAGAAGGTCCAACGGCTTTCGTTTCCATTATGGAAGGCTGTAACAAATACTGCACATTCTGCGTCGTTCCCTACACCCGCGGTGAAGAAGTCAGCCGACCATGCGATGATATCCTATTTGAAATCGCTCAATTAGCCGCCCAAGGGGTACGTGAAGTCAACCTGCTGGGTCAAAACGTGAATGCATACCGCGGCGCAACCTTTGATGGTGAAATCTGTTCATTTGCAGAATTGTTACGTCTGGTTGCGGCCATTGATGGCATTGATCGTGTTCGCTTCACTACCAGCCATCCAATTGAATTTACCGATGATATTATTGAAGTTTATGAGGATACACCTGAGTTAGTCAGCTACTTACACTTGCCAGTACAGAGTGGTTCCGACCGCATTTTAACCCTTATGAAACGTGCTCATACCGCACTTGAGTACAAAGCGATTATTCGTAAATTACGTAAAGCTCGCCCAGGTATTCTTATTAGCTCTGATTTCATTGTTGGCTTCCCCGGTGAAACCAATGAAGACTTCGAAAACACCATGAAGCTTATCGCTGATGTTGATTTTGATATGAGCTTTAGTTTTGTCTATTCAGCTCGCCCGGGCACACCAGCCGCTGATTTACCTGATGATGTTAGCGAAGATGAGAAAAAGCAGCGTCTTTACCTGCTACAACAGCGCATTAACCAGCAAGCAATGAGCTTTAGTCGTGCTATGTTGGGAACGGTACAACGTATTTTAGTGGAAGGCCCTTCACGTAAAAACGTTATGGAGCTTTCTGGTCGTACCGAAAATAACCGTGTTGTGAACTTTGAAGGTTCACCTGACATGATTGGTAAGTTTGTTGATGTTGAGGTGGTTGATGTTTATGCCAACTCTCTACGCGGTAAAGTGATCCGCACAGAAGACCAAATGGGCTTACGTGTTCACGAATCGCCAGCTTCCGTCATTGCACGTACACGTAAAGAAGATGAGCTTGGCGTTGGTCGTTACCAACCCTAACGATAGGATACTCAGTGACCGATAAAAAACCGTTGCAAATCGCAACACAAGAGATCTTTCTAGAGCCCGCAGATAACCAACGCTTAATGAGCCTTTGCGGGCCATTCGATGACAATATCAAACAACTTGAGCGCCGCCTTGCGATTGAAATTAATCGTCGTGACAACCGCTTCAAGCTATCCGGTAAGCCTCTTAATATTCAAGCTGCCAGTAAAATTTTACGTCAGTTGTATGTTGAAACGGCACCGATACGAGGTGTAATCCCTGATATTGATCCTGAGCACATTCATTTAGCGATATCCGAAAGCCGCGTGTTAGAACAAGCTGCAGATAGCATTCCTGATTACGGCAAAGCCGTTAATATCAAAACTAAACGTGGTGTCATCAAGCCTCGCACACCGAATCAAGCACAATATATTGCCAATATATTGGATCATGATATTACGTTTGGTATTGGGCCTGCAGGTACAGGGAAAACTTACCTTGCGGTTGCCGCTGCTGTTGATGCACTAGAACGCCAAGAAGTACGCCGAATTCTACTAACACGTCCTGCGGTTGAAGCAGGTGAAAAACTTGGTTTTCTACCCGGTGATCTCAGCCAGAAGGTTGATCCTTACCTGCGCCCATTATATGACGCTCTGTTTGAAATGCTTGGCTTTGAAAAAGTCGAAAAGCTGATCGAACGTAATGTTATTGAGGTCGCACCATTAGCTTATATGCGCGGTCGTACGCTCAATGATGCTTTTATCATCTTAGATGAAAGCCAAAATACCACCATAGAACAGATGAAAATGTTCCTAACCCGCATTGGCTTTAACTCAAAAGCCGTTGTTACAGGGGACATTACACAGGTCGATTTACCTCGTGGTAATAAGTCAGGTTTACGTCATGCAATTGAAGTACTTTCCGATGTTGACGACCTCAGTTTTAATTTCTTCCACAGTGAAGACGTCGTACGTCACCCTGTTGTGGCTAAAGTGGTTATCGCCTATGAAAAATGGGAAGAACAAGACAACAAACGCCGTCAGCAACTCAGAGAAGAGCGTGAGCAACAAAAAGAGTTAGAAAAGCAGGAACATAATTAAATGAGTGAAGTGATCCTCGATTTACAAATTGCGAGTGAAGAAACCTCTGGGCTACCTAGTGAAGCACTGTTTCAGCGCTGGCTAGAAGCCGTGCTGCCTAAATTTCAGCCACAAAGCGAAGTAACTATCCGTATTGTTGATGAAGCAGAAAGTCACCATTTAAACCTGACTTATCGAGGGAAAGATAAACCAACAAATGTGTTATCTTTTCCCTTTGAAGCACCACCAGAAGTTGAATTGCCGCTACTGGGTGACTTAATTATTTGTCGTCAGGTGGTTGAGCAAGAAGCTCTTGAACAGCAAAAAACCGCTGAAGAGCACTGGGCACACATGGTTGTCCATGGGTGTTTACATCTTCTTGGTTATGATCATATTGAAGATGATGAAGCTGAAGAAATGGAAGGGTTAGAAACAGAAATTTTAGCCGAATTAGGCTATGCTGATCCTTACCTTGCAGAAAAAGAATGACCCACAGTCTATTTTTATGCTAAATATTATCTGAGTAATAAAAAGGTTGTGTGTTTTTGCAATACAAGTGGTGATGAGCGCTAATATTGGCAACCCACTACACGATAACAGCAACCTTAACTAACCTATTAATTTGAGGAATTTTTAATAAAACGCCATGAGCGACGATAACTCTTCGAGTAGTGACAACCCTGGCCCTAAGAAAGGGTTCTTTGCACTCTTAAACCAGCTCTTTCACGGTGAACCTAAAAACCGTGATGATTTGGTCGAACTGATCCGTGATTCGCAGCAAAACGACCTTATCGATCCTGACACCCGAGATATGCTTGAAGGGGTTATGGATATTGCTGATCAGCGGGTACGTGACATTATGATCCCGCGTTCTCAGATCGTGACCCTAAAACGCAACCAAACCTTAGATGAGTGCCTTGATGTCATCATAGACTCAGCTCATTCACGTTTCCCTGTTATCAGCGAAGACAAAGATCATATTGAAGGCTTACTGATGGCAAAAGATTTATTGCCATTTATGCGGACTGATGCGGAGCCATTCAGTATTGATAAAGTGTTGCGTCAAGCGGTTGTGGTACCTGAAAGTAAACGTGTTGACCGCCTCTTAAAAGAGTTCCGTTCACTGCGTTATCATATGGCAATTGTCATTGATGAATTTGGTGGTGTTTCAGGGCTAGTTACCATTGAAGATATTTTAGAGCTTATTGTTGGTGAAATTGAAGATGAATACGATGATGAAGACGATGTTGATATTCGTCAACTTAGTCAACATTCATACTCAGTGAGGGCATTGACTCAAATTGAAGACTTCAATGACACATTTGGCACTAGTTTCAGCGATGAAGAAGTTGATACCGTTGGTGGTCTTGTGATGCAAGCCTTTGGCCACTTACCTTCACGGGGTGAAGTCATCACGATTGATGGCTACCAATTCAAAGTCGCTATGGCTGATAGCCGTCGGATCATCTTACTACACGTAAAAATCCCTGATGACGCTCCAGTACCAACCTTAAACGAAGAAAAAAGTTAATGAACTTAACGTCATCTTATCAAAGTCAGTGGCTCAGGCTGCTACTGGCTTTAATTTTCGGAGCCAGTGGAACGCTGGCTTTTTCGCCTTTTGATTTCTGGCCAGCAGCGCTTCTTTCCATTCTATTTATCCAACTACTCACGTTACAACGCACACCAAAGCAATCTTTTGCGATTGCTTTTGCATGGGGTTTTGGCCTATTTGGCAGCGGCGTCAACTGGGTCTATGTCAGTATTGCTGATTTCGGTGGCATGCCTGAAGTCGTCAATGTTTTATTAGTCATATTACTAGCCGCCTACCTTTCTCTCTATACAGGTTTATTTGGCTATCTACTCAGTAAATTATTTCCTAATGCCACCGTATGGCGTTTAGTATTTGCAGCACCTGCAATTTGGCAACTCACAGAATTTTTACGTGGCTGGGTTCTGACAGGGTTTCCATGGTTGCAATTCGGCTACAGCCAAATTGATGGTCCATTAAAAAGTGTAGCGCCGATCTTTGGCGTTGAAATGATGACACTAATCTTATTCAGTATTAGTGGGCTGATTGTTTTAGCACTCGTGCGCCGTAACTTTATCCCGTTTATTGTTGCTGCAGTTCTCTTGTTTGCACCTTTAGCGCTCAAGGGTCTTCAGTGGTACACTCCTCTCGAATCTAAAACAACAGAAGTTGCTTTGGTTCAAGGAAATATCCCTCAGTCAATGAAGTGGGAGTCTAGCTATTTACAGCAGATTAAAGATACCTATATTAAATTATCTAGCCCTTATATCGGTAAAGCTTCTTTAATTATTTGGCCTGAATCCGCCGTGCCTTCTGTTGAATTAGATAACCAAGCTTGGCTGAAATCATTAGATACGGTATTAGCTGAGTCAAAGACCAAACTGATCACAGGTATTGTAGATGCGAGGCCTATTGATGGTGATTATGAGTTTTATAATACAATCATTGTATTAGGCGATGATAAACCTTATCTATACCCATCAAAGAATCGTTATAACAAGCACCATTTGGTTCCCTTTGGTGAGTTTGTTCCATTAGAAGATATCTTACGCCCTATCGCACCATTCTTTAATTTGCCGATGTCAGGCTTTAGTCGTGGTGATTATCAACAAGCCCAATTGGCGGTTGGCAATCTTCATTTAACTGCTGCGATTTGCTATGAAATTATTCTAGGAACTCAAGTTCGTGATAATTTTAAACCAGATAGCGATTATTTGTTAACCATCTCTAATGATGCTTGGTTTGGTAAATCAATTGGCCCATGGCAGCATTTCCAAATGGCAAGAATGAGAGCATTAGAACTTGGCCGTCCACTGCTCCGTGCAACTAATAATGGCGTTACGGCTATCATACGTGCAGATGGAACAGTTCAAGCTGAATTACCTCAATTCACTGCGGCAACCTTATCTGCATCAATCACCCCGACAACAGGTTTAACACCGTATGCACGTTGGAGTAATTGGCCTATGTGGGGAACTGTTGTGGTATTTGGGCTATTAGCGTTGTTTTTTGGTCGTCGTAAACAAATTAACTAGTCATAAGCTCCCTATTAAATTAGGGGGCTATTTATCTAACTAATAAGTTGTCCTTGTGTTTTTGCAATCTCTATAGAAACAATGTAGACAGTATTAAAACGAATATAATCATCCTTAACCCCATCAAAAAATCATTTCGTCGCAATTTAAAGTAAGACGCTCTGTTGATTGATACCGAAGAAAAACGAGAAGAAACAAGCAGGCCTACGAATTTGTATCGGCTGAAGCCTTAATCTGCTGGCTATCTATTTATCCGTAATTTAAAGTTTTAATCAGATAAAAACAAAGCCCTCTTTAAGCATCTACTCAAAGAGGGCTATTGGTTAGCTTAAAAAGAAGCCATCCACATACGTGCTTTAATTCCCCAATAACTGGTGTAACCACTGGTAAAACTTACCATTTCACCATTATCGATAATCATAAATGATGGTGTTGCACTGATACCAACAGCATTAGCCAATACACCATTCATATCATTAATGACAGGGAAATTAAGCTCTTTTTTTGCCATTCCTGTTAGTAAGCGTTGGCTATCGCCAGAGCGGATAGCCACAGAAACTACAGGAACCCCTGATTGAGCTAGATCAGCTACCGTTGGTGAGGTGATTTTACATACACCGCACCATGTTGCCCAAAAATAGACTAAAACAGGTTGCTCTTTACTGAGCTCTGCTAACGAAACAGGTTGTCCCGTTGCCAGCAACTGAGGCTCAAGTAAAACAGGGGCTAGGCTTTCAGGTTTGCGCCAAAAATCCATTACGGTAAAGACAATGAAAATAATCACGACCAAACCAATAATTTCTTTTGACCATTTTTTCAGTCTAGCCATATTTCCCTTATTTTACTTTTGCTAGCTGATCTTTCACGATCGCTTCCAATTGCTGTGCATCCACAGCACCAGGGATGATTTCATCACCAACTAGTGTTGCTGGAGTACCGTTAACCCCTAATTTCTCTGCCAACATCATATTAGTACGCAGAGTCTCTGCACTCTTCTCATTAGCAACTAATTTTTCATTGCCAGTTGCTTTCAGTGCCTGCTTGATGTTTTCATCCGTTAACATGCCTTGCTTCTGCATAAATTTCTGATGCAGTGCTTGGAATGCTTTTGGATCTTTCTCCCACAAAGTCAGCACTAATTGTGATGATTCTAAAGAAGTTTGGCCTTTGAATGGTAAAGGTTTAATCACCACAGCAACATCTGGGTATTTTTTGACAATTTCTTCCAGTTGCGGATCGAAACGCTTACAGAACGGACAGTTATAGTCAGTAAAGTTAACTAAAACCAGTTTGGCATCTTTCGCACCAAGACGAGGGCTTGCTGGGTCATTAAACAGTTTGTCATGCTCTGCTTTAATCGCAGATTTCACTTGTGCCTGCTGTTTCTCACCTTGCTTAGCCTGTAATGCAACAATCGCTTCTTCTAAAATTTCAGGGTTCTCAACTAAAGTATCACGTACTAATTTGCGTACTTGCGCTTCTTGGTCTGCCGTTAACGGAGCCGCATGTGCAGTTGCACCTAACATTAGTGATGAAAATAGAACGGCTAAAATTGTTTTTTTCATTTTTCGGCTCCTTTGGCCTCATTCATAATTGATAATAAAACTTCACGATCAAGTATTGTTGACAGTATTTCACCCTCTGCCAACTTAGGGCCATAAACTTGGTTAAATGGCACAGCGACTTGCCCGCGCTTTTGCAAAAATGCGGTGATATCGGGTGAAGGCTTAGTCCAATCGCCTCTAAGTGCCACAACATCAGGTTCATTTAATGCCTGCTGGATATCATCTCTCAGCAATACATTATATTTATTCGCTTTACAGGTCACACACCAATCAGCAGTAACATCAATAAAGACCCGCTTATTTTCTGACAAAGCCTGTGCAATAGCACCTTCACTTAACGGCTGCCAGTTAACATTATCTTTAACAATATGACGACTACCGGTGGTTTCATCCATCGTCGCCCAAGTAAAGCCGGCAGCAATCAACGCAAATAATACCAACGAATATGTTCCTGCACGTAAGCTATATTTTTTACCGATAAATATCACTAGCAATAATAAAAAGATAATTGATATTGCTAGTGTATAAATTTCACCAAAGTGTGGGATCAACAGACTAATCAGCCATAAACATGATAATAGCATCATCAAACCTAACACTATTCTCAGTTTATTCATCCATGCACCTGGTTTAGGTAACAAACGAGAAACCGCAGGGAAAGCGGCAATCAGTAGCCATGGCAAACTCATTCCTAGCCCTAAAGCGGTGAAAACTAGCCATAACTCGTCAAGAGGTGCTGCGAGAGCAAATGCCACCGCCGTGCCCAAAAAAGGTGCAGAGCAAGGTGTCGCAAGCAATGTTGCAAAAACGCCTTGCCAAAAATGACCACTATTACCGTGCCCACCAGTTGTCGCTAAGCGAGTACTTGCTTTACTGCCTAGATGGATTTCAAACAAACCAAATAAGTTAGCGGTGAAAACCGCAGTGATAAGAACCATAAACCCAATAAACCATGGGTTTTGGAATTGGATCCCCCAACCCACAGCCTGCTGCCCCGCACGCAATAGTGTCATGAGTAAAGCAAGTAGCCAGAAGGATACGAGTATCCCAGAGGAAGATAATAGAAATTGCCGACGAATGGTTTTTTGTTCCCCTTGTGGCACCATCAAAATTGAGCCCAATTTCATAGCAAGTACAGGAAGTACACAAGGCATCAGGTTTAGAATTAAACCACCCAGTAATGCAAATGAAAGAATTTGCCACAGAGGAATGGCATTCGCCCCACTTTGAACGATGGTTCCAGTGAACGGTGCAACTTGAGCAGTAATTTGTTGTGATAAATCACCATCGGTCACTACAAAAGAGAAGTTTTGTCCTGTTAAATCAGGCGCTTTATCTCCCCAATCATCACTGACTTTAATTGTTGCTGTCAGGGTATCACCAGAAGAATAGAGCTCTGGAACCCCAAGGGTTGTACCATCTGGGGTATCAGTAAATATAGCGGCTTTTTTGCTCCATGGCTCACCCGCCACTTTTTGGAGCTCAACCACTAAAGTATCGCCTGTAAACCCGACTTTCTGGCTCTGTGCTAATCCAGTTGTGGGTGGAACTCTACCCATCGCTTGATTAAACGCCCATTCAAAATCGCTTGGCTCAGGCTCAGTTAAATCAAGTTCAAAAGGATAATCCGTTAAAATACATACATTGCTGCACGTTGATAACGTTAAAGTCCCTGTAAGTTTATCCAATTTTTCCGTCGCATCGACAACAATTGGAAAAACCACATCGCCCATGTAACCTTGGGTTGATATACCCGCTACATCAAAGCGACCCGGTGCAGGCCAAAGCCATTGCATATCCTTAACCGGTGATTTCCAATCGATTTCAGGCGCTATTCCGCCTTCTCCTGGAGAACGCCAGTAGGTTTTCCACCCATCTTGCAATTGAACATCTAATAATAAAGCAACTTTCCCCTCTTTTTGGGAAGCACTTAATAAACGCACTTGAGCGTGATCATTATGTTGATCAATTAACCAGCCTGTATCCGCAGCCAATGTGCTACCCGAAAACAGAACAATTAACATAATGAACGAATTAATTAAAAAACGCATGTTTCCTCCAGAATAATATACACCAATAAACTAAACGCTCTGGTGTTCTAATCCCGAAGATTACAAAACTGTAAATGAAGCCTAACTCTTGGCGGAGGATGTTTATCTTCACGATTTGCTCGACGTGAGAACAGTTGACCACAAAAAACACTCAATGCTGCAATTGAAAGGAATAAAAAGAAAAAGGGCTCAATAACCGCAGGACTTAATGTCAATAATGATTTCGCACTCAACTCACAAGTAGAAAGATGAGAGCCTTTCTCAACAGACTGTTCCGTTTGAAAAATAATCGATGGGGAATAAGTTTGCATTTGCATCACAGTCGGTTGAGACAAAAAATGGGCGAAAAGGCGCTCTCCGACGGCTCTTTGATTCATACAAAGTAACACCATCAGACAGGCGAATAACACTAATCCTTTGCCTAATTTAAGTTGCCTGTTCATGCTTGTCTCTATTTATACTCGCCATACTTCTCGTTGCAGCGCCTTTGGTTAAGGCATCAGTGATTACGTTCACTCGCACCAGTCACATACTTATGTATGCCCCTAGCAGCTTATTCACTTGTCGACTAGCTGCACTTCGAATTATTTAAAGTATATTCATCCTGAATATATACGACTAAAGTGATGACCAATTTGCTAAAGGTTACATCTTACACAGCAAATAATGTGGTACAAGTAGCATCATCTAACTTTACAAAACCTCATCATATTTATTTTATCTTTTTCTGAAAAATTTGGTACGTAATATGCATTATCCCTTCTAGATATCAGAAATTAGAATTGTTTTCACTATTAAGGTGCATGAATATCCGTTTTCAGGCGTGTTTTCCCCGTATTAGTGCAACAAATTAGGAACTGCCCAAATAATATGCGAGACAGCTCCCGATTTTGAAACAATTCATTTTCATTATGTAACATTTTTCTTTAGTTTTTAACAATAATAAAACATACAGCGAATGATCGCGTACTCAATCGAATCGTCGAGACATCCGCCAGCACACGAACACAACAAAAACGAGACAGAACCCGATCTCAAAAAGGAGTTGTAATTATGCGTATGAGCAAGATTGTACTATCTATGATGGTGTTAGGTGCTACCTGTGCTGTTCAAGCTGAAGAACTAACAGGCACGCTGAAAAAAATTAATGACAACGGCGTGATCGTTGTCGGGCATCGTGAGTCATCTGTTCCATTTTCTTATTACGACAATAACCAAAAAGTGGTTGGCTACTCTCAAGATTACTCCAACGAAATCGTTGATGCTGTTAAAAAGAAACTGAATAAACCGAATCTTGAAGTTAAATTAATTCCTATCACATCGCAAAACCGTATCCCTTTACTGCAAAACGGTACCTATGACTTTGAGTGCGGTTCAACCACCAATAACTTAGAAAGACAAAAACAAGCCGCTTTCTCCAATACCATTTTCGTTGTAGGTACTCGCCTTCTGACTAAAAATGACTCTGGTGTTAAAGACTTTGCCGATTTAGCGGGTAAAAACGTGGTTGTTACATCAGGTACGACTTCAGAAGTTCTCTTGAATAAACTGAATGATGAAAAGAACATGAAAATGCGCATTATCAGTGCAAAAGATCATGGCGATTCATTCCGTACTCTTGAATCAGGTCGTGCGGTTGCCTTTATGATGGATGATGCATTATTAGCGGGCGAACGTGCTAAAGCGAAGAAACCTGATATTTGGGAAATCGTTGGTAAGCCACAAACTGAAGAAGCATACGGCTGTATGCTACGTAAAGATGATCCTGAATTCAAAGCATTGGTTGATGACACTATCGCTAAAGCACAAACATCAGGAACCGCAGAGAAATCCTTTGATCGCTGGTTTAACCAACCTATTCCACCAAAAAATCTTAACTTAAAATTTACCTTGTCAGATGAAATGAAAACACTATTTAAATCACCAAATGACAAAGCGCTTAACTAATTAAATAAAAAGACAAACAGGGTGTTACTGAAGTGAGAACTGCAAGGCGGTCGTTCCCCGCTTTGCATCTTCTTACCAGTAGTAGGGTCAATTTAATTGCCCACAGGAAGTAGAATTATGTCAATTGATTGGAATTGGGGGATTTTCCTACAGGAAGCCCCGTTTGGGAATACCACCTATTTAGGGTGGCTAATATCTGGCTTAGAAGTTACCGTCGCACTTTCCATCTGCGCTTGGATCATTGCTTTTCTCGTTGGCTCATTTTTCGGCATCCTACGAACAGTTCCCAATCGCTTTCTGGCGATGATAGGAACGGTATATGTTGAATTATTCCGTAACGTACCTTTGATCGTGCAGTTTTTTACATGGTATTTAGTGATCCCCGAACTGTTACCGCAACCAATCGGCGACTGGTTTAAAATGGATTTGGATCCTAATTATCAATTCTTTATTTCTTCAACACTGTGCCTCGGTTTATTTACCGCTGCTCGAATGACGGAGCAAGTGAGAGCCGCGATTCAATCCCTGCCTAGAGGGCAAAAAAGTGCAGGCTTAGCCATGGGGCTAACGCTGCCACAAACCTATCGTTATGTACTGCTGCCCAATGCTTACAGGGTCATTTTGCCACCAATGACATCTGAAATGCTCAATTTAGTCAAAAACTCAGCCATTGCATCAACCATTGGGTTGGTTGATATGGCGGCACAAGCAGGAAAATTACTCGATTATTCAGCGCATGCTTGGGAATCATTCACAGCCATTACAGTCGCCTACGTCGGTATTAATCTGGTGATTATGTTATTAATGAGCTTACTTGAACGTAAAGTTCGCTTACCCGGCACATTAGGAGGGCGATAATATGTTCTATGATTTCGATTGGAGCTCGATTGCCCCAAGTTGGCCATTCTTACTCGATGGGTTAGTGGTTACCGCTAAAATTACCATTACGGCTATCGTAGTTGGGATCCTGTGGGGAACGGTCCTCGCAGTAATGCGCTTATCAACATTTAAACCAATCAGCTGGTTTGCTGCCCTGTACGTCAATACTTTCCGCTCTATTCCATTAGTCATGGTGTTGTTGTGGTTCTATCTGATTGTGCCTAACTTAGTCCAAAATGTTCTAGGCTTATCACCAAAAAGTGATATCCGTTTAATTTCAGCAATGATAGCCTTCTCGCTTTTTGAAGCGGCGTATTACTCTGAAATTATTCGAGCGGGTATTCAAAGTATCTCTCGAGGCCAAGCCTCTGCGGCACTGGCTCTCGGTATGACGCAAATGCAAACAATGAGACTAGTTGTTTTACCTCAAGCCTTTAAGGCCATGGTTCCCCTGTTATTAACACAAGGCATTGTGCTATTTCAGGATTCATCATTAGTCTATGTACTAAGCCTGACCGACTTCTTCCGCACCGCAACCAACATCGGTGAACGTGACGGTACACAAGTAGAGATGATATTGTTTGCTGGTTTCGTGTATTTTATTATCAGTTTCGGCGCTTCCATGCTGGTGAATTATCTTAAGAAAAGGACTGTTTCATGATTACCCTGAAAAATATATCCAAATGGTATGGCCAGTTTCAGGTACTCACTGACTGCACAACTGAAGTCAAAAAAGGCGAAGTCGTCGTTGTCTGTGGGCCATCGGGCTCTGGTAAATCCACACTAATAAAAACAGTGAATGGCCTTGAACCCGTTCAACAGGGTGAAATTTTTGTAAACGGTATCCAAGTCAACGATAAAAAAACCGATTTGGCAAAACTTCGTTCTAAAGTTGGTATGGTGTTTCAACACTTTGAGTTGTTCCCTCATCTATCGATTATTGAGAATTTAACCCTTGCACAAATCAAGGTATTAAATCGCAACAAAAAAGAAGCGGAAACAAAAGGGTTAAAATTACTCGAGCGTGTTGGGCTATCCAGTCATGCCAATAAGTTTCCATCTCAACTCTCTGGGGGCCAACAGCAGCGTGTTGCTATCGCTCGTGCTTTGTGTATGGATCCTGTTGCGATGTTGTTTGATGAGCCAACATCCGCACTTGACCCTGAAATGATCAATGAAGTTCTGGATGTTATGGTGGAGTTAGCCAATGAAGGCATGACGATGATGGTTGTGACGCATGAGATGGGCTTCGCTAAAAAAGTCGCCAATCGCGTGATCTTTATGGATGAAGGCAAAATTGTCGAAGACAGTAAAAAAGAAGATTTCTTCGCTAACCCACAATCAGATAGAGCAAAAGATTTCCTTGCTAAGATCCTGCATTAATACTGAGCTTAATTATCACTAAATAGTGCTATAAGGCGACCTCAATTTTTGTTTAATTGAAGTCGCCTCAACAAACATTCATTGTTAACGCCTCTATTCCACTAATATCTTCATTTTTTTCAGTAAAATGCTATCAATCCTCACGTTTTTTGGTTAAGTTGTGGGGTTATCAGACTAAAGATTCTGACTCCGTTCCCTGAAACGATACCCAGCTTCCCCCACCGGTTCAGCTAATCAACTATTGTTGTTTTAGGGCAGGATCCGCTATGCTATGCGGATCTAAATTCGAGAAAGTCATTAACGCTACTGAGTAGCATTTATTCACCATAGGATTATCGGTGCCATGCAAGAACAATATCGTCCAGAAGATATAGAGCCTAAAGTACAGCGTCACTGGGATGACAAATCCACATTCAAAGTGATAGAAGACAACAGCAAAGAGAAATACTACTGCCTGTCCATGCTACCTTACCCTTCTGGTCGACTACACATGGGTCACGTGCGTAACTACACTATGGGTGATGTGATCTCCCGTTATCAGCGTTTATTAGGCAAAAACGTCCTACAGCCGATTGGTTGGGATGCTTTTGGTTTACCTGCTGAAGGGGCTGCGGTTAAGAACAATACCGCTCCCGCGCCGTGGACTTATGCCAATATTGAATACATGAAAGGCCAACTGAGAATGTTAGGCTTTGGTTATGATTGGGATCGTGAAGTCACCACTTGTACTCCTGAGTACTATCGTTGGGAACAATGGTTCTTCACAAAACTGTATGAAAAAGGCTTAGTTTACAAAAAAACCTCTGCGGTAAACTGGTGCCCACACGATCTAACCGTATTGGCTAACGAACAAGTTATCGATGGTTGCTGCTGGCGTTGTGATACACCAGTAGAGCGCAAAGAAATCCCTCAGTGGTTTATTAAAATCACCGATTACGCAGAAGAATTACTTAACGACCTCGACACCTTGGATGATTGGCCTGAGCAGGTCAAAACCATGCAGCGTAACTGGATTGGTCGTTCTGAAGGGGTTGAAATCACCTTTGATGTTGCTGATCGTAGTGACCAATTAACCGTATACACAACACGCCCAGACACCTTTATGGGAGCAACTTATGTTGCCGTTGCTGCGGGTCATCCACTGGCGCAAGAAGCTGCCGAGAAAAACGCTGCATTAGCTGATTTTATTGAAGAGTGCCGTAGCACTAAAACAGCAGAAGCTGATATGGCAACGATGGATAAAAAAGGCATGGCAACTGGCTTTTACGTTATCCATCCACTAACTCAAGAAAAATTACCTATTTGGGTCGCTAACTTTGTTTTGATGGAATACGGCACCGGCGCAGTTATGGCTGTTCCTGCTCACGACCAACGTGACTGGGAATTTGCCCACAAATATAACTTGCCATTAAAAGCGGTTATTGCAGATGCTGAAGGTAATACGCCGGATATTTCTCAAGAAGCAATGACTGAGAAATTTGCACTGATTAACTCAGGTGAATTCAGCGGATTAGACAATGCAGCAGGCTTTAATGCGATTGCTGATAAATTGGTTGCTATCGGTGCCGGTAAACGCAAAGTCAATTACCGTTTACGTGACTGGGGTGTGTCTCGTCAGCGTTATTGGGGTGCACCAATTCCAATGGCAACATTGGAAGATGGTACTGTTGTACCGGTTCCTGAAGATCAACTGCCAGTAATTCTACCTGAAGATGTTGTTATGGATGGTATTACTAGCCCAATTAAAGCCGATCCTGAGTGGGCGAAAACCACTATCAACGGTCAGCCAGCACTGCGTGAAACAGATACCTTTGACACCTTTATGGAGTCTTCTTGGTATTATGCACGCTACACTTGCCCACAATATGATGAAGGCATGTTAGATCCAGCTGCGGCAAACTATTGGCTGCCAGTTGACCAATACATTGGTGGTATTGAGCACGCTATCATGCACTTAATGTATTTCCGTTTCTTCCATAAATTAATGCGTGATGCAGGTTTAGTGAATTCAGATGAACCCGCTAAACGTTTACTGTGCCAAGGCATGGTACTGGCTGATGCCTTCTACTACACTGGCAGTGACGGTCAGCGTGTTTGGGTTTCACCAGCAGATGCTATCGTTGAGCGTGATGAGAAGAGCCGTATAATCAAAGCCGTTGATAACGAAGGACATGAGCTGGTGTATACCGGTATGAGCAAAATGTCTAAGTCCAAAAACAACGGTATTGACCCACAATTGATGGTGGAAAAATACGGTGCTGATACTGTGCGCCTGTTTATGATGTTCGCTGCTCCGCCAGAACTGACTCTTGAATGGCAAGAGTCCAGCGTTGAAGGTGCAAACCGCTTTGTTCGCCGTGTATGGCGTACCGTGCATGAGCATACCCAAAAAGGCGCGACCCAGCCACTGGATATCAGTGCACTAACGGCTGAACAAAAAGATTTACGTCGTGATCTGCATAAAACTATTGCTAAAGTCACTGATGACTTTGCTCGTCGTTATGCATTTAACACTGCTATCGCTGCCATCATGGAGTTCATGAACAAGTTAGTGCGTGCGCCACAAGAGACTGAGCAAGATCGTGCGTTAGTACAAGAGTCGCTTGAAGCAATCACATTGATGCTGTCACCAATCATCCCACACGCTTGTTTTGAAATGTGGAAAGCATTAGGCCACACTGATGATATCGATTTTGCTAGCTGGCCGGTTGCTGATGAAAAAGCCATGATTGACGACACCAAATTAGTGGTCATCCAAGTCAACGGTAAAGTCCGTGGTCGTATCACAGTACCTGCTGACGCTGTTCAAGATTATGTTCTAGATATGGCATCACAAGAAGGTAGTGTTTCAAAATACCTTGAGGACGTCACTATTCGTAAAGTGATTTATGTACCAGGTAAGTTACTGAACTTAGTTGTTGGCTGATAAGGAGGCCAGGTGCGCTATCTGATAACATTATTACTGAGCTTGTCGGTGCTAGTCACCGCAGGCTGCGGTTTTCGCCTTCAAGGAACGACGCAAATTCCTGATGAACTGAAAACATTACAGTTAAGTTCTAATGCACCTTATAGCGCTCTCACCAGAGCCGTTAGGGAGCAACTCAGGCTAAATAACGTCACAATACTCGAAAACGGTAAACCTGATATCCCAATTTTAAAAATTACGGGTTCATCAGAAACGACAGAAACTGTGTCGATTTACCAAGATGGTAAGGCGGCAGAGAAGCAATTAACATTTGTGCTCAATGCACAGGTATTAATGCCTAATGGTTCTATTTACCCACTACAAAGCCAAGTAGAGCGCACTTTCTTCGATAACCCATTAGAAGCACTTGCAAAAGATGCTGAAAATGAACTGGTTAAACAAGAAATGCGTGAACAAGCGGCACGTATATTAGTGCGTAAATTACTGATTGTTCACACCGCTGAGCTTGAAAAAGCGAATGCGGCGGCAGCTGCCCCTACTGTTGAGCAATAATGACCCGTATCTATCCCGAACAGCTGGCCTCTCAGTTACAAGAGTCTCTGAAAGGCCGCTATCTAATATGGGGCAATGAGCCCCTATTAATCCAAGAAAGCCAAGACGCCATTCGAAAAATAGCGCAAACCCACGGGTTTGAAGAGCACTATACTTTTTCACTTGAATCAAATACCGATTGGGATGAAATTTTTAGTCTCTGTCAGGCGTTAAGCCTTTTTGCAAGCCGCCAATCACTGACTTTGATTTTGCCAGATAATGGGCCAAATGCGGCAATGGCAGAAAAGCTCACTCAATTATCTGGCTTACTACACCCTGATATTTTATTACTGCTACGTGGGCACAAGCTTACTAAAGCACAAGAAAACAGTGCTTGGTTTAAAGCAATCAGCGCTGAAAGCGTGTATATCAGTTGTTTAACACCTGAATACCAGCGTCTACCTCAATGGGTTGCTAAACGCGCCCGTAGCATGAACTTAACTTTAGAGACTGAAGCCAATCAGTTACTTTGTTACTGCTATGAAGGAAACTTACTTGGCTTAGCACAAGCACTTGAGCGGTTATCGCTACTCTACCCTGATGGTAAACTCACTCATCCAAGGGTTGAGTCAGCGGTTAATGATGCAGCCCATTTTACCCCTTATCATTGGGTAGATGCTATGTTGGCAGGGAAATCTCGCCGTGCATGGCATATCTTAGAACAGTTGCAACATGAAGATACTGAAGCGGTTATTTTACTACGTTCAATTCAACGTGAATTAATGTTACTGCTAACGTTAAAACGCCAATCCGTCACCACACCATTAAAATCTCTGTTTGATCAACACAAAGTTTGGCAAAATCGTCGACCGCTGCTGACCGAAGCATTACAGCGCCTCAGCCTGCATCAATTACAGTCAGCACTTTTGTTACTGACTCAAGCAGAATTGCATGCTAAACAAGATTTTAGCCATTCAGTATGGCCAGATCTGCAATCTCTATCTATGTTAATATGTACCAAATCCTTACCTGAGAGTTTTATTCATGACCTTTAAGCCCAAAGGACTTCAAGCGTTATTTGGTGGGACATTTGACCCAATACACTATGGCCATCTACGCCCTGTAGAAGCACTGGCAAAACAAGTTGGTTTAGAAAAAGTTATTCTCTTACCCAACCATGTACCGCCTCACAGGCCTCAGCCTGAAGCCAGTCCAGCTCAGCGCTTGGAAATGGTGCGTTTGGCGATCCAAGACAACCCGTTATTTACTATCGATACGCGAGAGCTTGAGCGTAACAGCCCTTCTTATACTATCGAAACATTAACAGCATTGCGTAAAGAAATGGGCTCTGATCAGCCTTTAGCCTTTATTATTGGTCAAGACTCTTTGCTTTCGATTAATACGTGGAATGGATGGGAGCAGCTATTAGATAACTGCCATTTGTTAGTCTGTTCACGCCCAGGCTACGCAACTAATTTCACCGATCCGCAGATGCAAGCATGGCTAGCTAAACACAAAACGGACGATCCCAGCCAGCTCAGCCAAGCACCTAACGGTTATATCTTTCTTGGCGATACACCGTTGGTCGATATTTCCGCCACTGAAATCCGTAAAAGCCTCAACTCAGGCAGTTTAAGTGATGATCTTATTCCACCTTCAGTGATGGCGTATATTAAGCAGCAACATCTCTATCATAGCTGAAGTAATGCCCTAACTTTTTGGCATTCAGGATAAGGCGATAAATAAAATTGCTCACTAATATAATTATCAGGATATTCAGTGAGCAATTGCAATATCATCGATAACGGATTATTGATGGATAAATAACCCAGCAAGTAATCATTAATCAACCAGCCCAAACGCGTTTTTTCATCTTTAGTGGCTTTATGTTTGAAGTAACCTTGAATGTGCTGGATAGCATTAACGTGTAATTTACGCGTCGGTGTTTGGCTTAAAATAGCCAATACTTTTTCCTGATATTTTTTATAAAAATCACGCAAATCATAGCTTTGATTAACACTCGCCACCATTTTCCCCGTTGCTTGGTAGACTAGAGGCGAATAGGCCATTAATAAATATTTGAGCTTACTGTGAAACTGAATAATGCGATGATGGGTTAAATCATTAGCTAATATATCAAACCGGTACTTGGTATATAACTGAATAAAGAAACGGTCTAAATGCTCAATATCTTGCCACTCACTCGACGTTAAAATGGCTGTTTTAACATCGAGTTTTTCTATTAATTGAGCTCTTAAGCTGTCCTCACAAATCACACCATCGCACTCAAAGACCAAGCCTGTTATTTCTGGTTGTAAGATGAAATGAGCATGTTGTGAGGTGGCTTGTACAATGTCATCTATGGGATATTTAACATCACCAATGATAGCAATATTGAATTGTGTCCGTTCCATATTTTGCGCCTTAAATTTATTGCTGATTAATAACTGTTAATCAGTTTCTATCACTTTGTAAAGTTTGTACAAGTTTCTTGCCCTGAGCGTCAGTTATTCATATAAATCATTCACCTTGAGGAATATAAAATAATTTAGCCGATTTTTCTAAAAATCTAGGGTAAAATGGCCTAGCCTTAATCGGTATATACTCTAAATAATTCGAGGTGCAGCTAGGCGACAAGTGAACGAATCGCTAGGAGCATAGAAAACTATGTGACTAGTGTGAGTGAGTGCAGTCAACAACGCTGCAACTTGAAGTATGACGAGTATATTATCAATAGTGTTTAACGACGTTACATCCACCAAGCCTCAAGATATATTCATTTTTAATTGGCTGGGTATAATTAGAATAAAGGTGAACCTTTTGCAAGGAACTGAACTCCAACAATTTATTGTCAATCAGCTTGATGATGCAAAAGCTGAAGACATCATTTCGATAGATGTTCATGGGAAATCAAGTATTACTGACCAAATGATCATCTGTACAGGGACATCAAGCCGCCACTTAATGTCAGTTGCGGATCGCTTGATTGAAGCTTGCCGTAAAAATGGGCTACACCCACTCGGTGTTGAAGGCCAAGGGGTTTCCGATTGGATTGTTGTCGATCTTGGTGAAGCCATCGTTCATATCATGCAGGATGAAAGTCGTCGCATGTATGAACTCGAAAAACTCTGGAGCTGAGTTTGAAATTACAACTCATCGCCGTAGGAACAAAAATGCCGGACTGGGTTCAGACCGGCTTTATGGATTACCTTCACCGCTTCCCAAAAGATATGCCATTTGAACTGATTGAAGTTCCAGCTGGGAAACGTGGAAAAAATGCAGATATAAAACGCATTCTCGAAAAAGAAGGTGAGCTGATGCTAGCAGCTGTTGGCAAAGGCAACCGGATCGTTACATTGGATATACCCGGTGAGCGTTGGGATACCCCAAAACTTGCCAACCAACTTGAAAGCTGGAAACAAGATGGTCGCAACGTCAGCCTACTGATTGGAGGCCCTGAAGGGCTCGCTCCTGCTTGTAAAGATGCAGCCATGCAGAGTTGGTCACTATCTCCACTGACACTGCCCCACCCTCTAGTCAGAGTGCTGGTTGCAGAGAGTCTTTATCGGGCGTGGAGTATTACGACTAACCACCCTTATCATAGGGAATAGTCAGTTTTTAATATGTTCATTATGGCAGTGGGATGAAAAATCAACGCACCCCTTTTCGCGACCATACAGCTGAATCAATGTTATTTATACGCCGAGCCCTTATTGCGTTTGGCGTTATCGTATTGCTATCAGCCCTTCTTGTAACGAACCTTTATCACTTACAAGTTGTTCGCCATGAAGATTATCAAACAAGATCGAATGATAATCGAATCAAACTCGTGCCCATTGCCCCAAGTCGGGGAATTATCTATGATCGTAATGGTACTCAACTGGCGTTAAATAGTACGTTTTACCAACTGGAAATCGTGCCTGAAAAAGTTGAAAACCTGCAAGATACCCTCGATAAATTACGCGATGTCATTGGTTTAACCGATGAAGACATTGCCAATTTTGAAAAAGAGCGTAAACGTTCGCGCCGATTTACCTCTATCGCCCTAAAAACCCAGCTAGACGAAGTGCAGGTCGCTCGCTTTGCGGTAAACCAATACCGCTTCCCTGGACTCGAAGTCAAAAGCTATCAACGCCGCTCATACCCTTATGGCTCTGCATTGACTCATGTTATTGGCTACGTTGCTAAAATTAACGATAAAGATGTTGAACGCCTCGACAAAGAAGGGTTACTACCTAACTACGCCGCAAGCCATGATATTGGTAAGTTAGGTATCGAACGCTACTATGAAGATGTTTTACATGGCAAAACTGGCTATGAAGAGGTTGAAGTCAACAGCCGTGGTCGAGTGATTCGCCAATTACATGAGCAGCCGCCACAAGCAGGTCGTGATATCTACCTGACTATCGATCTTGAGCTACAAACCTATATTGAAAAGTTATTGACCACCAGCCGAGCGGCTGTCGTGGTGACGGACCCTCGCAACGGTGAAATTTTAGCTCTGGTATCGAATCCAAGTTATGACTCAAACTTATTTGTTAACGGTATCTCGAACAAAGATTATCAGGCGTTATTGAATAACCCTGATCGACCGTTAATCAACCGAACAACTCAGGGCCTCTACCCGCCGGCTTCAACCGTAAAACCATTTATTTCAGTTGCAGCGCTAAGTGAAAAAGTCATCACACCAGCAACGACAATTTTTGACCCAGGCTGGTGGCAATTACCCGGCTCTGAAAAACGTTATCGTGACTGGAAACGTTGGGGGCACGGTAAGTTAAATGTGCTTAAATCTATCATCGAGTCTGCGGATACCTTCTTCTATCAAGTCGCCTATGACATGGGTATCGATAGACTATCCGATTGGATGACAAAATTTGGTTTTGGTGACTACACTGGTATTGATCTTGCTGAAGAACGTTCTGGGATCATGCCAACCCGTGAATGGAAACAGAAACGTTATAAAAAACCTTGGTATCAAGGGGATACCATCCCTGTTGGCATCGGGCAAGGCTATTGGACTGCAACCCCAATTCAGATGTCAAAAGCCTTAATGACATTAATCAATGATGGCCAAGTAAAAACACCACACCTGTTATATGGTACCAAATTGGGCAATGCAATGGTGCCTTATGAAGATAAAGGAACCACCCAAATTGGCGATATTCATTCTGGCTACTGGGAGATTGCCAAACAAGGTATGTATGGTGTAGCTAATGCGCCAAATGGTACGGGACGACGTAGTTTTATTGGTACGCCTTATAAAGCGGCGGCAAAATCGGGAACAGCTCAGGTATTTAGTTATGAAACCTATAATGCAAGCAAACTGGCCGAGCACTTACGTGATCATAAGTTAATGATTGCTTATGCACCTTATGATAAACCTACCGTTGCCGTGGCGATTATTTTAGAGAATGGCGGCGCAGGCCCCGCCGTAGGTGATCTTGTTAGGCAAATATTTGACCATGTCCTGTTAGGTGATAATAAAACCCAAGTGAATAGCACAGCGGTAAGTTCTGAGGAAGATCGATAACATTATGACAGACGATAAGAAAAAATTATCACTCTCAATGCGTCTGCACATTGATGTGCCTATGCTGCTCATCATATTAGCGTTATTGGCTTACAGCGCATTCATTATGTGGAGTGCCAGTGGTCAAGATCCTGAGATGATGGAACGAAAATTAGGGCAAATCGCTACAGGTTTTATTGCCATGATCATCATGGCGCAGATCCCTCCTCGCCTTTATGAAAACCTTGCGCCTCATTTATATATTTTTTGCGTTATTTTGCTGATCTTTGTTGATGTCTTTGGGCAAATCAGTAAAGGCGCACAGCGCTGGCTTGATCTGGGTATTATTCGTTTTCAGCCTTCTGAAATCGCTAAAATAGCGGTCCCGCTCATGGTAGCACGTTTCATGAACCGTGATTTGTGCCCTCCATCATTGAAAAACACAGCTATTGCACTGATCCTCATTTTCCTACCAACCCTGTTGGTTGCTGCACAACCTGACTTAGGCACTTCCATTTTAGTCGCTGCATCGGGTATTTTTGTACTATTTTTAGCCGGTATGAGCTGGCGATTAATTACCATCGCCGCCACTGCCCTCGCCGCGTTTATCCCCCTGTTGTGGTTTTTCTTAATGCATGATTATCAGCGCACTCGAGTCATGATGTTACTCGACCCTGAAACGGATCCACTCGGTGCCGGCTATCATATCATTCAGTCGAAAATTGCGATTGGGTCCGGCGGTTTAATGGGGAAAGGTTGGCTGCATGGCACACAGTCACAGCTTGAGTTCCTCCCTGAACGCCATACTGACTTTATTTTTGCTGTTTTATCTGAAGAGCTAGGCCTAATTGGTGTGTTAGTGTTACTTGGCCTGTACTTATTACTGATCATGCGAGGCCTGTATATCGCCGCTAGTGCACAAAATACCTTTGGTCGCGTCATGGCTGGCGGCTTGATGCTGATCCTTTTTGTTTATGTATTTGTTAATATTGGTATGGTGAGTGGTATATTGCCAGTTGTTGGCGTACCGCTCCCTCTCGTCAGTTATGGCGGTTCTGCGCTGATTGTGTTAATGGCAGGATTCGGTATTATCATGTCTATCCATACACACAGAAAATTTCTTTCCAAGAGTTTATAAAAGAGGCTTAGTATGCGTTTTCAATGGATTATGCTTGGTATCACTGCCGCGTTGCTCAGTGGCTGCGTCACTGAAGAGAACATAAAGCAGCCTACTAATGTACCGGCTGTGCCTGCGCAAGATGTGCTTGGAGCAGAGCCTCATTATGAGCCTTTACATCCAACGGCTAACAGTGACTACCAACGCAATGGTCAACAGTATCAAATCATTCGTGACCCATCACAATTTTCACAGGTTGGCTACGCCTCTATTTTTGGTTCTGAATCTGCTGGCAACATGACAGCAATTGGAGAACGAGTTAACCCTATCGAGTTAACTGCGGCACACCCTACATTACCAATCCCAAGTTATGTACGTGTCACTAACATGATGAATGGCCGCATGATGGTAGTTCGAATTAATGATCGTGGCCCATATACTCAAGGGAAAAGCATTGCTGTTTCACGTGCCGTTGCTGATCGCTTAAATTTGATGCCTACGACTAAGATCAAAATTGATGCGATTCAAGTTGCTCAAGATGGTTCATTATCAGGCCCTGGTACTGTTGGTTCGAATTTTGTTAAACAAAGCTATGCACTTCCAGGTCGACCTCAGCTAGGTGCAGGCCCAATGGGTACACCAGTCATGCAAAGTGCACCTGCACCTGAAAACTCATTACCTGTTCAACAGCCTAGCGCCCCAATGGAACCCGTTGTGCCTGAAAGTAGTTTAAAAGCACCTCAACCAGAAGCTCCACAAGCGGTCCCTGCGGCGGCGGTACCTGAAAGAGGCTATTTAGTACAAGTTGGTGCAATTGGTAATCAAAACAATGCCAAAACAATGCTGGATAACTTAAAAAACAAGTTTGGGGTTCCAGGCCGTTTGCAGCCATACAATAATGTTTATCGTGTTCAATTAGGGCCATTTGCTGATAGACAGCAGGCCGTTGATTTACAAGGGCGCATTCAGTCTGAGTTAAATCAATCGTCGATGGTTGTTGCGCCTTAATAAATGATGCGGCAAGTTATAAACGTTAAAAGTATTTGTAACCTGCTGCTATTTGCTGTGCAGAAAGTATAAAATATTGTAAAAAATTGGCGCATGCATTAATCAATCAGTCGATTTTTGCTACACTGCGCCTTCTTGTGTTAACCGAATTCCGGATGTAACAATAAAAACATGAAAAATTTTGCCCCATCACGTGTTGTTCGCAATACCTTACTGGGTACTGCACTGCTTTTTACCATCAGTCATTTTGCACAAGCAAGTGAGCCATTCCCTAACAGCCCAATTCCTGCGGTACCAGACATTGACGCTGAAGCTTATATTCTAATCGACTATAACTCAGGTAAAGTGCTTGCAGAGAAAAATGCTGATCAACGCCGTGATCCTGCGAGTTTGACAAAAATGATGACCAGCTATGTCATCGGTCAGGCAATTAAGTCAGGTAAAATCGGCGCAAATGATATGGTGACGGTTAACGAAGATGCATGGGCAACAGGTAACCCTGTATTTAAAGGCTCATCGCTGATGTTCCTAAAACCGGGCGACCGAGTTAGCGTATCTCAGTTAACACGCGGTATTAACTTACAATCAGGTAACGATGCTTGTGTCGCCATGGCTGATCATGTTGCTGGTGATCAAACCAATTTTGTTCAGTTAATGAATGGCTATGTAAGCAAACTGGGGTTACAAAATACCCATTTCCAAACGGTTCATGGCTTGGATGCAGATGGTCAGTATAGTTCAGCACGCGACATGGCATTAATTGGTCAAGCCTTGATCCGTGATGTTCCTGAAGAATATGCTATCTATAAAGAAAAAGAATTCACCTTCAATAATATTCGTCAAACTAACCGTAACGGGTTATTGTGGGATAAAAGCTTATCTGTAGATGGTATTAAAACAGGCCATACCAATGGTGCTGGCTATAACCTCGTTGCGTCTGCAACTGAAGGCGATATGCGTCTGATCTCAGTTGTTATGGGCGGAAAAAGCATGAAAGGTCGTGATGCAGAAAGCAAAAAGCTGCTGACCTATGGCTTCCGTTTTTATGAAACAGTCAAACCACTACAAGCTGGAGTTGAATTTGCATCGGAGCCAGTTTGGTTTGGTGATGAAAACAAGGTTAAATTAGGGGTCACTGAAGATCTCTTTTTAACTATCCCTCGTGGTCGTTTAAAAGATTTAAAAGCCAGTTATGACGTGACCAATAAAGAGCTTGAAGCCCCACTGAAAAAAGGACAAGCGGTTGGTACAATTAACTTCCAACTTGATGGGAAAACCATCGAACAGCGTCCATTAGTGGTGCTTAAAGATGTTGAAGAAGGTGGTTTCTTTAGCCGTTTAATCGACTATATTAAATTACTGTTCCATCGTTGGTTTGGTTAACCCTTGAATCAGATATACACTGTCCCCATATAGTGTATATCTGAATGTTTAAGAGATTGTGATATATCTCTTAACACTATTTTTGTTATTAGGAGCGCCCCATGAAAACGAAATTAAATGAACTACTTGAGTTCCCATGCTCATTCACTTACAAAGTGATGGGAATTGCGGAACCAGAGCTGGTTGATGAAGTCGTTGAAGTGGTTCAACGTCATGCGCCGGGCGACTATTCTCCAGATGTGAAGCCAAGCAGCAAAGGCAATTACCACTCAGTTTCGATTACCATCAATGCAACACACATTGAACAAGTCGAAACCTTATATGAAGAACTTGGTGCTTTAGAACGCGTTAGAATGGTTCTATAATCCACCTTGTTATAAATGTAAAATGACCGTACTCTGTTATAGGGTGCGGTTTTTTATTACTTATAATATTAAAAATCCTACCAATATAACATTTCGGTAACATAACAGAACTAGCGATAACCCCCCTACAGCGTTATACTAGCTGCACATTTTTAATGTGGATGTTAAAACATTGTCAGCACGAACCATTATTGTACGTCAATTAGGGCTAGCACCTTATCAAACCGTTTCTGATGCCATGCACCAGTTCACTGAAAACCGTGATAAAGATACCTCCGATGAGTTATGGCTGGTTGAGCACCCACCTATATTCACGCAAGGGCAAGCAGGTAAAGCAGAACATGTTCTTGCGCCAGGTGATATCCCTGTGATCCAAAGTGATAGAGGCGGCCAAGTGACCTATCACGGCCCCGGTCAGCAAGTGATGTATGTGATGCTTGATCTTAAACGCAATAAGTTAGGTGTGCGTGAGCTTGTCAGCGCGCTCGAAGACACTGTTGTTAAAACATTGGCATATTATCAAATTGAAGCATATCCGCGCCCTGATGCACCGGGTGTGTATATTGATGGCAATAAAGTGTGTTCATTAGGGCTACGGATCCGTAAAGGTTGCTCATTTCATGGGCTTGCATTAAATATTAATATGGATCTTGAACCGTTTAATCGTATTAACCCTTGCGGCTATGCACAGTTGAAAATGACGCAAGTTCGTGATTTCATCCCTAAAGTCACCATTGAGGATATTCAGCCTGTGCTAATTGAACAGTTCTGTGACACACTTGGATTTCATATTGTTCAATAATAATGCTATAATTTTTTAACATTTTTCAAAAAAATTTTAATGGATTAGTCACCGCTCCGTTGCGCCAAATACAGCAATCAACTAATCCGATCAACAACTGGAACCGGTATAACTATGAGTAAACCAATTCAGATAGAACGCGGAATAAAATATCGTGACGCCGACAAAATGGCGCTGATCCCTGTTAAAAACGTCGTCACTGAACGTGAAGAAATTCTACGTAAACCTGACTGGATGAAAATTAGGTTGCCAGCAGATTCAACCCGTATTCAAGGGATCAAAGCAGCGATGCGTAAAAATGGTCTGCACTCTGTTTGTGAAGAGGCATCTTGCCCTAACTTGTCCGAGTGTTTTAACCATGGTACGGCGACCTTTATGATCCTCGGTGCGATCTGTACGCGCCGCTGCCCTTTCTGTGACGTTGCTCATGGCCGCCCTAATGCACCTGACGCTAACGAGCCGGTAAAGTTGGCACAAACCATTAAAGATATGGCGCTACGTTATGTCGTTATTACCTCAGTTGACCGTGATGACTTGCGTGATGGTGGTGCTCAGCACTTTGCCGATTGTATTAGTGCGATCCGCGAAAAAAATCAGACCATCAAAATTGAAACACTGGTTCCCGATTTTAGAGGAAGGATGGATCGTGCATTAGATATTTTGACTGCCACGCCACCTGATGTGTTTAACCATAATCTAGAAAACGTGCCACGTATCTATCGTCAAGTTCGCCCAGGTGCGAATTACGAATGGTCTTTAAAATTACTAGAAAGATTTAAAGAAGCACATCCTGACATCCCAACTAAATCAGGCTTAATGGTTGGCTTGGGTGAGACAAATGCAGAGATTGTTGAAGTAATGCGTGATTTACGCCGCCATGGTGTCACTATGCTCACATTAGGTCAGTACCTACAGCCTAGCCGCCACCATCTACCCGTTAAACGCTATGTTAGTCCTGCTGAATTTGACGAAATGAAAGAAGAAGCGATGGCAATGGGCTTTACCCATGCGGCTTGCGGCCCGTTTGTTCGTTCTTCTTACCATGCTGATCTGCAAGCAAAAGGTGAAGAAGTTAAATAAGCCACTATCTCAGTTCAGCAAAGCCCCTTAATTGGGGCTTTTTGCTACTCAGACGCAATTTAAGCATCCTTACTAGAGAAATCAACTTATTATGACCTTTAAAATAAAACTCGCTCCAGATGACTGGAGCGAGTTTAGAGGCTGTTCGTTTCTATTTGTTTAAATTACAGAGAGACAACGTTTACAGCAGATGGGCCTTTAGCACCTTCAGTGATTTCAAATTCAACTTTCTGACCTTCCGCTAGGGTTTTGAAACCTTCGCTCGCAATAGCAGAAAAGTGAACAAACACATCTTTGCTGCCATCTTCTGGAGTGATAAAACCGAAACCTTTAGACTCGTTGAACCACTTAACGTTACCTTTAACTTTAGACATCAAATTATTACCTTTAGAATAAAAATAGACACACCATCAGTGTCGAGCTCAGTACATCAGATATATAAGTTACTTGTCTACAACCTAGATCACGAAAATTGATAAAAAGTATAAAAAAATATTATTTATTGGGATAAATTTCTTATCGAGCATGAATTATTCTTTGTTATAGCAATTAATCCAAACAATAATACTAACATTAAGCAATTATTTGGACGATTGCTTTTCATGTGCAAGCAACCAGTCTTTTATATCTAATCCACCGGTGTAACCAACAAGTTTACCATCATGACCTAAAACTCGGTGACAAGGTACAATCAAAGAGATTGGATTACGTGAATTTGCCATCCCAACAGCGCGGCAATAATTCACTGAACCTAATTTTAAAGCGAGATCTTTGTAGCTCCAGCGCTCACCAAAAGGAATACTACACAGATGTGCCCAAACTTTTTTTTGGAACTCCGTGCCATGAGGGTTTAATTTTACGGTAAACACCTCGCGTTTGTGCTTGAAATATTCTTCTAGTTCTTTAGCACATAACTCAGAATGCGTATTCTTATGCTCTGGATGACTTTTTTGTTCAACAAAATAGATACTCGTCACCCCTTCATCATCAGCCGTGATCTCAACCCACGGCTTTGGAAATTTCTCCGGTGAAGCCAAATATTGATGATACATAATATCCCCTTAAGAGCGTGCAATTATCTGATCGTTTATACAGTTATAAACTGTATTATTTCTACTTGGCAATGATATTTTTTCTTAGACTTGATAACAGAACCATTCACATCCTCAAAATTTAATTTCCCAACATAAATAACCACCTAGCCAATAATTAGAATAATTATCATTCAATATTTCAAAACCACTAGATATTGTGTGGTTGAAAAAAATCAGATCTATATATAGTCTTTAGATACTAATCATCACACTACTGATAGTATTCAGTACATGTATAGGTACTCAATATGGCCGTTATCACAATTTACAGCAAACCTAACTGCGTTCAATGTAATGCAACCTACCAAGCCTTAGAGCGCAAAAACATTCCTTATCAAGTCATTGACCTCACACAAGATGATGACGCATTACAATTTGTCCGCCAGCTGGGCTACCAACAAGTTCCCGTTGTTGTCGCTGATCAAGAACATTGGTCTGGCTTTCGTCCTGATATGATTAGCCGCCTTTTGGTTTAGGGGATCACCATGCAAACGGAACTACTAGTCTATTTTTCAAGTCGTTCTGGCAATTGCCATCGCTTTGTTGAAAAAGTCGGGCTACCTGCGACACGTTTACCGATAGGTGAACAACAAAATAGCATTATTGCCACTAAGCCTTTCGTTTTACTACTACCAACTTATGGTGGGGGTGGATCCAACGGTGCAGTGCCAAAAGAAGTGATCCGTTTTCTTAATATCAAGTCGAACCGACAACTTATACGGGGTGTTATCGCTGCGGGTAACACCAATTTTGGTGATGCTTTCGCCATTGCAGGGGATATCATCGCCAATAAATGCCAAGTTCCCTATTTATACCGTTTTGAATTATTGGGTACGGAGCGCGATGTTCAACGTGTCCGTGACGGACTAAACGCTTTTTGGCAACAAAAACATCATTAGAGCGAGTTCAATGGAAAAGACAAAAAATACCCCGCATGTTGACTACCATGCGCTAAATGCCATGCTGAACTTATATAACAGTGCAGGCGAAATCCAATTCGAAAAAGATAAAGAAGCGGCTCATCACTATTTTCGCCAACATGTAAATCAAAACACCGTTTTTTTTCACGACTTGAAAGAAAAACTCGATTTTTTAGTCAACGAAAACTACTACGAAGCTCAGGTTCTCGAACAATATGATTTTGCATTCATCAAAAAGTTATTTAAACAGGCCTATGCACACAAATTTCGCTTTCAAACTTTTCTAGGTGCGTTTAAATATTACACAAGTTATACGTTAAAAACGTTTGATGGCAAACGCTATCTAGAGCGTTACGAAGATCGCGTGTGTATGGTGGCGTTAACCCTTGCGCAGGGTAATCAATCACTTGCTAGCCATTTGGTTGAAGAAATGATCAGCGGTCGCTTTCAACCGGCAACACCAACTTTCTTGAATTGTGGTAAAAAACAGCGTGGTGAATTGGTTTCATGTTTTCTTCTGCGCATTGAAGACAACATGGAATCGATTGGCCGTTCAGTTAACTCAGCATTGCAACTCTCTAAGCGTGGCGGCGGAGTTGCATTCCTGATGACCAACTTGCGTGAACAAGGTGCCCCAATAAAATTTATTGAGAACCAATCTTCTGGTGTGGTTCCTGTTATGAAAATGCTCGAAGATGCTTTTTCCTACGCTAACCAACTTGGCGCACGGCAAGGTGCGGGGGCTGTATACCTACACGCTCATCACCCCGATATTATGCGTTTTCTTGATACTAAGCGTGAAAATGCAGATGAAAAAATCCGTATCAAAACGCTCTCACTGGGTGTAGTGATCCCTGATATCACTTTCCAGCTGGCTAAAGAAAACAAAGAGATGTACCTGTTTTCACCTTATGATATTGAACGTGAGTATGGCATGCCAATGTCAGAAATCAGCGTGACTGAAAAATATCATGAAATGGTCAACAACAAGGCTATCAAAAAATACAAGATCAACGCGAGGGAGTTCTTCCAAACCCTAGCTGAAATTCAATTTGAATCAGGCTATCCCTATATTTTATTCGAAGATACCGCCAATCGAGCTAACCCGATTGCAGGGCGTATTAACATGAGTAACTTGTGTTCTGAGATCTTACAAGTTAACCAACCTAGCCTCTATGAAGACGATTTAAGCTACCGTGAGATCGGCAAAGACATCAGTTGTAATTTAGGTTCCATGAATATCGCCAAAACCATGGATTCGCCTGATTTTGCTCAGTCAATTGCCATTGCGGTTAGAGCGCTCACTGCGGTTTCCGATATGAGCCACATACGCTCAGTGCCTTCGATTGAGCAAGGCAATCATCAGTCCCATGCCATTGGCCTTGGGCAGATGAACTTGCATGGCTACCTAGCGAGAGAAAAGATCTACTACGGCTCAGAAGAAGCTCTCGATTTTACTAACCTCTACTTTTACACCGTCGCTTACCATGCACTAAAAACCTCTAACCAATTAGCCATCGAACGTAAAGCAGCATTTAAAGGCTTTGAGCACTCACAATACGCTAATGGCCACTATTTTGATAAATATATCAACGAAACTTGGTTACCAAAAACCCAAACCGTTCAGGAATTATTCCGACGTTCGGGTATCGAAATTCCCACGCAAACAGATTGGCAATCGCTGAAGCAATCGGTGATGGAGCATGGTATTTACAATCAAAACTTGCAAGCCATTCCACCGACAGGGTCAATTTCTTATATTAATAATTCAACCTCAAGCATTCACCCAATTGTTTCTCGCATTGAGATCCGCAAAGAAGGTAAAATTGGTCGTGTTTACTACCCCGCCCCCTTTATGACCAATGATAACCTTGAATATTATCAAGATGCCTATCAAATCGGGCCTGAAAAAATTATCGATACCTATGCTATTGCTACTCAACATGTTGATCAGGGGTTGTCACTTACCCTATTTTTTAAAGACGATGCAACAACGCGAGATATCAACCGAGCACAGATTTACGCATGGCGTAAAGGTATAAAAACCCTGTATTACATTCGACTTCGCCAAACTGCACTTGAAGGCACTGAAGTTGAAGGATGTGTTTCATGTACGCTTTAAAAGGACAATCAGTATGACAAATCCAACAACCCCCATTAAAGCGATCAATTGGAATCGTATAGAAGATGACAAAGATCTTGAAGTGTGGAACCGCCTAACCACTAACTTTTGGTTACCTGAAAAGATCCCACTATCGAATGATACGCCATCGTGGGGCACACTGACCAAAGCGGAACAACAGTTGACCATTCGTGTTTTTACTGGCTTGACGCTACTTGATACCATTCAAAACACCGTTGGCGCACCTTGTTTAATGGAAGATGCGCTCACTCCGCATGAAGAAGCGGTCTTATCGAATGTCAGTTTTATGGAAGCGGTACATGCGCGCTCCTATAGTTCTATTTTTTCAACGCTTTGCTCTACTGCTGATGTTGATGATGCTTATCGTTGGAGTGAAGAAAATAAGGCATTACAGAATAAAGCAAAAATCATTCTGTCTTATTATTGTGATACACACCCATTAAAGAAAAAAATAGCCAGTGTCTTTTTGGAGTCATTTTTATTCTACTCAGGCTTCTATTTGCCTATGTACTGGTCCAGTCGAGGGAAATTAACCAATACAGCTGACTTGATACGACTCATTATTCGTGATGAAGCAATCCATGGCTATTATATTGGATATAAATTTCAAAAGTCATTATTAGCCTATGATACCAATACACAGGCAGAAATTAAGGACTTTGCCTTCGCTCTGCTTTTTGATTTATATGAAAACGAAGTTAAATATACCCAAGAATTATATGACTCCGTAGGCTGGACAGAAGATGTCAAAAAGTTCCTTCATTATAATGCAAATAAAGCATTAATGAATTTAGGTTATGAGGCATTATTCCCTGATGTGGTGACTGACGTCAGCCCTGCAATATTATCGGCACTTTCGCCTGATGCAAACGAAAATCATGATTTCTTCTCTGGTTCAGGTTCCTCTTATATTATAGGCAAAGCTGTAAGCACAGAAGATGATGATTGGGATTTCTAATCAATTTAATTAACTGATAATCAGTAAACCCACTATATGGGGTCACTTCACATTCAGTGGGTTTACTGATAGATAAATCACATTCAATACCCATACTTGCTTACAAATTTTACTGTTCAATCCTTTATTTTTAACATATTCATTAGGCAAGCAAGCTACAAACCTTCTATTTTACCATATAAATAAATAAATTTTATTTATGCTTGTGGCTTTTTTTTGAATTTTATTGCAAGTTTATCCTAAAATTTAGCTAACTGTTATAATTCACACTCTTCTATTTTCATTAACAATGATAATTCGATGCTCATTTTCTGGATAAATTCAATCTCAACATAACGTTAGTTAATCAAATAATAATATTTCATTATCAATATTGAAGAAGCTAAAAATACAATTCTTTTAAAGAATTCATCAATATTCATTCCATTTTTTTGATTAATAGTCCTTAACCAAGGGTTGTCAGCTCGATTTATTATGCTAGGTTATATTGCTTGTTTGTTTTTCTAATAATTTTAAATGGAGTTATTCAATTTCAATCATAATTAATTAAATTCACCGTGAAAATAATAGGAATATCTACCCTGAATACTTTCAACCAATTACAGAAGTAAGCATTCGAACATGAGTGGGCCTATCATTAGGCCACGCAAATAAACAACCTGAATGATTTGCTAATTGAAATAATGGGTAATTATTATATGCCAATAAAATTAGAAGTTAAAAATTTATATAAAATTTTTGGGGAACATCCTGATCAAGCATTTAAACTTTTAGAGTCAGGAATGAATAAGGATGATATCTTTGAAAAAACTGGCTTAACCGTCGGTGTTCAAGATGCCAATCTGGCCATTGAAGAAGGCGAAATCTTTGTTGTTATGGGACTATCTGGTTCTGGAAAATCGACCTTAGTGCGCCTTCTCAATCGCCTGATAGAGCCTACCAGCGGCCAAGTCCTCATTGACGGAGAAGATATCTCCAATATTTCTGATAAGGCATTACGCCAAGTCAGGCGTACTAAAATCAGTATGGTGTTTCAATCCTTTGCACTGATGCCACATATGAATGTGCTCGATAATACCGCCTTTGGTATGGAGCTCTCTGGCATGTCCAAAGAGCAGCGTCACGAAAAAGCCATGGATGCCTTACGCCAAGTCAATCTTGAAAAATGGGCAGCATCTTACCCTGATGAACTTTCAGGCGGTATGAGACAGCGCATCGGCCTCGCCCGAGCACTGGCTAATGACCCCGATATTTTGTTAATGGATGAAGCTTTTTCCGCTCTCGATCCTCTGATCCGGACTGAAATGCAAGATGAATTATTATCGTTACAAGGCGACAAACAACGCACGATTGTATTTATCTCGCATGATCTTGATGAAGCGATGCGTATTGGTGACCGTATTGCCATCATGCAAGGTGGGGTGGTGGTGCAAACCGGCACACCAGATGAAATCCTCAACAACCCTGCTAACGATTACGTTAAAACCTTTTTCCGTGGTGTGGATATTAGCCAAGTCTTTAGCGCTAAAGATATTGCACGTAGAAGGCCGGATGCATTATTACACATCGCGCCCGGCTTTGGCCCTCGTTCAGCCCTTAAAGTGTTGAATGATGAGGATCGCAGCCACGGCTATTTAATTTCTCGAGGGCATACCTTTGCGGGTGTTGTATCCGTCGAATCCCTCGAAAAAGCCTTACATGATAAACAAGGCATTGAAGCTGCTGTTATTTCCACACTAGAGCCAATCCAAGGGGATACGCCACTGAATGAAGTCATTTCAACTGTTGCACAAGCCCCTTGCGCCGTTCCTGTTATCAATGAAAAGAACCGCTACCTTGGTGTGATATCCAAAGGAATGTTGTTACAGGCACTGGATAAGGAGACACCTAATGAGCAATAACACAAGCGAACACAAGACCGAACAGCAAGATCCGTGGGCAGATACGCAAACTAATGATGCGCCACAGCAACAAGATACACCTGATACAGGGAGTGACCCTTGGGGTAGTGCAACGGATACCACAACATCAGGTGATGCTGGAAGCAGTGATTGGCTGAGTGCCGCACCAACAGATACTGTTGCACCAGAGCACTTCAACATAATGGATCCCTTCCAGCACACACTGATCCCACTTGATTCATGGGTCACCCATGCGATTGATTGGATCGTACTGCATTTTCGCCCTATTTTTCAGGGGATCCGCGTACCAATTGATTTCATCCTGAGTGGGTTTGAGCAATTTTTAACCTCTCTTCCATCACCTGTTGCCATTATTTTATTTGCATTGATTGCATGGCAACTAGCAGGACGCGCCATGGGCGTAGCAACCTTTGTGTCGATGATTATCATCGGCGCCATTGGTGCTTGGTCCGAAGCCATGGTCACATTGTCGTTAGTACTTACCGCCTTACTTTTCTGTTTGATAATAGGGCTACCATTAGGGATATGGCTTGCGCGCAGTGACAAAGCCGCCAGCGTCATTAGGCCATTCCTTGATGCCATGCAAACAACACCTGCATTTGTTTACTTAGTACCTATTGTCATGCTGTTTGGGATTGGTAACGTGCCAGGGGTTGTTGTCACCATTATTTTTGCCTTACCGCCAATTATTCGATTAACCATTTTAGGTATTAAACAAGTGCCTGCTGATTTGATTGAGGCCGCTGAATCATTCGGTGCTAGCCCGCGTCAATTGCTGTTCAAAGTGCAGTTACCCTTAGCCATGCCAACAATAATGGCAGGGGTCAACCAAACCTTGATGCTAGCACTTTCAATGGTCGTCATTGCCTCCATGATCGCTGTTGGAGGTTTAGGCCAAATGGTATTACGTGGCATCGGTCGTCTTGATATGGGACTGGCATCTGTTGGTGGTGTTGGCATCGTCGTACTCGCCATTGTCCTTGACCGTTTAACACAATCGCTTGGAAAAAATACGCGCAGTAAAGTTGCTACGCGTTGGTATCAACAAGGCCCTATTGGCCTGATCACTCGCCCATTTTCTAAAAAATAAACTCATCCGATAGAGCCATGAAATGGCTCTCAGACTGCTGCCAAACATCTATGTTTGGCAGCAAGTCGAATAGATTTTGAAAATAAACTAGGAAAATCAATTCATTGATTTTCAGCTGAGAACACAAAGTGGGAAAAACCACGCTTTTATCCCGCTTTGTCAACAATCTTAGAGCCAGTTATTGGCTCTTCGCTTGCCAAGGCAAGCCAAATGCGACAAATAGAGGTATCAATAATGAAAAAACCAATACTATTGGCAACAGCCCTGACAGCCTTACTTGCCGTTCCATTTGCTAATGCGCAAGATTTGCCCGGTAAAGGGGTTAAAGTCACACCAGTGCAAAGTACGATTAGTGAAGAGACATTTCAAACCTTACTCGTCGCGAAAGCCCTAGAGAAGCTAGGCTATGAAGTCGAACCGATCAAAGAAGTCGATTACAACGTTGCCTATGCGTCGATTGCCAATGGCGATGCAACTTACCTAGCCGTGAGTTGGGTACCACTTCATGATGCACAGTATAATGCGGCTGGTGGTGACAAAGCCTTTTATCGCCAAGGCAATTATGTGGTCAATGCGGCACAAGGTTATCTGATCGATAAGAAAACCGCAGATAAATATCACATCACCAATGTTGCACAATTAAAAGATCCCAAAATCGCCAAATTGTTCGATACTAACGGCAATGGCAAAGCCGACCTAACGGGTTGTAACCCCGGCTGGGGATGTGAAGCTGCAATCAATAATCATTTAAAAGCTTATGATCTCGAAAAAACGGTTGAGCATAACCAAGGAAACTACGCAGCAATGATGGCGGATACCATCACGCGTTATAAAGAAGGCAAACCAATCCTTTATTATACGTGGACACCCTATTGGATCAGTGATGTGCTTAAACCGGGTCGTGATGTCGTTTGGTTAGAAGTACCTTTCTCTTCAATGCCTGACGGTGAAAAAATCGATACTGCGTTACCAAATGGCAAAAACTATGGTTTCCCACCAAATACGATGCATATTGCTGCCAACAAAAAATGGGCAGCGGATAACCCTGCGGCAGCAAAACTATTTGAAATCATGAAATTGCCAATTGCAGATATCAACGCACAGAACTTGAGAATGCATAATGGCGAAGCGTCACAAGCCGATATTCGCCGCCACACCGATGCTTGGATCAAGGCACATCAATCCACCTTTGATGGCTGGGTTAACGAGGCGCGCAAAGCCGCTGAAAAATAAGTTGATTTTCTGCTAATAACACGGAGTAGGAAAAACCACGTTTTTATCCCGCTTCGTCAACAACCTGACAACCTGAAGCCACCTAACCGGTGGCTTCATTCATTAATTTCGATGTTCATCATCAATAAAATCCCCCACACCAATTATAAAAGCAGCTTATAATGACAGCCAATAACATCAACCCAATCAATAACGAGTAGATAACACATGAATAAGGCTACACAGGCAGAACTGACGACGGGGTTGGTCGTTTTGATGGCTGTCGCGACAGGTTTGGTTGTTGCAAGCAACTACTACGCACAACCCCTTCTGGAAACTATCGCCTCTCAATTTAATTTAACCACTAATATGGCAGGGTTTATTGTCACTGCGGCACAATTAGGCTATGCAGTAGGTCTACTTTTTTTAGTACCGCTTGGCGATATTTTTGAACGCAAACGCCTTATTTTAACCATGACATTGCTGTCTGCTATTGGCTTACTTATTACCGCATTATCAAATAATGTGTGGCAAATATTATTAGGCACCGCACTAACAGGATTGTTTTCTGTTGTTGCACAAATATTGATCCCAATGGCGGCAAGCTTAGCCAAGCCTCATCAAAGAGGAAAAGCGGTTGGCATCATTATGAGTGGCCTATTACTGGGAATTCTACTCGCAAGGACCGTCTCAGGCGCGGTTGCAATGGTAGGGGGATGGAGAGCCATCTATTGGGTTGCTTTTGGGTTACTGATCCTATTGATTATAGTGCTCGCATTGAAACTTCCACGTTATCATCAAAAAACTAATCTCAATTATTTTCAATTGTTATTTTCGATTGTACGTTTGTTTTGTGGAACGCCAGTACTTGCCGTTCGTGCATTACTCGGAGCACTTATTTTTGCCAACTTCGCACTCCTTTGGACAGCAATGGCATTCCTCCTAGCTAACCAACCTTTTAGCTATTCAGAGGGCACAATTGGCCTATTTGGATTAGTGGGAGCAGCCGGTGCATTAATGGCTTCCCAAGCGGGGCATTTGGTTGATAAAGGCAAAGGCAAGCGAGTCACCACAATTGGTTTGATTTTGTTGCTACTTTCATGGATACCCATTGGCTTTGCAAAAGAGTCACTGATTGCCTTCATTATTGGCATCTTAGTCCTTGATCTTGCCGTACAAGGCGTACACGTCACTAACCAAAGTACCCTATACCGTATTTTACCTGAAGCACGTAATCGTCTAACAGCAGGTTATATGACCAGCTATTTTATCGGTGGAGCATTCGGATCATTACTTTCTGGCTATGCCTATGAAAAAGCAGGATGGGAAGGAGTCGCAGTGTCTGGGGCTATTCTGTGTATAATTAGTCTGATTATCTGGGTAATTGGTATCCGCTTCGATCCAATCGTATACCCATCAGATGAATAAAAAACTAATCATTGAGAGTGGCTATTATTTGTCACTTTCAATGATTTATCACAGTAATCATCAGATAACATAATCTATTTGAGCTTGATTGGCTCTCTCAAGACCACTATTTTTCCTCTCTGATCAAACACCAAATCACAAATTTTTAAAGATGGTTTAATTTTGCAATAGTTACATAGGCAAAAATCATCAGATGACACAGTTAAACAAATGGTATGCCTTAACATGAGGTTATAATACAATTTATATGGGTTATTATTATAAAATTGCATAGTTGGCAGTGATTTGATTTTGATGTGGCTATACTTACCGAGTAGATGAAAGCGTTACAAACATCTCAAAAGTACAATTACATGAGTAGTTATGTATTCTAATTACATGATTTTATTTTGTTTTACTCGGCAATTATCCGTTAATGAAATAAATCAACACCATGATTTTATTAGAATAAAATAAATTAAAAAGCAGAAAAACATCACTACGCTATACTAACCCAAGTAAATTACATTCATAAAATTTATGAATTATGTATCATTATCAAAATAAATTTGATGGTATCAATTAACTACAATTGCTAATTTTGACTTTTGATATACCATTTAGATGGTTGATGACAGTTGTAATCTTACCAACTGAAACTAATAAGGTATCCAAATAATGGAAAGTTCATTTACTCCGACAGAAGAGCTACTTAATGCTCGTGTCGCACAGCAAGATTCACATAACAGCCCTATTCCCTATCAGGAGATCCTTCTAACTCGCCTATGCATGCATGTTCATGGCAAGTTGCTTGAGTCTCGTAACAATATGCTCAAAGCACAAGGAATTAACGAAACGCTATTTATGGCACTGATGATCCTTGATACAAAAGACAGTCGTAGCATCCAACCTTCTGAGCTGAGTGCTGCTTTAGGTTCTTCACGTACCAATGCAACTCGCATCGCCGATGAACTTGAAAAAAACGGCTGGATTGAACGCAAAGAAAGCCATAACGATCGCCGTTGCCTACATCTTCATCTCACTGAAAAAGGTTCTGAATTTTTAGGTGGGCTACTCCCTCCTCAGCACACTGCTTTAAAAGATATCTGGTCTGTACTGGATATTGATGAACAGCAGCAACTGAATAAATTGATGCGTAAGTTGCTTTTAAAGCTAGATACAGTAAGAGATTATACTCAGCAATAATAACCCTCTGTATTAGTGTGGATAATGTATTTGAGGCATTTATATGCCAAAAGGCGAAAAAAGACTTTTCTGTCTGAGAGATTTCGTTATCCTTTCTACCTTGTGCTTACGATATCCCATCAAGCAATATCAATTGTCGTCCCAGTTTCCAGTGGTTAGCGTTAACTACTGGGAACATTCGTGATCAAAAATGCCGATGAGCGGAGAAACACCTGTATGAGTGCCCACGAGGAAATGCAACCTACACAACAACCTCAGCGCAATAAAAAAAGACAACGCAGAAATGCTTTAGCACTTCTCACCTTGTTATTTGTTGCTATTGGTATTGGCTCGGCGGTTTACTGGTTCCTTGTCCTACGCCATTACGAGTCAACCGATAATGCTTACGTTGCAGGCAATCAGGTACAGATACAGTCACAAATCTCCGGCAGTGTCATGACCGTCAATGTTGATAACACTGATTTTGTCAAAAGTGGTACTGTCCTTGTTGAACTAGACCCGAGAGATGCACAGCTCGCCTTTGAAAAAGCGCAAACGACTTTAGCAAACAGTGTACGCCAATCCCACCAGCAGATCGTTAATAGCCGCCAATACCAAGCGAATATTGACATGAAGCGCTCTGAATTAGTCAGCTTACAGAACGACTTAAAGCGTCGTGAGGTCCTTGGAAACAGCAATTTAATTGGTAAAGAAGAGCTACAACATGCCCGGGAAGCCGTTGTCAGCGCAAAAGCAGCTTTAGATGTCGCTATTGAGCAGCTAAATGCCAATAATGCCATTGTGTTAAATACCCCATTATCCAAACAACCTGCCGTTGAACAAGCTGCAACAGAAGTTAGAAATGCATGGCTTGCACTCCAACGAACAAAAATTGTTAGCCCTGTTGATGGTTATGTTTCACGCCGTAGTGTTCAGGTTGGTTCACAAATCACCACTGCAACCCCACTCATGGCTATTGTTCCCTCTGAAGGTATGTGGATCGACGCTAACTTTAAAGAAACTCAACTTGCTGATATGCGTATAGGGCAACCTGCTAAAGTAACTACCGATTTCTATGGTAAAGACATTGTTTTTAATGGCACTGTCGTGGGGTTAGATATGGGAACCGGCAGCGCCTTCTCTTTACTTCCAGCACAAAATGCGACCGGTAACTGGATCAAAGTGGTACAACGCCTGCCTGTCCGTGTCGCACTTGAACCTACTCAGTTAGAACAGTACCCATTACGTCTAGGCTTATCCACTGAAGTCACTGTAGATACACTGAATAAAGATGGCAAAGTGCTAGCGAAAGGTATGCGCGAAGCGCCTGCTTACCACACATCTGCACTCGCTATTGATATGTCTCCTGCAGACAAAATAGTTACTGAGATTATTAATAATAACTCTGGAAACAAATAATCTGAGGTGAATGTGACTAAAGCACCTTTAACAGGTTCTAAACTTGCATGGATGACTATTGCGCTTTCGCTCGCAACTTTTATGCAAGTTTTAGATTCAACCATTGCCAACGTTGCAATTCCCACCATCGCAGGGAACCTAGGCTCCTCAATCACACAAGGAACTTGGGTCATTACCTCATTTGGTGTGGCGAATGCAATTTCAATTCCAGTCACAGGGTGGCTTGCGCGCCGTATCGGTGAAGTTAGGCTATTTTTATGGTCTACAGGTCTGTTTGCTTTAACCTCATGGCTATGCGGCATTTCAAACAGCTTAGAAATGCTGATCTTATTTCGTGTACTGCAAGGCTTGGTGGCAGGGCCATTGATCCCACTATCCCAAAGTTTATTGTTAAATAACTATCCACCACAAAAACGTAATATGGCATTGGCGCTTTGGTCAATGACCATTGTTGTTGCCCCTATTTGTGGGCCAATTCTTGGGGGTTATATTAGCGATAACTACCATTGGGGCTGGATATTCTTTATCAACGTACCTTTTAGTATCGCAATCATTTTTGCCATTATGCGAACACTTAAAGGCCGTGAAACCAAAATATCGATTAACCCGATTGATACTGTTGGCTTAGTACTACTTGTTGTTGGTATTGGTGCTTTGCAAATTATGTTAGATCAGGGCAAAGAACTCGATTGGTTTAATTCTACTGAGATCATCGTACTCACGGTTATCGCCGTCGTTGCTATTGCCTTCTTAGTAGTGTGGGAACTAACAGATGATCACCCTGTTATTGATCTATCATTATTTAAAGAACGCAATTTTACCATTGGCTGCCTTGCGTTAAGCCTCGCTTACATGCTCTATTTTGGCACCATCGTTCTGATCCCCCAGCTATTGCAAACCGTTTATGGCTATACCGCAACGTGGGCTGGGCTCGCATCTGCACCGGTTGGTTTGCTGCCATTGCTGATCACACCAATTATCGGTCGATTTGGTAACCGTATAGACATGCGTTACCTCGTGACATTCAGCTTTATTATCTATGCGGTCTGTTATTATTGGCGCGCTTATACCTTCGAACCAGGTATGAGTTTTGCCGCTGCAGCGTGGCCTCAGTTTGTTCAGGGGCTGGCAATTGCCTGTTTCTTTATGCCATTGACCACCATTACTTTATCAGGGCTACCACCTGAGAAGATGGCTTCCGCTTCCAGTTTGTCTAACTTTACACGAACACTTGCGGGGGCCATTGGTACATCAATTACCACCACTATGTGGACACAGCGAGAAGCAATGCATCATGAAGTGCTAACCGAATTTATCAACCCATACAATGTCAACTCACAACATATATATAGTGACCTTGCACAAATGGGAATGAATGATATTCAAAGCGCGGCCTACCTTGCCAAAAGTATTACCGATCAAGGGCTCATTATTTCTGCTAATGAAATTTTTTGGTTATCCGCAGGGGTATTTATATTGCTGATGATCATCATTTGGTTTGCGAAACCGCCATTTGGGGCGGGTACAAAAGGTGGTGGCGGTGGTGCACACTAACCCTATCTAACAACGAAAACGGCACATTAAAAATTATTTAATGTGCCGTTAAATATATTCACGCTTTACTTATTTGGCTTTATTCTGTTGCCACCATTGCGCTAACATAATACCCGTTGCGACAGAAACGTTGAGGCTCTCCACCTTGCCTGTACCACCAATGTACAAACTCATGTCACCTTCATCCCATACACTATCACTCAAGCCATCACGCTCTTGACCAAGTACTAACACCATTTTTTCAGGTAGCTGCGCTTTAGCAATGTCTTGGCTACCTTTATGACTGGATGTCGTCACGATGGTATAACCCGCTTGGCGGAAGTGATTTAATGTCGTGCTTAACCCATCTGCATCAATTGCTTTGATATGCTCAGCACCACCTTCAGCTGTACGGATTGCTGCACCTGATTCAAGCATACCTGCATCTTGTAAAATGACACCTTGAATACCAAAGTGGGCACAGCTACGCATAATGCCGCCTAAATTATGTGGGTTCCCCACATCTTCCAACGCCAAAACACAATCTTTCGCTGGTGCTTGTTCTAAGTATGTTTCAACACTCATACCACCGCGTTTTTTGATCAAGAAACAAACACCACCGTGATGCTCAGTTCCTGATGCTTTTGTCAGCTCTTCATCATCAACAACATGGTAGGCCTTACGATTTGCAGCCATCCACTTTAATGCATCACGAAAACGCGGGGTCACTGATTGCAAAAACCAAGCACGCACAATGGCATCAGGGCGGTTTTTAAACATTGCCTGACACGCATTTTCACCGTAAATACGGGTTTCTTCTAAACGCTGCTTACGCAGTTGTTCAGGATCAATTTGGCTTTTACCGGTAATACCACCATGATCATTAACCAGCTCATCACTGTTTGGTTTTGATACCGTACGCCAAGGCGAAGTTTCCCGTGGCTTCTGGCCTCTTCTATCATCAGGGCGACCTGAACGCTCATTACGGCGGCCACCATCACGCTTATCGTTACCACGTCGATTGTCTTGCTGACGTTTGCCTTTATGTTGCCCGTCGTTTTGATCTTCACTACGGACATACATCACTTTTACTTTACCGTTCTTACCACTAAAATCATTTGAGTCGTTCATTGTTATCCCCTACAAAGCTATGGCGCGAAGATTACATGATGTTGCTGAGCTACGCCACTGATTCACACATTATCGCATCGAAAAGATCCTGAATATACCTCTATCACCATTCATTGGATTTACGTACAATACGCGCTCTATTTTCATCGATACCCAAACTTGTGCCGATCATGACCCCAAACGCCGTTTATACACTACGCCAACAACGCCTGCGACTATCAACCAAACCGTTTAAAGCAAGAGGTTGCCGTGTTAAACGCTGCCAATATTGTTTATTACCTATCCTACAGTGTCTTTGTCAAGATATAGTGCCAACGGCAGCCAAAAGCCAGTTCTGTTTGATCATGTTTGATGGCGAAGTATTTAAACCCAGCAATACAGGTAAATTGATTGCAGATGTCATGCCTGACACCTTAGCCTTTCAATGGTCGAGAACAGAACCTGACGCGCGCTTACTTGCCGCGCTACAAGATCCAACGCGCCAACCTTATATCATTTTCCCCGAAAGCTACGCACAGCCAGAAAGGGTCGTGGTTAATCAACCGACTATATCTGACAAACCTGCATTATTTATTTTATTAGATGGGACATGGCCTGAAGCACGTAAAATGTTCCGTAAAAGCCCTTATCTCGATAATATTCCAGTGCTTTCTATTAACACCAAAGCACGAACCGATTATTTACTGCGTACCCCATCTAAGGAAGAGCAGCACTGCACCGCCGAGGTTGCTGCAACCATATTAGAACTTGCAGGGGATACATTAGCTTCTCAACAATTATTTAGCCATTTCAATCTATTTAGAGATAAGTATCTAGAAGGTAAACCACATCATCCTCTCGCTCAAATGTTACAAGCTAAAAAGCAGTTACCTGATTGTGAATAGCGAATAATGATTATTTTTTGTAGCTACCGTGATGGATATGCTTTAAATAATTCGAGTTGCAGGTAGGTAAGTCACAAATGAAGACTTGAAGTATGATGAGTGTATGCAATTTTAAGATAACTAATAGTAGAAAACGTGAACATCATTAGATAATTCCACTGATAAACTGGCGCTACTAGAGAGATGAGGCATAGTATATCTCAATATTGATAGGGCGGTGTTTTCGCTCACCAAAGCAAAAGGTTATCTACCATGGGTTTAGTGAGTCAGTTAGAGTCTTTGTTTAGACCAAAATCAATCGCGGTCATTGGTGCATCTGAAGATCCGAACCGAGCTGGCTCGGTTATGATGAAAAATTTATTAACCAGTGGCTTTAAAGGACCGATTCTCCCCGTCAACCCAAATCGTAGTTCTATACTTGGCGTACTGGCTTATCCATCTATTGATAAATTGCCTTTAAAGCCTGATCTCGCCGTTATTTGTACACATCATGCCAAAAACCCTGAATGCTTAAAGCAATTAGGCGAATATGGTTGCAAAGTGGTGATTATTCTATCATCCCCCTCAATACAATTTGCTGAACTAAAAAAAATTGCACATCAATATCAAATTAGATTGTTAGGGCCGAATAGCCTAGGTATCTTAGCACCATGGCAAGGCTTGAATGCAAGTTTTTCACCAATTCCAATTTTAAAAGGTAAATTAGCCTTTATTTCCCAGTCAGCGGCAGTATCCAATACCGTATTAGATTGGGCACGGCATCGCGAAATCGGTTTTTCTTATTTTATTGCGCTCGGTGATCGTATCGATATTGATATTGATGATCTTTTGGATTACCTCGCTCGTGACAGTAAAACCAGTGCCATTTTGCTTTACATCGAAAGCATTAGTGATGCTCGCCGCTTCCTTTCTGCTTCACGTAGCGCATCACGCAATAAACCCATATTAGTGATCAAAAGTGGCCGCACTCGCAAAGCACAACAATTACTAGGTGAAAAACCTAGCTTGGATGCCGCCTATGATGCCGCCATCCAGAGAGCAGGCCTTCTTCGAGTACAAGATACTCATGAAATGTTTTCAGCCGTTGAAACATTGAGCCATATGACACCATTAAGAGGTGAGCGCCTCTCAATCATCAGCAATGGTTCCGCCCCTGCAGCAATGGCACTCGATGAATTATTACTGCGTAATGGTAAGCTAGCGACATTAGGGCAAGAAACAGAAACTGAGCTTAGTGCCCTACTACCTCTTGACCTCTCTACGCAAAACCCGATTGATTTAGGTGATGATGCAACATTTGACCGTTATATTAGTGTGTTAAATAAAATGCTAGATAGCCATGACCATGATGCCCTACTGCTAATTTATACTCCAAGTGCAATCACTGAAAGCAAAGGGATGGCTGAAAAAGTCATAAAAACTATCAAACAGCACCCTAGAGGTAAATGGCTAACCATACTAACGAATTGGTGTGGCGAATACTCATCACAAGCCTCACGTCGTTTATTTAGTGAAGCAGGGATCCCAACCTACCGCACGCCAGAAGGTGCGATAACAGCTTATATGCATATGGTTGAGTATCGTCGAAACCAAAAACAACTCAAAGAAACACCTGCTCTACCAATTGGTATAACTACAAATACCCAGCAAGCACATGATTATATTCAGCAAGCATTGCAAAATAACAATTTGCATTTAGATACCCATGAAGTCCAACCTATTTTGCAAGCTTATGGGCTTAATAGTTTACCGACTTGGATTGCGCACTCTAGCGAAGAAGCCATTGAAATTGCAGAGAGAATAGGCTACCCCGTTGCGTTGAAATTACGTTCTCCTGATATCGTCCATAAATCTGAAGTACAAGGTGTAATGCTCTATTTACGCGATGCCAAAGAGGTAGGTGAAGCCGCTAAAGCAATTATTGACCGCGTATCAACTAATTTCCCTCATGCAAGGATCGAGGGCTTACTGGTTCAGAGTATGGCTAACCGACCTGGCGCTCAAGAGCTACGCATTGCTGTTGAACTTGACCCCATTTTTGGGCCATTAATCATGCTTGGTGAAGGTGGTGTTGAGTGGCAACAAGAAAGCCAAGCTGCGGTTGCTTTACCACCATTAAATTTAGCGTTAGCTCGCTATTTAGTTATTCAAGCTATTAAAGGTTATAAAATAAAATCACGCAGTGCGTTATCACCTTTAAATATCCCTGGATTAGCAAGTTTACTCGTACGAGTTTCCAATTTAATCATTGATTGCCCAAATATTATTCAGCTTGATATCCATCCTCTGCTCGCTTCTGGCGATGAATTTACCCTGCTTGATGTCTCAATGACATTGGCACCGACCCAAGAGGATCCAAAATCAAGGCTAGCCATCCGTCCATATCCAAGTGAATTAGAAGAAACAATCAGTTTAAAAGATGATTTAACCTGCCTACTGCGCCCCATCTTGCCTGAAGATGAACCACTTCTAAAAACATTTATTGAGCGCGTAACTAAAGAAGATCTGTATTATCGTTACTTCAGTGAAATCAGTGAGTTTACACACGATGATCTCGCCAATATGACACAAATTGATTATGACCGTGAAATGGCATTTGTCGCAGTTAAAAATCAATACTCTGAACCGGAAATTATTGGTGTTACTCGTGCAATGGCCGACCCTGATAACCAAGAAGCTGAATTTGCAGTGCTTGTTCGCTCCGATATGAAGGGGCTTACACTTGGTTACCAATTAATGAACAAATTACTGAACTACACTCGCTCACATGGGATCAAAAAACTGAATGCGATCACAATGCCTGAAAACCGCAATATGATCAGCCTAGCCAAGAAATTAGGGTTCGAAATTGATGTGCAATTTGAAGATGGCGTCGTAAACCTAACCTTACACTTATGATCAATACGCGTAACGAACTTGTATAACAATTAAACAGAAATTTAATTTATTCTAAATCGTTTGGCTAAATATGCTATCATCGACTGATCATTCGCTCACTTATATACTTAAAGTTAAAGCGAGTTGCTATTAGAACTAACAAGAGAAATTCACACTGTGATGTTGTCAAAATTAAAACAAGCAAAACATCAACAATACTTGGCAAGTTTGCCTAAACTGTCACAATCCATTGCTGATGTTAAAACGCTATATAAAACAGAAGATTTTCGTGATGCTTTACTTAAGCAAATCTCTGTTGCTCAGCATTACATCTACATCACTGCGTTATATTTAGAGCAAGATGATGCAGGTAAAGACATCCTCCACGCCCTGTATGCGGCAAAACAAGCTAATCCATCATTAGACGTTAAAATACTGGTTGATTGGCACCGTGCACAACGAGGCAGGATTGGTGCAGCAGCCAATTCAACCAATGCAGATTGGTACTACGATGTTGCACAACAGTACCCTGAAATCGATATCCCTGTTTATGGTATTCCAGTCAATACCCGGGAAGCGCTAGGGGTATTACATCTTAAAGGTTTTCTCTTTGATGATACCCTATTATACAGTGGTGCAAGTATTAATGATGTTTACTTGCAACGCCACGAAAAGTATCGCTACGATAGATATCAGTTAATCAAAAATAAGCAGCTAACCGCATCAATGAGAGCTTTTATTGATGATACTTTATTAACAGCAGATGCCGTGCAGTTGCTCAATATTGCTGATCGACCTAAAACCGCTGAATTCAAGAACATCATTAAACAATTTCGCCTCACGCTAAGGGGCTGCTCATATCGCTTTACCGGTAATGCATCAAATAGCCAATTAGCTGTAACACCTCTGGTTGGTTTAGGTAAAAAAAATGATCTCAACAGAACTATCACCCACCTTATGGGGGCAACACAAAGTAAACTGACTATTTGTACTCCTTATTTTAATCTTCCAGCGGTGCTAGTGAGAATTATTAGTCGGTTACTGCGTGAAGGTAAACAGGTCGAAATTATTATTGGCGATAAAACCGCTAATGATTTCTATATCCCACCTGAAGAACCATTTAAAATTATCGGCGCCTTGCCATATCTGTATGAAATAAATTTACGCAGGTTTGTTAGTCGGTTACAGAAATTTATTGATAGCCAACAACTGACCATCCGCTTGTGGAAGGATGGAGATAATACTTACCACTTAAAAGGGATGTGGGTTGATAATCAATGGCAACTTATTACAGGTAATAATTTAAACCCACGCGCTTGGGGGCTAGATCTCGAAAATGCAGTGTTGATCCACGATCCTAATCAAGAAATGCAGGAGCAACGCCAACATGAGCTAGAATGTATTCGTACTCATACCAAGGTGGTTAATCATTATCGTGAGCTAGATAGCATTCAAACTTATCCTGTTAAGGTGAAAAAACTTATTCGCCGGCTAAGACGAATTAGAGTTGACCGGTTAATCAGCCGTATCCTATAAGCTAATTTGTAAAGCGCCACTAATGTGGTGCTTTTTATATCTACCTTATTCCGTGGAAAAAATGAATCTATCCAAAAAAGTATTCACATATCCATTCATTGGACTAATACTAATAACCAGCGGATGCACAGGCTTCCATTGGTCAAATGATAATTGGGGAGGAAAAGATAAAGCACAACATTTTGCCTTTTCCGCAGCAATGGCAATGGCTGGTAATGCCTATGCCGATAGGCAAAACTGGCAACATAGAGAAGCTGCACAGTTTGGTATTTTATTTTCTATTTCTTTAGGTGCCGCCAAAGAGCTTTATGATAGCAGACCTGAAGGTACTGGATGGAGCTGGCATGATTTTGCTTATGATGTCGCTGGTGCTATTGCAGGCTATAGTTTCTATAACACGATAAAATAATATAACGAATGCTTATAAACAAATAAAATAAAAGATAGTGTTTATAAATGGGCATCCATATTATCCTAGTATTGAATTTATTCATGTTAAATTCTAAATAGTTGCGTAATATAAAATATAATTTTTATATATATCTATTAGTTAAGTACATCAAAATGGCGAGATAGTTTACTTAGCGATTCAATTGCAGACTTAGCTATTTCTTTGTTCGGATCACTGCATAACTCTATCAATCTAAATATAATCGCATCTTGCTGTATAGTAGCTTTATAATCCCCTAAAGTCATAATTGCAGACATTTTAACATCATTGTTACTCCCAAAAGTCAGAGAATACAATGCATTAATAATTACCGTTTCCAAACAACATAGCTCCTTTATTTACATACAAAATATATTCCCTTTAAGACTAGGTATTAAATCTTAAATAAAAATAGTCAGTACTTTGTTTTTCTTTAATCATTTTATGCAAAATAAAAAAACTCACATATAAAAAAACGCCGAAATAATTAATGATGAAAGCATCGATAACTCAATATCGTGGAAATCATAGAAATAAATAATAGTTCAGTTTTTGGGATTGTACATCTCACTTCCTGATACTACCTGATCTGATATCCACAGGCATCCAAGAACTATTCCTTAACAACTACCTTTTTCTTTGTCCCTTTAATATCTAAAATA